>CAMDGQ010000074.1 GCA_945897955.1 Tepidiphilus sp. J10 | reverse complement strand
TTCCGACGCGGCCGCGCCATACTCGCCGCCGGCAGTCTGCCGGCCATGCTGGCGGCCACCGTCCTGCTCGCCGTCGCCGCCAATTTCTACGAACTGCTCTGCACCGCCGGTTTTCCGATGGTCTATACCCGGCTGCTCACCATGCAGGTCGCCAATCCGACACAACACATGCTCTATCTCGCCTTGTACAACGTGATCTATGTGTTGCCGCTGCTGCTGATCGTGTTTGCCTTCGTGCGCACCCTGGGCGCACGCAAGCTCAGCGAGCGCGAGGGCCGGCTGCTGAAACTGCTTTCCGGTCTGATGATGCTCGGGCTGGGCATCCTGCTGCTGGTCGCGCCGGAATGGCTCAACAACCTGTCCGCGACACTAGGCTTGATGCTGGCTGCAGTCGGCCTGACCTGGCTGGCCGCGCGGATGACTCGAAACCGAGCTCAAAACTGAGCTCGAAACCGAGCGTAAAACCGAATGCGAAACGGAGGCTGGCTCCCGCCCAGCCTGCGGGGAAAGGCCCGGAACGATCAAGGCCTGCCCCGCAATTCATTCTTGAAAGGCTCAATGCCGGAGATCAACTTCTCGGTGCAATGACCGCCTTTCGCTCTTCATCGGAGATGTCCTTGTTCTTTTTCAGATTCCAGCTTCCCACCCAGCGCTTGAACCGCGCGAGATTGGCAGCCCGCTCGGCATCGTCGGCGCCGAGTTGTTCGTACATGTTTCCCGGCTTTTTGTCCTTGGTGTTGGTGCCATCATCAAGCCTGCGCATGATCGCGCCCGTATCCGTACCGTTGACCATGACCAGCAGGTTCTCGTAGCTGTCCATGCGCGGCCCCAGACTCTTCGCCTTGAATCCCTCCTCGTCCTTCTTGAACTCCACCATGCTGGGCGCATGCGGACCATGACAGGCAAAGCAGCGCGTCTCCACCAGTTGGCGGATGGTGTTGTCATACGTCACTTTGTCAGCGGTGCCGGATGCTGTGGCACAACCCGCTATCAGAACGGCAAGCGCGGCGAAACCGGCAGAGTTTTTCAGGGAATTCATGGTGTCTCCTCGTAGTTAACGCAAATGCGTCAAAGCAATTGTAGAAATCGTTTCGTGAATAAAGAACATATCCGTACACAAAAAGGTGTTTTCCCTGTGACCGCCTTCAGCGATACAACAGCACGGTCTCGGTTTCTTCCCGCCAGACAGATTCGTCCACCCTGGCCAACGTCTCCAGGTCGGACGGGGTTGATTCCGGGTCATCGACCCAAAGTCGAAGCCCTTCGCCGCCGTTGATCAAATCGATGGCGAGGCGGTCATGTTCGTATTCGTAGGGAAAGTCACGCCAGAGCGGATAGTCCGGCTGCAACAGGCGCAACGCCTTGAACGTCAGCGCCTGAATGCGCCAGGGCTTGAACGCGGCATGGTCGTAGGCGCCGTCTTCGACGTGGATCTGGATGCCGGCGCAAAGTTTGCCGGCATGTTTGTGAAAGGTCGGCTCGAACCAGCATTCACGCAGGCGGCAGCCGTGCAGCCAGTCGGGGGCGAGTTGCCGCATCTGGGTCATGATTTTGCGTGGCTCGATATCCGGCGCGCCGAACAACTCCAGCGGCCGCGTTGTACCGCGTCCTTCCGATAGCGTCGTGCCTTCCAGCATCACCGTGCCGGCGTAGCAGCGCGCCATGCTCAGGTTGGGTGCGTTCGGGCTGGGATTGATCCAGCTTCTCTCACCCAGCGGCCAGCCGTAACCGGGCGCGGCGTCAGGTCGCCAGCCTTGCATGGCGATGACCTGGTAATCGATATCCAGCTTCAGGGTTTTGACAAACCAATGCCCCATTTCGCCCAGCGTCAGGCCATGCCGCATCGGCATCGGGCCGGCGCCGACGAAGCTCTCCCATCCCGGCAGCAAGGTCAGGCCTTCGACCGGACGGCCGGCCAGATTGGGGCGGTCGAGCACGATGACGGTTTTGCCGAAACGTGCGGCTTCTTCCAGCACATAGCGCAGCGTGGTGATGAAGGTGTAGATGCGGCAACCGAGGTCTTGCAGATCGACCAGCAACACATCGAAGCTGTCCATCATCGCGGCAGTCGGCCGGCGCACTTCGCCGTACAGGCTGAAGACGGGAATGCCGAGTTGCGGATCGAGGAAATCCGGCGATTCCATCATGTTGTCCTGCTTGTCGCCGCGCAGACCGTGTTGCGGGCCGAAGGCTGCGGTCAGGCGCATATCCGGCAGCGCGGCGAGCGCATCGAGCGCATGCGTCAGGTCGGCACTGACCGAGGCGGGATGCGCCAGCAAGGCGACACGGCGGCCAGCCAGCGGGCGGCGCAGTTCGGGTTCGGACAACAGGCGGTCGAGTCCGAATCTCATGGCTAGGGACATGGGAAGAGTTCCAGGGCAAAGGTGTCGGGATGATGGAAGTCAGGCTTGCCGGGGGCATGCCGCAACGCCCAGTAACTGATCGTGCCGTCAGCGGCCTCGATCACGGCACTGAGGCCGAGGCGCAAGGCCGCCGAAGCGGGCGGCAGATCATCGGCATGCAGCTTCGCCGACACGCTCAGTGTCCTGGGCCCAAGCTGGCTGGTGATGCGGGGATCGGCGGCTGAAGTCATCAAGCCGCCGGCACGATAAGCGGAAAACTCATACGCCTGCCATAAGCCGGACGGCGAAAAATTGAATTCGCGATATGCCCCGTTGCCAACATCGACAAAGGCTTCCAGGCAGGCATGACGCCAAAGCCCGTCGGCGCGCGCGGCCGTTTGCGGAGCTGGAATGAGCAGGCCGTTGATGTTGCCGGCGACCCGATAAGTCAGGCTGAGTCCTCCGGCAAGCGAACGCACGATGACGACCTCGATCCGCTCGACAGGGTGCGAGGGCGACTCGGGGTGCGGCGCGAGAAAAACGGATGGCATGAATGACGACACCGAAAACTGTATAAAACCGGATCAGCCGGAGGTAATGGAGCTTATCAGTTCAGCCCGCGCGGCAAGACCAGCGTGGCGCGCAAACCACCTTCCGGACGATTGCGCAGCATGACATCGCCGCCATGTGCGCGCGCCAGATTGCGGGCGATGGCCAGCCCCAGGCCGGTGCCGCCGGTGGCGCGGTTACGCGAGGCTTCGCCACGGCGAAACGGTTCGAACATCTGCTCCAGTTCGCTATCCGGGATACCCGGACCGTTGTCGTCGATATGCAAGGTCAGCGCTTCCGCTCCATCCTGCAGCGTGATGCGAATACCGCCGCCGGCGCTTTTGCCATAACGAACCGCGTTGTCGAGCAGGTTGGAGAGGCAGCGCCGCAACGCTTGCGGCCGCGCCAGCAACGGGCGGCTGGCTTCTCCGCTGATTTCGATGTGGCCGTTCTGCGCCCGCATGTCGTCGCACAGCGTCGAGACCAGCGCGTTGATATCCAGCAAAACGCCGTTTTCCTGACGCGATTCGCCACGCAGGAAGTCCAGCGTGGCGGCGATCATGGCTTCCATTTCATCCAGATCGGACAGGAATTTCTCGCGCTGGGCCGCATCGGCCAGCATTTCGGCGCGCAGCTTGAGGCGGGTGATCGGGGATTTCAGATCATGCGAGACAGCGGCAAGGATGCGCAGGCGATCGTTCAGATAGCTGGCCAGGCGGTTCTGCATGGTGTTGAAGGCACGCGCGGCCTGGCGCACTTCGCGCGGGCCGGCTTCCGCCAGTGGCGCGCCGGCGAGGTCGCGCCCGAGCGCGTCGGCAGCGCGCGCCAGTCGTTGCAGGGGACGCACCGCCCAGCGCATGGCCAGTAGCGTGATCACCGCGATGGCCAGGAAATAACCGGTCAGCAACGGCAGATGCCGGCTGGGGGCAATCGCGCTTTCCGGCGGGTAGTGATGCGACGCGACGACCCGTTGACCATCGCTCAGGGTGAGCGAAATCCGGATCGCAGCGGGCATGCCGTCGCGGGTTTCTCCGGAATCACCGGTGACCTGCACCCGCCGTTCCGCTCCCAGCGCTTCCCGCAAGCGCGCTTGCAGATGGTGCAGCGGACCGGGTTCCGTCTCGGCGCCCGGCGCCGAAGCCAGCGTAAAGGTGATGCGGGGAGAATTCAGCACGCGCAGAAGATCCTCCCGCTCGTTCACTGGCGTGCGTTCCAGTTTGCCTGCCACCATGTTCAAACGCTGCCCCAACGGCCCGGCGATCAGGTGGGAAACGACGCGCTCCCGCTCTTCCTGGTAGAGCCGTTCGGCCACCCCTTGCGCGGCAAGCAGGCCAAGCAGCAGTACGACTGTGACGCGCAGGTAGATGGAATCGAAGCGTTTCATGCCGGTCATGCCTTCTCCACTTCTACCGCCAGTACATAGCCTTCGTTGCGCACGGTCTTGATCAAACGCGGCTCGCGCGCATCGTCGCCCAGCTTGCGGCGCAGGCGGCCGATCTGGACGTCGATGGCGCGGTCGAACGGCGAGGCTTCGCGGCCCTGGGTGAACTCGAGCAGTTGGTCGCGTGACAACACCCGGTTGGGCCGTTCGACCAGCACGCGCAGAATTTTGAACTCAACCCCCGACAGTTCAACGATCACGCTTGCCGGCGAGCGGAGTTGCCGGCTTTGCGCGTCCAGTGTCCAGCCCGCGAAGCGGAAACTGTGCACATCTTCGGCCGCCAGGTTTTCCGGCAGGCTGCCGGCGCGCCGCAGGACGCTCTTGATGCGGGCGAGCAATTCGCGCGGGTTGAACGGCTTGGAAAGATAGTCGTCGGCGCCCATTTCGAGCCCGACGATGCGGTCGATCTCGTCGCCGCGCGCGGTCAGCATCAGGATCGGAATGCGGCTGCCCGCGCGCAGCCGGCGGCACAGGGACAGCCCGTCTTCGCCGGGCAGCATGATGTCCAGAATGACCAGATCATGCGGCGCGGCATCCATCGCCTTCTGCATTTCCCGCCCATCCGGCACAGCGGTCACGCGAAAACCGGCTTGCCCGAGATAGTCGCGCAGCAGATCGCGCAATTCCGGGTCGTCGTCCACCAACAGGAGATGTTCTTGTTTCATGGCGCGCTTCGGATTCTGGTTGAGGTGATTATTTTCCTGTTCCACAGCCATTCACGGGGCAATTTGTAAATTCAAGTAACAAATCGTGCAGTTGCCATCGCGGTTTACAAAACAGGTCTTTCGCGAAACCGGCCGGTTACACCTGTCTGCTGAAATGAACTCATCGCAAACAGCAATGCAGCCAAGGTTCTTGGCCTCCCCTTTCTTCCAACCAGGAGTACATCATGAAAAAAACCGCTTTGATCATTCTCGCCGCTTCGGCTGCCCTGCTTTTCGCTGATCTGAGCCTTGCGCGCGCCGGTGGCGGTGGCGGAGGTGGTGGCGGTGGTCAGATGAGCGGACAAGGCCAGTATGGCTCGCAAGCATCGGATCGGGCCATGCAAAGTCGCAAACAATCCGGCGACGAATCACGGGATCGTGATCGTGATCGTGATCGGATTCGGGACCAGACCCAGGATCAGGATCAGACCCGCGACCGCGACCGCGTGCATCAACCCAAAACCACCGACAGCATCGTTCTGCCTTGACTCGGCGTCGACTGCCGAATAGCGGAAGACATCGTTTCAAGCACCTATTGAAAGAGGTAAACGCCATGTCACTGAAGAAGTTCTCCCCCGTTCTCGCCGCCATTCTGTTGGCGCTGAGCATGCCCGCCGGGTCCGCCGGGCTTCCCCGCAACCTGTCCGCGCTGTCCAGCCTCTCGCTGTCCAACCTCGAAGCCCAGGATCTGTCCTATATGCGCGAGGAGGAAAAACTGGCGCGCGATGTTTATCTGGCGCTCTACGAGCAATGGGGGCTGACGCCATTCAGCAACATTTCGGGCAGTGAACAGCGCCACATGGATGCGCTGATGCAATTGCTGCGCAAATACCGCCTGGCCGACCCAACGGCCAATCTCGCCATTGGCGAATTCGCCAATGGCGAACTACAGGCTTTGTACGACAAGTTGATCGCACAGGCTGCGCTCAGCGATGTGGACGCGCTGAAGGCGGGCGGCTTCATCGAGGAAACCGACATCCTGGATTTGCGGGATGCCATGCGAAACACCCACAACACCGATATCGACACGGTGTACGGCAGGCTCCAGTGCGGTTCGCGCAACCACTTGCGCGCCTTCGCCGGAGTCATCAAGGCGATCACCGGGAGAGCCTATGCGGCTCAGGTGCTGGCTCAGACAGATGTCGATGCCATCCTTGCGGCACCTCGCGAACACTGCGGGCGCTGAGAGGCGTTTGATCACAGGAGGCAATCATGTTGAAACGGACACTTACATTCACAACAGCGGCCCTGGCGCTTTCCATCGGATTGGCTTTGGCGGTCGATCCGGTCGCAACGCCCGCGCAAGAGCAGATTTACGGCAGCCAGTTGATGACCCAGAAGGAGCGCGCTGCGCATCGCACCAAGATGCGCGCGGCGAAAACCGCCGAGGAAAAAGCGCAAATCCGCGCGGAACAGCACGAACGCATGCAGGAACGCGCAAAACAGCAAGGTGTGCAGTTGCCTGACACCCCGCCCGCCGCTGGTGGCGGCATGGGACCAGGGGGCGGGATGGGCGCTGGCATGGGGCCGGGTGGCGGCATGGGCCCTGGCGGTGGACGCAACCGCTGACTTTCTTCCACAAACCAGCCTTGGCGGGACCGGAGTTACCGATCCCGCCACAACTTATTTTCAAAGCGACCCATGCGTTTCAGCCCTTTCCTTGTTCTTTTGCTTTCCATCGGCGCGCAAGCCGCCCCCATCAAACTGACGCCCGTCCAGATCAGATCCTTGGGCGTTGAAACGGTCGCGCTGACCCGCCATGCCGGCAGCCTGTCGCCCGGCATGCCGGCGATGGTGGTGATACCGGATGCGCAGACGCGCGTGGTGGCCGCGCCTGCGGCCGGTCTGGTGCTGGCGACGCTGGCCGAGGAAGGCGAGTCGGTGCGGCGCGGGCAAGTCCTGGTGCGCTTGTCCAGCCCGGAATTGATCGGCCTGCAAGGCGGCCTGGCACAGGCGGCGTCGGCGCTCGCGCTGGCTCAGGACAGCGCGCGGCGCGACGAAGGCATGCTGCGCGAGGGCATCATCGCCGAGTCGCGCGCCCGCGCCAGCGCGGCCGGATTGGCGCAAGCCAGGGCGGCGCTGAACGCGCAACGCGCAATGCTGCGCACCTATGGTTTGAGCAATGCCGCGCTCGCCCGCGCCGAGCGTGGCGAGGGTTACTCCAGCGAGATCTCGCTTACCGCGCCGATTTCCGGCGTGGTCATTACGCGTCAGGCCGTGCTTGGCGGTCGCGTGGAAGCCGCAACCGCGCTGTACACCCTGGCCAATACGAATCCGCTCTGGATCGAGATCGATGCCCCCACCGATGTCGCCGAGCGGGTCAAGCCGGGCATGAAGGTGGCGGTTGAAATCAGGGCTGAATTGCCGGGACGCCAGATCAGAGGGTCCGTGCTGCGCGTCTTGCCGGGCGCCGGCGCGGCGCAGACTGTGCGCATTCGCGCTGTTCTGGATGGCGCCGTGAGCGGTTTGCGCCCCGGCCAGAGTGTGGCAGCGCGCATTGAGGGTCTCGGCGGCGGCCAGGAATGGCGCGTGCCGGTCAGTGCCGTGGCGCGTGAAGCCGGCAAGAGTTATGTCTTCGTGCGTCGTCCGGACGGATTCGAGGCGCGCGAAATCAGCGTGTTGTCGCAATCGGCCAGCGCGGTTTCCGTCGCGGGGAATTTCACGGCGGGCGAAATGGTGGCGGCGGGCGGCATCGCCGCGCTGAAATCGGCCTGGCTGGGAGCGACAGATGCGAAATAACCTAGGAGCCTGTCGGACTTTGGTCGTCGATAGCGAAAATCGGCCCCAGCGAGGCCGTTTTTTGCAGAATTCGCCGCCGCATGGTTGTTCCATGGGGCAAGAAGTCGGCAAAAAAGGGGCCGCTGCGGTCGATTTGCAGCCGACGATTCCTAAGTCCGACAGGCTCCTAGCCGCTTCGGCCCGCTGGAGATTGCCATGCTGAACAAGCTGGCCGAGTTCGCCCTCACCCAACGCCTGCTCACCCTGCTGTTCACCGTACTGCTGGTCGCGGCGGGCGCGCAGGCCTGGCGCGAAATACCCATCGACGCGTTTCCCGACGTCTCCACCACGCAGGTCAAGCTGATCCTGAAAGCGCCCGGCATGACGCCGGAGGAAGTGGAAGCGCGCATCGTGGCGCCGATCGAAACCGAGATGCTGGGCATCCCGAAACAGCGTTTGCTGCGCTCGGTCGCCAAATACGCGCTGACCGACATCACCATCGACTTCGAGGACGGCACCGATATCTACTGGGCGCGGCAGCAGGTGGCTGAGCGCCTCTCCGCCGCGATGGGCGATCTGCCGGCGGGTGTGTCCGGCGGCCTGGCGCCGATCACCACGCCGTTGTCGGAAATGTTCATGTTCACCGTCGATGGACCGTTGCCACTGGACGAGCGGCGCGCCTTGCTCGATTGGGTGATCCGCCCGCAATTGCGCACCCTGGCCGGCGTCGCGGACGTCAACGCGCTGGGCGGCTTCGTGCGCAGCTTCGAGGTGGCGCCGGACAACGCGGCGATGAGCGCGCGCGGCGTTACGCTGGCGGAATTGATGGCGGCCCTGGAAGCCAATCTGAAGAACGACGGCGCCGGCCGTCTGGCCGAGGGCGACGAAGTCTGGGTGGTGCGCATCGAGGGCGCCGTGAAGTCGCTCGACGACCTGGCCGCCATCGTGGTGAAAAAAGTCGGCGGTGTGCCGGTGCGGGTCGCCGATGTCGCCAGGGTGCGCATGTCCAGCCTCACCCGCTATGGCGGTGTCACCCAGAACGGCAAGGGCGAGGCGGTGGAAGGACTGGTACTCGGGTTGAAGGGCGCCAATGCCCAGCAGGTGGTGGCGCTGGTGAAACAACGCCTGAAGGAAATCGCCCCCACGCTGCCGCGCGGCGTCAGCGTGCAGCCGTTCTATGACCGCTCCAATCTGGTCGAACGTGCTGTCGGCACGGTGTCGCAGGCGCTAATGGAAGCAGTGGTGCTGGTGCTGGTGTTGTTGTTCCTGTTCCTCGGCAACGCGCGCGCCGCATTGACCGTGGCGGTAGTGCTGCCGCTGTCGGCGCTGGCCGCGTTCTGGCTGATGCGCCGCTTCGGTCTGTCCGCCAATCTGATGAGTCTGGGCGGCCTCGCCATCGCCATCGGCCTGCTGGTGGACGCGGCGGTGGTGGTGGTGGAAAACATCGTGACCCGACTCGCGCATGCCAGTGGCGCGCCCAAGCTGCATGAGGTCTATCGCGCCGTGCGCGAAGTCTCCGCGCCGACGGCGGCGGGCGTGCTGATCATCCTGATCGTGTTCCTGCCCTTGCTCAGTCTGCAAGGTCTGGAGGGCAAACTGTTCATCCCGGTGGCGCTGACCATCGTGTTCGCCCTCGGCGCGGCGCTGTTTCTTTCGCTGACCGTGGTGCCCGCGCTGGGCGCCTGGCTGATCAAGGAAGGCGCACACAAAGAACCCTGGTTGATGCGGCAACTGGATCGCGCCTATCGGCCGTTGCTCGACTACGCCCTGGGCCATTTCCGCCTGGTCATGGCTGGCGCGGTCGTCCTGTTGCTGGCGGCGGCGACGATCTACCCGTTCATCGGCAAGTCCTTCATGCCGACGCTGGATGAAGGCGATCTGTTGATTCAACTGGAAAAACTGCCTTCGATCAGTCTGGAAGCCAGCCTCGAACTCGATACCCGCGTGCAGCAGGCGTTGCTGGCGCGGGTGCCGGAAGTGAAGGGCGTGGTGGCGCGCGCCGGTTCCGATGAACTTGGACTCGATCCGATGGGCCTCAACCAGACCGACAGTTTCCTGGTGCTGCAACCGAAGGAAAACTGGCGCAAACCGGACAAGGAATGGTTGATGGAAGAAATCCGCAAGGTCATGGCGGATTTCCCCGGCATTACCTACGGCTTCACCCAGCCGATCGATATGCGTGTCTCGGAAATGCTCACCGGAAGCCGGGGCGATCTGGCGGTGAAGGTGTTCGGCACGGATCTGCCGACGCTGAATCGACTGGCTGGTGAAATAGAGACGCTTTTGGGTGGCATCCCCGGCGCGCAGGACGTGTTCTCGGTGAAGAACGACGGTGTGCAGTATTTCCGGGTCGAGATCGACCGCTTGGCGCTTGGACGCTACGGCCTCACCGTGGACGTAGTGTCCGATTTCCTGAAAGCGCATCTGGAAGGCGTCAAGCTCGGCGTGGTGCAGGAAGGCGCACGCCGCACGCCGCTGGTGCTGCGCGCCGAAGAGAATGTGCGCGCCTCGCCGGCCCTGTTCGAGCGCTTGCGCATTCCCACCGGCGACGGGCTCGCGATTCCGCTGAACGAGGTGGCGCATCTGATCCGTGCCGATGGTCCGGTGGCGGTGAACCGGGAGAACGGCGCGCGCTATGTGGTGATCCAGAGCAACGTCGCCGGACGCGATCTGGTCGGCTTCGTCGAGGACGTGAAGCGTGCGGTGGCCGCCAAGGTCAAATTGCCGTCGGGTTACAGCGTGGTTTATGGCGGCCAGTTCGAGAACCAGCAGCGCGCGGCCATGCGTCTGGCGGTGGTGGTGCCGGTGGCGCTGGGGCTGATCTTTCTGCTGCTGTTCGCCACCTTCCGCAGTCTGCGCCAGGCCGCGCTGATCATGGCCAACGCGCCGTTCGCGCTGGTTGGCGGGGTGATGGCGCTGGGCGTCACCGGCGAATACCTGTCGGTGCCGGCCTCGGTCGGCTTCATCGCCCTGCTCGGTATCGCGGTGCTCAACGGCGTCGTGCTGGTGTCGTACTACAACCAGTTGCGCGATCAGGGCATGAGCGCCGCCCAGGTGGTGCGCGAGGGTTCCCTGCGCCGCCTGCGCCCGGTGATGATGACCGCCAGCATCACCGCCTTTGGCCTGTTGCCGCTGCTCACCTCAAGCGGGCCGGGTTCGGAAATCCAGAAACCGCTGGCCATCGTGGTGATGGGCGGCCTGTTCACGTCCACCGTGCTGACGCTGCTGGTTTTGCCGGTGTTGTATCGGCGCTTCATTCTTGGAGAAAAGACATGATTCATGAGGCCTCTCGAAGGCTGAGGAGCGTTCAAAAGGGGAATCAAGCATGAGTCTGGTCCAGCTCACCCTGGTCGCCCCGGCCAGCCTGGAAGAAACCCTGGCCGAGCATCTGCTCGCGCATCCGGAATGGGGCGGCGCTTTCACACTGCTGCGCGCCGCAGGTCGCGGCAGCCGTGAACATGCCTTGACGCCGCAGGAGCAAGTGCGCGGACGCGTCGCGCGCACCCAGTTCCAGGTGGTGCTGGAAGCGGACGCGGCGGGCCGTCTGCTGGATGAATTGAAACACGCGTTCCCGAAGCGGGACGTGGCCTGGTGGCTGATACCGGTTCTGGATTTCGGGAGATTGGGATGAAAACACGTTGGAAACCGGGCCGCATCAACATAGCGGCATGCATTTTGATCTTGTTCAGCGCTCATCTTCATGCCGCGCCGGAACTCTCCGCGCCGACCGACCTGCCGCCCTTGGCTGCCGTCGAGGCGACGCTGGACGCATATCCGGGCGTGCTCGCGGCTCGGGCGCGGGTAGCCGCCGCGCTGGCCGAGAGTCGCCGCATCAATGCCGGGGAATACGAATATCAGGCGCGCGCCGGCTATGCGCGACGCCGCGAGAGCGGCAACATCGGCGGGACGCTGGCCTCCAACGATTGGGAAATCGGCATCGAGCGCGGCCTGCGTCTGCCGGGCAAGGCGAAACTGGATGCGGCGACCGGCGCGACTTTGGTCGCGGAGGCCGAAGAGCGGGTGGGAGAAGCGCGGCACGAAGCCGCGCGCGATCTGCTCTCGATCTGGTACGCCGCCCTGCGCGCAAAGAGCGCGGGCCTGGCCTGGCGCGACCAGATCGGCGTGTTGCGACAGCAACGCGAGGCCGTGGCCAAACGCATCAAGGCGGGGGATGCCGCCAGAATGGAACAGTCACTGGCGGAAGCCGCCGTGCTTCAGGCGGAAGCCGAAGCTCGCCGCGCCGAAGCCGCCGAAGCGCAGGCGGTGGCCAGCCTCGCCGCACGCTTTCCCGGCTTGCCCGCGCCCGTCGCTCAATCTGGCCGCTTGCCCGTTCTCTCCGGCGATGCCGGCGAGTGGGTAAGGGCTGCACTGGAGCACAACCATGAACTCGCCATCCTGCAACATTCGCTCGAACGCATGCGCGTGCTGACGCGCCGCCAGCGGGCCGAACTGACGCCGGACCCGACACTGGGATTGCACTTTGCTCGTGAACGCGATGGTCAGGACAACCTGCTGGGCGTCAGCCTGACGCTGCCGCTGCCCGGGGAAGGTCGCCGCGCGCGCGTGAATGTGGCGAACGAGGAAGCGCGCGCGCTGGCGCAGATCGAAGTCGCCACGAGAACGCGCATCGAAAGCGGCATCCGCGATACGCACGCACGCCTGCAGGGCGCTTTGAGCCGCCTGGAAGCGCAGGAAGCCATGGCGCTGCAACTCGACGAGTACGCTGAACTGGCCTGGCGCGCCTATCGCCTGGGTGAAACCGCCTTGTGGGAGACACTGAATGCGCGCAAGAGCGCTCGCGATGCCCACCGCGAAGCCATGGCGTCGCGCCTGGATGCGCATGAAGCCGCCGCTTTGCTGCTGCTCGATAGCCACCAGCTCTGGCCGTTCGTGGGAGAACATGCGGCGAATCCCTGAACCGGGAATCACCGCATGAATACTTGACTCCGGTCGATTGCGCCGGTGGCGCTGTGTGCGGAACCGGCCGCAAGCAGCAATGCTGCATGCCCGGCTTGCGGCGGATAGACGCCCCCAACAACCGGTTTGCAGGGCTCTGAAGCCCTGGAGCGTTTTCCCGTCGATAATGCAGCGGCAGAGAAAAACGTCCGGAGCCGTTGCATTGAATCCCACCGCTTCCCAATACATCGTGCCCGTCCTTGCCGGCGGCGGCACCCGCTTGCCGGCGCATGTCGGCGTGTTGACCGCGCTGCGCGACATGGACTTTGGCTACCGGCATATCGTCGGTGTCTCCGGTGGCAGCGTGGTGGCTGCGCTGGCGGCATTCGGCAAGACGCCCGAGACCATGCGGCAACTGTTTCATGACATCGATTTCAGCCAGTTCCGCGGTTTTTCGCTGCTCAACCTGCTGTTGCACGGTGGCCTTTCGAATGGACGCCGGTTCGAGCGCTGGATGGATCGCGAACTCGACGGCGCCCGCTTCAAGGACTGTCCGATCAACCTGAACGTCGTCGCCACCGATGTCCGCTCCGGCCAGGCGGTGATCTTCAATCGTCAGAACAGCCCCGAGCTTTCGGTGGCGCGGGCTGTGCTGTATTCCATTTCGATCCCGCTGCTGTTTCCTTTCCACCATCATGGCCGGCATGTGCTGGTGGATGGCAGCATCCTGGCCGAGGATGGCCTGTTTCGCGACTGGGCCGGCGACCGCACGCCGGTGTTCTGCTTT
Organism: Tepidiphilus sp. J10; assembly: GCA_945897955.1. Classification (GTDB taxonomy): domain Bacteria; phylum Pseudomonadota; class Gammaproteobacteria; order Burkholderiales; family Thiobacillaceae; genus PFJX01. The sequence goes on along the minus strand of CAMDGQ010000074.1, from coordinate 4,987 downwards.
CGCCTGCGCGATAACCGGGTCGCGGCGGAACATTTTTCGCGGCGCATCCTGCCGGTGGCGGATTACCTGTTCATGCTGATGCGCACCTTCATGAGCACGCTGTCGCGCGAATACATGAGCGATGCGCTCTGGCTTAATACCGTGCTGATCGAGACCGAAGGCATGTCACCACTGGAATTCCATATGACACCGGGGCAAAAGGACAGCCTGTTCGATTCGGGTTACCGGACCACGCAGGATTTTCTGCCTCGGAAACTAGCCCGGCAGAAACCGGACTAAGCCAGCCGCGCCCCTTGTTCAGCCAACACTCAATTTTCTGGAGCTTTTCTTGAACGCCCTTACCCTCGCCCCTGAAGAACACTTCATTCAGAACGAACCCTATTACGAGGCGGTCGGCAATGAAATCGCCATCTTCGAGGCGGCTTACAAGCACAAATTGCCGATTCTGCTGAAGGGCCCCACCGGCTGCGGCAAGACACGATTCATGGAGTACATGGCCTGGCGTTTGCGGCGTCCGCTGATCACCGTGTCCTGCCATGACGACCTCACCGCATCCGACCTCGTTGGCCGCTATCTGGTCAAGGGCGGCGAGACGGTCTGGGTCGACGGACCGCTCACCCGCGCCGTGCACGTCGGCGGCATCTGCTATCTGGACGAGATCGTCGAGGCACGCAAGGACACCATGGTGGTGATCCATCCCCTGGCCGACGACCGCCGCACGCTGCCGATGGAAAAGCTCGGCCAGCTGCTGGAAGCCTCGGACGACTTCTGCCTCGCCATTTCCTACAACCCCGGCTATCAAAGCGTTCTGAAAGATCTCAAGCAATCGACGCGGCAGCGTTTCGTTGCGCTCGAATTCGACTATCCCGTCGCCGAACTGGAACGCAAGATCGTCGCCAACGAATCCGGCGTCGATGCAGCGCTGGCCGAGAAGCTGGTGAAGTTCGCCCAGATGACGCGCAACCTGAAAGGCAGCGGCCTGGAAGAAGGCGCATCGACGCGTCTGCTGGTGCATGCCGGCAAGCTGATCAAGGGCGGCATCGACCCGGTAACCGCCTGCCGCAGTGCCGTGGCGCAAGCGGTGACCGATGATGGCGACATGCTGGCGGCGATTCAGGAATTGTCTTCGTCGCTATTCTGATTCCATACATGATCCTATACTTGGTCAAGTACATAGACAGGAGCGCATCATGTTGAGCATCAACATCCACGAAGCCAAAGCCAAGCTTTCCGAATACCTTGCCGCCGTCGAGGCCGGCGAAACCGTGCAGATTTGCCGCCGCAACGTGCCGGTGGCGGAAATCGTGCCGCTGCGTCAGCCACGCAAGACACCGCGCCCGATTGGTTTGGCTTGCGATAGCGACTACGAAATCCCGGCCAGCTTCTTCGAGCCGCTACCGGATGAGTTGCTCAAGGCGTTCAATGGCGAGTTGCCCGACCCGTTTCTGGACATCCAGGATGCCACGCCTGAACTTCAGGCTGCTGAATCCGTAGCCCGTTATAAAAAATGAGGCTATTGCTGGATACCTGCACTTTTCTTTGGATCATCCGTGACAAGCCGGAAGCGAGTCGAACCGCCCGCACGTTGTTCTCGGATGCCAATAACGAGATTTTCCTGTCTGCAGTGTCTGCCTGGGAAATAGCGGTCAAGCACCGCTTGGGCAAGCTGCCTCTGGGCGATGTACCCGTTCACTATGTCCCTGCCGAGCGGGACAAACACGGAATAGAAAGCCTCCACCTTGCCGAGGCTGACACTTTGGTGCTGGACAAGCTTCCTCTGCTTCATCACGACCCGTTCGATCGCATGCTGATCTGCCAGGCCATCGCCAACCAGATGATCATCCTGACGCCGGACCCGTTGATCACCCAATACCCGGTGCTCACCCGCTGGTAAAGTCATGACCGCCAATACCCGCAGCGCCGACGAGCTATACGAACTGCTCGAAGAGTGGCTGGAAGCCGACCTGACCTTCCACAAGGTCGCCGGGCTTTCCGCCGAACTGGCCGAGTTGTCCGAGGAGGATTGCGACTTCATCCTGTCCTGGATCAAGCGCATCGCCAGCACGCATCTGGAACTCGGCTGGCAGTTCGGCAAACGCGCGCCGAAGCTGCTCGCCCGCATGGGCATGCGCCAGGTCGAAGCCTGGGCGGTGTATGCCTGCGATGCCTACGACCAACTCGGCTTGCGCGTCGCGTTGCAGGCCGTCGAGCAGGTCGAGAGCTTTGCCGCCAACCTGGCCCACAAGCAGCTTGAACTGACCGCAGGTGTCATGTTCGACGAAGTGGCCGGCGTGCTGGGCAACTTCGTGCGCGGCTTGTCCGGGCGCAAGCTGACCATCGCCCAAGCCGAATCGGTCCACACCAACACCGAGAAAATCCATCTGCCGGCGGTGATCGCCCGCCTGCCCAGCACGGAAGACAACTTCAAGCTGGCAAAAGCCATCGTCGCGCTGCTCTGGGCGCAGACCCGCTTCGGCACCTACCGCGCCGACCTGGTCGCCTGCTGCGCCGATTTCCCGCATCCCGACCGCGCCCTCGGCCAGTTGAACGCGCTCGAAACCTTGCGTCTGACCGCCTGCATTGCGCGTGAACTGCCCGGCCTGCATCGCGACATGGAACGTCTGAAAAGCGCGCTCGGCGAAGGTCTGCCGGCAGGCTGGGAAGGTTTCGCGCAGCGCCTCGCGGACCCCGACGCCAGTATCGAGGACAGCGTCAAACTGCTTGGCGACGCCTACCACCTACCCGACTTCCTGCCCTGGTGTTATCAGGGCGAACTGCGCCCGGATGCGGTGGCGATCGCCTTCGCCGCGCGCCAGGAAAAGGAGAAGGCGCGCCTGCGCGTCAAACTGGCGGAGTTGCTGAAGGAACATGAACGCCATAAACCCCGCAGCCCCGACGAAGCCGAGTCGGAGGCCAGGCAGTTCGAGGCCGAGGTCAACGACGACGAAGGCCGCATGGACATGGAACTCACCCTCGACGGCATGCCGCTGGCGCCGCCGGACGATGTCAAGCAACTGATGGCATCGGTGTTCCTCGATTTCGGCGAGATTCCGCCCGAATACCTGGTGCCGGCCGGCGACGGCGAGTACGACGCCAGTCTGCTCCACGACGTGCAGGCCGACCCTGACGCGGTCTGGCAGGGCACCTATCACGAGGAAGGCGCGCTGTTCTATCCCGAATGGGACATGGGCCGCCAGCATTACCGCAAGAACTGGTGCGTCATGCGCGAGAAGGACGTGACGCCGATATTCGACAATTTTCACCGCGAAACACTGGAAAAACATGCCGGCCTGGTCAAGCATCTTCGCCATGCCTTCGAGGCGATGCGCGACGAAAACCGCCTGCTCAAGCGCCAGGCCTATGGCGATGAAGTCGATATCGATGCGCTGGTGGAAGCGCTCGCCGACGCACGCGACGGCAGCGAAATGTCGGACCGCGTATTTGTTCGCCAGCATCGCGCCGAACGCAACATCGCCGTCGCCTTCATGGTGGACATGAGCGGCAGCACCAAGGGCTGGATCAACGAAGCCGAGCGCGAGGCCCTGGTCTTGCTGTGCGAAGCGTTGCAACGTCTGGGCGACCGCTATGCGATCTACGGCTTCTCCGGCACCACGCGCAAACGCTGCGAGCTGTACCGCATCAAGACCTTCGACGAACCCTACAACGACGAAGTCAAGGCGCGCATTTCCGGCATCCGGGCGCAGGAATACACGCGCATGGGCTTCGCCATCCGGCACCTGACCGATCTGCTGAAAAAAGTCGAGGCACGCACCAAAGTGCTGGTGACATTGTCGGATGGCCGGCCGGATGATTACTTCGACGTATATCGCGGCCAGTACGGCATCGAAGACACCCGCATGGCGTTGCTCGAAGCGCGCCGTTCCGGCGTGCATCCGTTCTGTATTACCATCGACCGTGAAGCGCGTGATTACCTGCCGCACATGTATGGCGCGGCCCGCTACATCATCCTCGACGATGTAAGGCAACTGCCATTCAAGGTTTCCGATATTTACCGGCGCATCACGACTTGATACGCCATATTCGCCCGCACTCGCTAATGGGATAATGCCGCCATGACCGAACAGCACACACCCTCCCCGCGTAGCCGCCTGCAAGCCTTGCTGGCGATTCCCGACAACCAGCGCACCGAGGAACAATGGGACGAGCTGCACGAGCTCGAAATCACCCTTGCCCCCGGCAATCGCATCGGCCACCAGGACAAGCAACCCCAGCTTGGCGGCCAGGGCAAAACCGGTGGCAGAGGCGGAAACCCGCGCAACGGCAACCCGCAGGGCGCGCCCAGAGGCGAAAACCGGGGCGGCGGCCGCAGCGGCCGCAACCCGCAGGGACCGCGCCCACAGCAGGCAGCAGCCCCGCGCCCGGATGACCTGCCACAGGCCGAAGGCAACGTGGAAGTTGTCGTTGAAGGCGCGCCAGCCAAGAAACCCTTCCGCAGATTCCACAAGAAACCGCCGAAACCGGCGGCGACATAACCGAGCCGTTACTGGGGCAAGCGCGAGCCAGGCATCGGCTCCCCTTGATTGCGTCCACCCTGAAACAGAAACCGGCGCGGCCTTGCCACAACAAGCCGCTGCCGAGCAGCTGGCGCGTGAATCAACTCATACGCGTCAGCGCCGCCAGTTCAAACGGCCATGCTGCCAACTCCGCATCCGACAGCAACACGCATTCCGGCAAACGCCGGGTCAAGCGCAATACCAGCGCCGAATCGCCCGCCCACATCGCCACAGCCACCCGGTTGACCTGAACATCGACGCCCAGCATGCGGCTTAGAAACCGCTCAGCACTTACGTGACTGATTGCAGACACTCGGGGTTGGGGGATCCACCACAGTCAGCAGTTCAGCCTGAACCTACGCTCACCCCGATCCTAGGAGCCTGTCGGACTTTGGAATCGTCGGCTGCAAATCGACCGCGCCGGCCCCTTTTTTGCCGGATTCTTGCCCCATGGAATAACCATGCGGCGGCGA
>CAMDGQ010000073.1 GCA_945897955.1 Tepidiphilus sp. J10 | reverse complement strand
GCCGATCAGGCGGGCAATCTGTCTCGCGCCTACCGGGTCAACCTGACCATGTTGGCGGCAATCGCGCTGCTCACCGGCGGCTTCCTGGTGTTTTCGGCGCAAGCGTTGTCGGTGGTTCGGCGGCGCACAGAGTTTGCCTTCTTGCGTGCGCTAGGCCTGTCGCGGCGCAGTCTGTTTTCCTGGCTGCTGGCGGAAGGCGCGGCGGTTGGGCTGATCGGCGGCGTGCTCGGCGTCATCCTCGGGCATGGCCTGGCCTGGGGCGCGCTGGCGCTTCTCGGTGGCGATCTCGGCGCCGGCTATTTTTCCGGCCTGAAGCCGGTGCTGGTATTTCAACCGCAAGCCGCCGCCGTTTACGTGCTGCTTGGCTTGCTGGCCGGTCTCGCCGGCGCCTGGTTGCCGGCCCGCGAGGCCGCCACTGTCTCGCCCGCGCAGGCGTTGAAGGCGGGCGATGAAGCCGATTTGATCGGCGGCCATGGGCATCCCTGGCTGGGCTTCGGTTTGCTCGCCGCCAGTGTTGCCGCCAGCGCGATTCCACCACAGAACGGTTTGCCGATTGGCGGTTATCTGGCGGTGGCCTGTCTGCTGGCCGGCGGCGTCTTGTTGTTGCCGGCGCTGGCTGCCGGCATCGCCCGCCTGTTGCCGGCGCGCGGCCCGGTACCGGCCCGGCTCGCCGCGGCCCGCCTTGGCGCCGCGCCCGGCCATGCGGTGGTGGCTGCGGCCGGCGTGATGACCAGCGTCGCGCTGGCGGCAGCGATGGCGATCATGGTTGCGTCGTTCCGCGATTCGGTTGATCAGTGGTTACATCAGCTCTTGCCGGCCGATCTCTACCTGCGCGCCGGCGGCGCCCAGACCAGTGTTTATCTCGACCCTGCGCTGCAAGCGCGGATTGCCGCGGTCGATGGCGTCGCGCGCAGCAGTTTCACCCGCCACAACAGTGTCCGGCTGGCAGCCGGCAGGGCGCCGGTCGCCTTGATTGCGCGGCCGATTGCGCCGGACGGGTCTAATCTGCCGCTGGTCGGGGCGCGGCAGCCGACTTCACAAGCCGCAATCTGGATTTCCGAGGCGATGTTCGATCTTTATGGTTGGCGGCCCGGCCAGACAGTAGAACTGCCCTTGGCCGGACGCCTGGTGCCGCTGCGGGTGGCCGGCGTCTGGCGCGACTATTCGCGCCAGACCGGCGCCATCATGATCAATCTCGCCGACTACCGGCGGCTGACCGGCGATCAACTGGTGAATGATGTGGCGATTCACCTTGCCCCGCATGTATCGAGCGAGCAGGTGGCGGCGGCGCTGACCGCGCTGGCCGGACCGGGCATGCTGGAAATTGCCCGACCAGGTGAAATCCGCGCCATCAGCCTGCAAATTTTCGACCGAACCTTCGCCATCACCTATTTGCTCGAAGCCGTCGCCGTGGCAATCGGACTCGCCGGCGTCGCCGCCAGTTTTGCCGCGCTGGCGGCGGCGCGACGGCGCGAATTCGGCATGCTGCGCCATCTCGGTCTGACGCGTCGCCAGATCGGCTGGATGCTGGCGCAGGAAGGCGCGCTCGCCGCCTCGGTGGGCGTTGTCGCCGGGCTGCTCGTCGGCGGCGCAATCGGTTTCGTGTTGATCGAAGTGGTCAACCGGCAAAGCTTCCACTGGAGCATGGACCTGCATGTGCCCTGGGCTTCTCTGGCGCTGTTCGGCCTCTGCCTGGTTGCGCTCGCCGCACTCGCCGCCGTGCTCGCCGGACGCCAGGCAATGCGACAGGATGCGGTGCTCGCAGTGCGCGAGGATTGGTGATGCAGCGGCGTGATTTTCTCCTTGCCCTGGCCAGCCTCGGCCTGTGTCGGAGCCAGGTTGGGGCGGCTGAATCTGTCCGCTTTGGCCGCGTGTTGCCGGGCCGTAAGCTGGTTTTTCCCGCCGATCACGGCGCGCATCCCGATTTTCGAACCGAATGGTGGTACGCCACAGGCTGGCTCGACTTGCCGGATGGCAGCCCGATCGGCTTTCAGACGACGTTTTTCCGGGTCAGAACCGGGGTCGGCGAAGACAATCCCAGCGCTTTTGCACCGCGCCAGTTGATTCTCGCCCACGCCGCCATCGCCGATCCCACGCTGGGCCGTTTGCGGCATGCCGAACGCGCCGCCCGGGTCGGGTTTTCCCGCGCGGGCTATGCAACCGATCAAACCGGTGTCTGGGTGGGCGATTGGCGGTTTGAACAGCACCAAGGCAACTATCTCGCCCAGGTGCGCGCCGAAGATTTTTCCTACTCGCTGCGGCTTATCCCGAGCGGCCCGCCTATGCTCAACGGACGCGCCGGTTTCAGCACCAAAGCGCCCGATCCGCAACATGCCAGTTATTACTACAGCCAGCCACAACTCAAGGTGGAGGGCAGCGTGACGCTCGCCGGGCTCACCCGCGCGGTCACCGGCAAAGCCTGGCTCGATCATGAATGGTCGAGCGAACTGCTGCCGCAGGAAGCGCAAGGCTGGGACTGGATCGGCATCAATCTGCACGATGGCGGCGCGTTGATGGCGTTCCGCATGCGCGGTGAAAAATCTCCAGCGCTATGGTCCGCCGCCAGCTATCGACCGGTAAATGGCGCTACGCAGACATTTCCTCACGATGCAGTCGAGTTCCAACCCCTGCGCCATTGGCGTTCACCCCGCACCGCGATCAATTACCCGGTCGCCTGGCGTTTGCGCGTCGGCACACGCCATTTTGAACTGCAAGTGCTGATGCCTGACCAGGAACTCGATAGTCGGCGCTCAACCGGCGCCATTTACTGGGAGGGCGCCGTGCGTTTGCTGGAAAATGAGCACGAGATCGGACACGGTTATCTGGAAATGACCGGCTATGGCGAGAAAATACGGCTGGGTTGATTTTGCTGAAAGATTGGCCCGCCAAGTAGAGTGCGCCGTGCGCACCGGTCCTTTATCTGTCTTCAGCACTTCGATCAACGCCTATGGTGCGCATGGCGCACCCTACAATTCGGCGCTTGTTTCAGGTTCAGAATTCCTGATTCCTTGCTCTTTGGCAGTAGTACCGAAATATTCGATACCGAAAGAACAGATCGTAGGATGGGCCAAGCGCAGCGGGCCCATCACACTCGTTGCATTGATGGGCCCGCTGCGCTTGGCCCATCCTACAGTCTTCGATCAACGCCCGTGGTGCGCACGGCGCACCCTACAATCCGGCGCTTGTTTCAGGCTAAAGAAAGATGAACATGAACGATGAAGAAGTAATCGCCGCGATGCGGCTATGGGTCGAGAAGGCGGTCATCGGGCTGAATCTGTGCCCGTTCGCGAAGTCGGTCTATGTCAAGAATCAGGTCCGCTTCGTGGTCAGCCAGGCCAGGCATCTGGATGGTTTTCTGGAAGACCTGGATCGTGAACTGGATTTGCTGGCCGAGGCAGACCCGGCGGAAATCGACACCACATTATTGATTCATCCGACCTTGCTGCCGGATTTTCTTGATTTCAACGATTTCACCATCATCGCCGAGTCCGCTGTCGAGGAACATGGCCTGGAAGGCGTCATCCAGGTGGCCAGTTTCCATCCGCAATTCCAGTTCGCCGATACCGAACCGGACGACATCGGCAACTACACCAACCGTGCGCCATTCCCGACCTTGCACCTGATCCGGGAAGACAGCCTGGCGCGCGCGGTGGAGGCGTTTCCGAACGCGGAAGCCATCTTCGAGCGCAATATCGAAACCCTGCAAAAGCTGGGTCTGGCCGGTTGGCGCGCGTTGGGGCTGGCGACGCCGCCGGAAAGTTGATCAGGACAGTTGATCAGGACTCCGCTTGCGTGTTCGGGGCCGCCGGCGATTCTGTCGAATCATCCGGGCTGATTTCGGATTCCGGGTTGGCGTCGGGGTCATGGCCGGCTTTGCGCTGTTCCAGTTTTTCCTGTTTCTTCTGTTTTTTTGCCAGCTCTTTCTGGCGTTTTTCGAATGCGTAGTTGGGTTTTGCCATGAGCGGTCCGTTCCAGGGGCGTGTGATGTAGGGGGGTGAGCGTACCCTGAAGCAGGCAATTCAAGCGCATCGTTTTTTGAGGTAGGTATGGCTGACAGGAAAGCTCAACGCACTCAAAGGGTGACTCCGATACCCTCGGCAGCCCCCGCTGCAGCGCCGGAAATCAAACCCGGCCAATCATTCGAACTGCTGCGCGAACTGCATATCCTGACGCGCGATGACAAGTTGAATCAGGATAGCCGCCGCAAGTTGAAGCAGGTTTATCACCTGTATCACTTCATCGAACCGCTGCTGGAAGAAGTCATGGCCGCGAACGGCGATCTGACTCTGGCCGACCATGGCGCCGGCAAGTCCTACCTGGGTTTCATCCTGTATGACCTGTTCCTGAAAAATAGACAGAGCGGCCATGTTTTCGGCATCGAAACGCGCCAGGAACTGGTCGAAAAATCACGCGAACTGGCCGCGCGGCTGGAATTCGAGCGCATGTCATTCCTCGAACTAACGGTGGAAGACTCGATTACCTCGCCCGCATTGCCGGCCGGGATCGACGTCGTCACCGCCTTGCATGCCTGCAATACCGCCACCGACGACGCGATCCGCTTCGCGCTGCATAAACAGGCCCGTTTCATCGTGCTGGTGCCCTGTTGCCAGGCCGAGGTCGCCGCCGTGCTGCGCAAGAACAAGAACGCCTCGTTCTCGAAAACACCGTTGTCGGAAATCTGGCGGCACCCGATCCACTCGCGCGAATTCGGCAGCCATCTGACCAACGTGTTCCGCTGCCTGCTGCTGGAATCGCACGGCTATCAGGTCACCGTGACCGAACTGGTGGGGTGGGAACACTCAATGAAAAACGAGCTGATCATCGCCCGCAAACAGGGCGCGCCGCGCAACAACGCCCGCGAGCGGCTCGAACTGGTGCTGTCCGAATTGAATCTGGAGGAGCTGAAAGCCCGCTTCGTGTATTGATGCTGAACAGACCCCGGTGGCGCCGGTTACTTCGGTCGCCAGCGTTTCAGCAACAAGGCATTGCTGACCACCGACACCGATGACAGTGCCATCGCCGCGCCGGCGATGACCGGGTTGAGCAACCCGGCTGCTGCCAGCGGCAGGGCGAGCACGTTATAGAAGAAGGCGAGGAACAGGTTCTGTCTGATCTTGCGCATCACCGCGCGGGACAGTTCCACGGCGTCGGCAACACTGTTCAGGTCGGAGCGCATCAGCGTAATGTCGGCGGCTTCCAGCGCGATATCCGAACCGCTGGCCATGCCGAAGCTGACATCTGCGCCCGCCAGCGCAGGGGCGTCATTGACGCCGTCGCCGGCCATGCCGACGACGCGGCCTTCCGCTTTCAGCGCGGTCACTGTTGCGGCCTTGTCCTGCGGCTTGACGCGCGCGCGCCAATCCTTGATGCCGGCCTCCTCGGCGATGGCCCTGGCCGCATCGGAATGGTCTCCGGTCAACATGACGCATTCGACGCCGAGTTTTTGCAGCCGCTCGATGGCCGCTCGGGAGGTCGGGCGCAACCGGTCGGAGAACGCCAGGCGACCGAGGCTGCCGCTGGCATCGGCGAGTGTTACCCAGGTTGCTGCGCCATGTTGTTCGGCAGACGGACTGCCATCCGATTGCAGCCACTCCGCCGTGCCCAGGCGCAGCGCGCGACCTTCGACCGTGCCGCTGACACCCTGGCCGCCGATGTTTTCAAAACCCGTTACTTCCGGATAGGCGATGCCGCGCGCCTTCGCGGCATCAAGCATGGCGATGGCGAGCGGATGCGTGCTGCCTTGTTCGAGTGCCGCGCCCAGGCGCAGCAGTTCGCTTTCATTGATGCCCGCCGCAGGTTGCAGCGCGACCAGTGCCATGCGGCCTTCGGTAAGGGTGCCGGTCTTGTCCAGCGCCAGCATGGAGAGTTTTTCCGCACGTTCCAGCGCTTCCGCCGAGCGCACCAGGATGCCCAGTTGCGCGCCGCGACCGAGGCCGACCATCACGGCGGTCGGCGTGGCCAGACCGAGCGCGCACGGGCAGGCGATGACCAGCACGGCGACGGCGGGGATCAGGCTTTGCGTGAAATCGCCGCTGGCCAGCCACCAGCCGATGAAGGTCAGCGTGGCGATGACGATGACGGCGGGGACGAAAATGCCGGAAATGCGGTCAGCCAGCTTCTGGATCGGGGCTTTCGAGCCCTGCGCGGCTTCGGTCAGGCGCACGATTTCCATCAACTGGGTTTGCGCGCCGACGCTTTCCGCCTGCACGCGCAGCAACCCGTCCAGGTTCTGTGCGCCGGCATGCACGCGATCGCCGGCCTGTTTGGCGACCGGCAGGCTTTCGCCGGTCAGCAGGCTCTCATCCAGGCTGGAAGCGCCATCGACGACGCGGCCATCCACCGGCACACGTTCGCCGGCGCGGATACGCACGACATCGCCAACGCGCAGACGCGCCGTTTCGACTTCCACCGCCTCGCCATTCTTCTCGATCCAGGCGGTGCGCGGTTGCAGGCCGATCAGCTGTTCGATGGCGGTCGAGGTGCGCGACTTGGCGCGGGCTTCCAGCAGTTTTCCCAGGCGGACCAGGGTCAGCACGGCGGCGCTGGCCTCGAAATAGACGTGGCTGTCGAGGTCGAGCAGGATGACAGCGACGCTGAAGAAATAGGCGGCGCTGGTGCCGAGCACGACCAGCACATCCATGTTGGCGCCGCCGCCGCGAAGGCTGTTCCAGGCGCCGGTATAGAAACGTTTGCCGGCCCAGAACTGCACCGGCGTGGCGAGCAACCATTGCAGCCAGGGCGGCATCCATTCGACATGATGCGCGCCGGCCAGCATCGGGATCATCTGCGCCAGCAGCGGCAGCGTGAACAGCGCCGAGATCAGGAATACGCGCAGTTCGTTGTGATATTCCGCCGCCTTGCGCGCTTTCGCCTCGGCGCGGCTGGCTTCGCTGATAGGTGAGGCCGAGAAGCCGGTTTTCGCTACCGCAGCAAGCACGGATTCCAGGCTCGCGATGCCCGGCGCATAGGTCAGGCGGGCCTTTTCGGTGGCCAGATTGACCCGCGCCTCGACCCCGGGCAGACGGTTCAGCACCTTTTCCAGCCGGGTCGAGCAGGCGGCGCAGGTCATGCCGGCGATGCTCAGATCAATGCTCTGGATCGGCACGCTGAAACCGGTCTTCCTGATCTGCTCAAGGATGACGCCTGATTCGACACGGGCCGGGTCGAATTCGACGCGGGCTGTTTCGGTGGCCAGATTGACATTGGCGGTGACGCCTTCGAGCCGGTTCAGGTTCTTTTCCAGGCGTGTCGAACAGGCTGCGCAAGTCATGCCGGCAATCGGCAGTTCAATGCTCTGGAGGTCGCAGGTTTGGGGTGTGGTCGAGGTCATGGCTGGGCAAGGTACAAGCATCCAGTCCCGGCGCGCAAGCAGTTGCCGGATGGGCCCGCTGCGCCTGGCCCGTCCTGCGGGCTTTCCGCGCCTTGCTCATGCCATTGGGCGTCCCCGATAATGGCCGCGCCCAATCACTGCGGAAATACGATGGAACAGCACACTGCGCCGGATTTCGAACTGCCCGCCACCGGCGGCGCAACTTTCAAACTGAGTGAGCACAAGGGGCGTGGCGTCGTGCTCTATTTCTACCCGAAGGACAACACGCCTGGCTGCACTACCGAGGGCCAGGATTTCAGCGCGCTGCATGCCGAGTTTCAGGCGCTGGGCTGGGACATCTATGGTGTCTCGCGCGACAGCCTGAAGGCGCATGAAAACTTCAAGGCCAAGTTCGCTTTTCCGTTCCGGTTGCTGGCCGATGTCGATGAACGGGTTTGCGAACTGTACGGTGTCATGAAATTGAAAAACATGTATGGCAAACAGGTCAGGGGCATCGAGCGCAGCACTTTTGCCATTACGCCAGACGGCCAGATTGCGCGGGTCTGGCGCGGCGTGAAAGTGCCGAATCATGCCCAGGAAGTTCTGACTTTTGTGAGTTCCCTGTAACCCTTCCCCGGAGATATCCACTGATGGCGCGCAAATCCAGCAAGAAGCCGACCAAGCTGTTTGTTCTCGATACCAACGTCATGTTGCACGACCCAACCTGCTTGTACCGCTTCCAGGAGCACGACATCTACCTGCCGATGGCGACGCTGGAAGAGCTGGATCACAACAAGAAAGGCATGACCGAGGTCGCGCGCAACGCACGCCAGGTCACCCGCTTTCTCGACGAAATCGTCAGTTCAAGCGAAATGCATATCCAGGATGGCGCGCCGCTGGCCGAGCACAGCCACAAGGCCGCCACCGGCCGCCTGTTCCTGCAGACGCATCCGATCACCAGCGATGTCACTTCGATCCTGCCGTTCAGCAAGGTCGACAACCAGATTCTTGGCGTCGTCGCGTTCCTGAAACAGCAGCAACCGGATCGCCAGGTCATCCTGGTTTCCAAAGACATCAACATGCGCATCAAGGCGCGCGCGCTGGAGATTCCCGCCGAGGATTACTTCAACGACAAGGTGCTGGAAGACACTGATCTGCTTTACAGCGGCGTGCAGGAACTGCCCGCCGATTTCTGGGACAAGCACGCCAAGGGCATGGAATCCTGGCAGCGCGAGGGGCGCTCGTACTACCGCGTCACCGGGCCGATGTGCGAATCGATGCTGGTGAATCAATTCGTCTGGCAGGAGGGCTCAAAACCGTTCCAGGCCAAGGTGATAGAAATCGCCGGCAATACCGCGACGCTGGAAACGGTGAAGGACTACAGCCATCTGAAGAACAATGTCTGGGGCATTACCGCCCGCAACCGCGAACAGAATTTTGCGCTCAATGTGCTGATGGACCCGGAGATTGACTTCGTTTCCCTGCTCGGCCAGGCCGGCACCGGCAAGACATTGCTGACGCTGGCCGCCGGGCTGACGCAGATACTGGAAACCAAGACCTACAGTGAAATCATCATGACCCGGGTCACCGTGCCGGTGGGCGAGGACATCGGCTTCCTGCCCGGCACCGAGGAAGAAAAGATGACGCCATGGATGGGCGCGCTGGAAGACAACCTCGATGTGCTGAACAAGCCCGACGAGGAAGCCGGCGAATGGGGCAGGGCGGCGACGCAGGATCTGGTGCGCTCGCGGATCAAGGTGAAGTCGCTCAACTTCATGCGCGGACGTACCTTCATCAACAAATTCCTGATCATCGACGAGGCGCAGAACCTGACCTCGAAGCAGATGAAGACCTTGATCACCCGCGCCGGCCCCGGCACCAAGGTGGTCTGTCTGGGCAATATCGCGCAGATCGACACGCCGTATCTGACCGAGGGCAGTTCCGGCATTACCTACGTTGTCGATCGTTTCAAGGGCTGGGAACACGGCGGCCACATCACGCTGGCGCGCGGTGAACGTTCGCGACTGGCGGATTACGCGGCCGGGATTTTGTAACCCCTTCAGGATTTGCCGTTTTTGTCCGCTAAGCGCGGGGTATCGCAAGACGGATTGGCACCAGCAACCTGAATCGAACCTGATGGTTATTGGGGATATACGCGCTTGGCCCTGATAATGCCGGGCTGAAATCCGGTTGTATTCCTCGGGCTCGCAGGCCCGGATTCAAGCAATTTTTTTATTTCGAGGATTTGAGATGCAGACGAAGCACCGAATTGGCCTGAGCGCCCTGGCATTGGCCGTTGCGATGACGCTGGCGGGTTGTGGCGACAAGAAAGCGGGCGAGGACAAAACGAAAGAATTGGTGGTAGCCAAGGTCAACAACGCGGAAATTACCGAAGCCCAACTGAATTTTGAGCTGGCCAAACTGGGCAACCTGAGCCCGGAACAAGCCAAGCAGGCTGCCAATCAAGTGCTGAAGTCGATGGCGGATCAGCAACTCCTGGTGCAAAAGGCGGTGGCCGACAAAATCGATAGCGACCCTCAGGTTTTGCAGACCCTGGATGCAGCGCGTCGGCAAATTCTGGCCCAGGCGGTGATTCAGAAACTGACCGCAGCCAATGACATCCCCAGCGATGCTGAGATGGCCGATTACTTTGCCAAGAATCCGGCATTGTTCGCCGAGCGTCGTGTTTATCGTTTGCAGGAAATCCAGATCCAGGTCACCCCGGCCAATGTCGAGTCGGTCAAGGCGCAGCTTCAGGAAACCAAGAATCTGGGTGCCTTCATGGACTGGCTGAAGTCGCAGAACATCCCGGCGCGCGCGGGTCAGTCAACCAAGAACGCCGAGCAGCTGCCGCTCGAATTGTTGCCCAGAGTGCATCAGTTGAAGGATGGCCAGGCGATGACTTATACCGGGCCGGGCACGCTCAATATTCTGGTCGTGGCGGCTTCCCAGTCACAGCCGCTGACGCAGGAGCAGGCCAGGCCGATGATTGAACGCTTCCTGGGCAATGCCAAGAAACGCGATCTGGCCGAGGCAGAACTGAAGAAGCTGAGAGAAAAGGCCAAGATCGAGTACCTTGGTCAGTACGCCGGCGCCGGCAAGGAAGTCGCCGCTCCGGCCAAGCCGGATGAGGCCTCCGCGCCTGCTGTCGATGTCAGCGCTGGCGAAGCCGCCAACAGCGCGGGTGCTGCCAAGTAAGGCCACCTGTCAAGCCGTCAACCCGCCCTGGTTCGCGCCCAGACCATGCCGCAAGTGCAATTTCTCGCTTGGCGGATCGACGTCCAGATCTGGGCGCGGATTTTGCCCTTTGCGCTTTACATGGTGTTTCTCGCTCTTGAAAAAACGGCTGCGGATCTGACGGCGATCGACGTGCGCTGGTTGTATCCGGTCAAGATCGTTGCCGTGATTGCCGCGTTGTGGCGTTACCGCGCCGTCTATACCGAATTGCTGGCGCCGCCGAATTGGCTGTGGACCGGCCTGGTCGCGCCATTGCTCGGTCTGCTGGTTTTCGCGCTGTGGATCAACCTGGATGCCGGCTGGATGAACCTGGGCGGTGGTGCAGGTTTCGATCCGCGCGATGCCGCCGCTGGCGATATCGAATGGATGCTGGTTATCCCACGCCTGGTCGGCGCGGCGCTGGTGGTGCCGTTGATGGAAGAGCTGTTCTGGCGATCTTTTCTGCTGCGCTGGGTTCAACAGCAGGATTTCCTCGCATTGGAACCGGCACGCATCGGTCTTCGCGCCATTTTGATCTGCAGCGTTTTGTTTGGCGTCGAACACAGCCTGTGGCTGGCCGGGATCGTCGCCGGCCTGGCTTATGTCTGGATTTATCGCGCTTCCGGCAACCTCTGGCCGCCCATCGTTGCACATGCCACGACCAATCTGGTGCTCGGCTTGTGGGTGCTGCAAACCGGTGCGTGGCAGTTCTGGTGATTTTTTCAACTTACCGATTTTGTCCAAAAACATGATTTATGACGCATTCAACGGCGATGCCGACGGCATTTGCGCCCTGCACCAACTTCGTCTTGCCGAGCCTCTGGAAAGCACGCTGATTACCGGCGTCAAGCGCGATATCGGCTTGCTCAAACAGATTGATGCCGCCGCCGGTGACGAAATCAACGCGCTCGATATCGCCGTCGAGAAAAACATCGTCCAGCTCGGTGCGATGCTGGAAAATGGTGTCAAGGTGCGCTGGTTCGATCACCACAATCCCGGTGAACTGCCGGTTCACCCGAATTTCCAGGCCAACATCGACACCTCCGCCGATGTCTGCACCAGCCTGCTGGTGGATCGTTATCTGGCCGGCAAGCATCGCGTCTGGGCGGTTGCCGCCGCCTTCGGCGACAACCTGCATGCCGCCGCTCGCGCTGCCGCTGAACCGCTGGGCTTGTCGAATAGCCAGCTCGACCAGTTGCGCGAACTCGGCGAGTGCCTGAACTACAACGGCTACGGCGACAGCCTGGCCGACCTGCATTTCCATCCCGCCGAGCTGTACCGCCTGCTGCATCCCTACAGCGACCCGTTCGCGTTCATGCATGAAGCGCCGGCATTCAAGACCCTGAGCGCCGGTTACGCCGCCGATATGGCGAATGCGCGTGCCTGCCAGCCGATGGAAGAACGCGTCAGCGGCGCCGTCTTCATCCTGCCGGATGCGGCCTGGGCGCGGCGCGTTTCCGGTGTTTACGCCAACGATCTCGCCACGGAGCACCCGCAACGCGCCCACGCCATGCTGAGCCGTGCGCCGAAAGGTCATTACGTGGTCAGCGTGCGCGCGCCGTTGAGCAACAAGAGCGGCGCCGACGAACTCTGCAAACGCTTCGAAACCGGCGGCGGCCGCAAGGCGGCGGCCGGCATCAATGTTCTGCCGGAAGACCGCATCCCCGATTTTGTCGCCGCCTTCTTCGCAACCTGGCCGGCCTGACCGCACACTGAGGAATACTCGAATGGATAGCCTGATCACCCCTTATGGCGGCGAGCTGAAAAGCCTGCTGGCCAGTCCCGAGCGCATCGCCGAGATCAAGCAGGAAGCGTTGACGCTGCCGTCGCTGGATCTGAACTGGAAGCAGATTTGCGAACTGGAACTGCTGCTCAACGGTGCGCTGTCGCCGTTGTCCGGCTACATGAATCAGGCCGAGAGGCACAGTGTGCTGGCCGAAATGAAACTGCCGGATGGCTTGTTCTGGCCGCGTCCGGTGATGTTGATTGTGTCGGAAAAGGCGGCTCAGAAACTGGGCCCCGGCCAAACCGTGGCGTTGCGCGACAGCGAAGGCGTGATGCCCGCGATTCTGCATATCTCCGAAGTCTGGCCCGCCGACCCGGAGGCCGAAATGGCGCTGGCCAATTCTTCCGGCGTGCCGTTGGCGCGGGTCCAGGCCGAAGCCGGCGAGTATTACGTCGGCGGGCGCGTGGAAGGCGTGACCTTGCCGCCGAGGCATGATTTCCTGAATCTGCGCCTGAGCCCGGCCGAAATGCGAGAGCATTTTTCGCGTCTCGGCTGGCGTCGGGTCATGGCTTATCAACCCAGCCAGGCTTTGCATCGACCGCAATACGAGTTCCTGCTGCGCAGCGCGATGCAACAGGAAGCCAATCTGTTGATTCATGCAGTTGCCGGTTCCGACCCGGTGCTGGAATCCGGCCACTTCGCACTGGTGCGCGCCTGCCAGGCACTGATGCCGCGCCTGCCCGCCGCAACCAGCATGCTGGCCTTGAACCCGATGACGCCGTGGGCGGCGGGGCCGCGCAAGACCCTGCTGAAAGCCATCATGGCGCGCAACTACGGTTGCTCGCAGTTGGTTATCGGCGGCGAAACCGTTCTTGAAAGCGCGCATCCGGATGCGCGCCAACGACGTGGCCAGGACACGCCGAAAATTGCCAGCGACGATGTCTATGCCGTGGCGCGCGACAGCCTCGGCGTCACCCTGCTGTCGTTCCCGCGCATGGTCTATGTCGAGGATCGCGACGAATGGCTGACGCAGGACGATGTGCAGGCCGGTGCGCGCACCGAGAGCATGAGCGGCGCCGAACTGACGCGCCGTCTGATGCAGAACCTGAAGGTGCCGGACTGGTTCAGCTTCCCGGAAGTGCTGGATGAATTGCGCAAAGCCTATCCGCCGCGCAGCCGTCAGGGCTTCACGGTGTTCTTCACCGGCCTGTCCGGTTCCGGTAAATCCACCGTCGCGCGCGCGCTTACCGTGCGCCTGATGGAAATGGGCGGCCGCCGCGTGTCCCTGCTCGACGGCGACATCGTGCGCACGCATCTGTCTTCCGAATTAGGCTTCTCGAAGGCGCACCGCGACATCAACATCCGCCGCATCGGTTTCGTCGCCAGCGAGATCACCAAGCATGGCGGCACCGCGATCTGCGCGCCCATAGCGCCGTATCGCGCCACGCGGCGTGCCGTGCGGGCGATGATCGAGGAGTGGGGCGGCTTCCTGGAAATCCATATTTCCACCTCCGTCGAAGTCTGCGAGGGCCGCGACCGCAAGGGCCTCTACGCCAAGGCCAGAGCCGGCCTGATCCCGGAATTCACCGGCGTGTCAGACCCCTACGAAGTACCGGAACATCCCGAACTGGCCATCGACACCGCCCGCTACAGCGTCGATGAGGCGGTGCAGATGATCGTGTTGAAACTGGAACACGAGGGTTATTTGCGCTGATTCATCGCGCGGGGCGCGACTCAGACAAAGCGCATAGACAAGTCCAGCGCGCGTACCGATTTGGTCAGGTTGCCAATGGAAATCCGGTCCACCCCGGTTTCGGCAATCGCGCGTACGGTTTCCAGCGTAATTCCGCCGGAGGCTTCCAGCGCCGCGCGGCCGGCGGCCAGGCGCACTGCCGCGCGCATTCCGGCCAGGTCGAAATTGTCGAGCAGGATCAGCCGCGCGCCGGCGGCAAGCGCTTCCTCCAGTTGTGCCTGGTTTTCCACCTCGATCTGAACGCTGACACCCGTACCGGCCAGTTTGACGGCCGCCAACAGTGCCGGCGCAATGCCGCCGGCTGCCGCAATATGGTTTTCCTTGATCAGGATGCCGTCATACAGGCCGATGCGCTGGTTCTCTCCGCCACCGCATTTCACTGCATATTTCAGCGCCATTCGTAAACCCGGCAGGGTCTTGCGGGTGTCGTAGATGCGCGCGCGGGTACCGGCGATGGCCTCGACATGACGCCGGGTTTTGGTGGCCACGCCGGACAGCGTCTGCAAAAAATTCAGCGCCGGACGTTCCGCGCTGAGCAACGCGCGCGCCGGACCATCGATAACGCACAAGGTCTGGCCGGCGCTGACCGCATCGCCGTCGCGCGCGCGCCAGCGAATTTTCACGCTGGCATCAAGCGCGGCAAAACAGGCGTCGAACCATTCCGTACCGCATAACACCGCGTCTTCCCGGGTGATGACGCGAGCGCTCGCGATGGCCTCTGCGGGAATCAGGCGGGCGGTTAGATCACCAGCGCCCATATCTTCATCAAGGGCGGCGCGGACGTTGGCCTGAATCGCGGTTTCGAGGTGGGTGGGGGATGAATTGGGCATGGCCGGATTGTAATTGCCCCTGCTCGCACAGTTGAAATCGCCTGTGGTTCGCCCCATTTGGGAGGCAATCATCCGTTTAGGGAGCAAAGCATGCGTTTCGACAAACTCACCACTCCATTCCAGTCCGCCATTCAGGATGCGCAAAGCCTGGCGCTGGGCAACGACAATTCCTACATCGAGCCGGTGCATCTGCTTGCCGCGCTGATCAACCAGGAAGGCGGCAGCGCGCGGCCGATCCTGCAGAAGGCCGGTACCCGCCTGCCTTCGCTGGTCGCCGCGTTGCAGGCGGCGATGAACCGGCTGCCCAAGGTGGAAGGCACCGGCGGCGAGATTCAGCCGTCGAAGGAACTGGTCAACCTGTTCAACCTGACCGACAAGGAAGCCAGCAAGCGCGGCGACCAGTTCATCGCCAGCGAACTGTTCCTGCTGGCGGCGGTGGACGACAAGGGCGAGGCCGGCCGCCTGCTGAAGGAAAACGGCGCCACCCGCAAGGCGCTGGAAGCCGCGATCAACGAAGTGCGCGGCGGCGAGGGCGTCGATAACCAGGAAGCCGAAGGCCAGCGCCAGGCCTTGAACAAATACACGCTCGACCTGACCGAGCGCGCCCGCCAGGGCAAGCTCGACCCGGTGATCGGCCGTGACGACGAAATTCGTCGCGCGATTCAGGTGCTGCAACGCCGTACCAAGAACAACCCGGTGCTGATCGGCGAACCCGGTGTCGGAAAGACCGCCATCGTTGAAGGTCTGGCGCAGCGCATTATCAACGGCGAAGTGCCGGAGACGCTGAAAGGCAAGCGCGTGCTGGTGCTGGACATGGCCGGCCTGCTGGCCGGCGCGAAGTATCGCGGCGAGTTCGAGGAACGTCTGAAAGCCGTGCTGAAGGAAGTCGGCCAGGACGAAGGCCGCATCATCCTGTTCATCGACGAACTGCACACCATGGTCGGCGCCGGCAAGGCGGAAGGCGCGATGGACGCCGGCAACATGCTGAAACCGGCGCTGGCACGCGGCGAACTGCACTGCATCGGCGCCACCACGCTGGACGAATACCGCAAATACATCGAGAAGGACGCCGCGCTGGAGCGTCGTTTCCAGAAAGTGCTGGTCGATGAGCCCAGCGTCGAGGCGACTGTTGCCATCCTGCGCGGCCTGAAGGAGAAATACGAACTGCACCACGGTGTCGATATCACCGACCCGGCGCTGGTCGCCGCGGCCGAACTGAGCCATCGCTACATCACCGACCGCTTCCTGCCGGACAAGGCGATCGACCTGATCGACGAAGCCGCCAGCCGCATCAAGATGGAAATCGACTCCAAGCCGGAAGTCATGGACAAGCTTGACCGCCGCCTGATCCAGCTCAAGATCGAGCGTGAAGCGGTCAAGCGCGAGAAGGACGAAGCCTCGAAGAAACGCCTGAGCCTGATCGAGGACGAAATCCGCAAGCTGGAGAAGGAATATTCCGACCTGGAGGAAATCTGGAAAGCCGAGAAGGCGACGGTGCAGGGCAGCGCCCACGTCAAGGAAGAGATCGACCAGTTGCGCGCCCAGATGGCCGACCTGCAACGGCGCGGCCAGTTCGACAAGGTCGCCGAGATTCAGTACGGCAAGCTGCCGGCGCTGGAAGCGCGGATGAAGCAGGCCGAAGCGGGCGAGGGCAAGCTGGAATTCAAGCTGCTGCGCACCGAAGTCGGCACCGAAGAAATCGCCGAGGTTGTCTCGCGCGCCACCGGCATTCCGGTTTCCAAACTGGTGCAGGGCGAGCGCGACAAACTGCTGGCGATGGAAGGCCGCATTCATCAACGCGTGGTCGGTCAGGATGAAGCCGTGCGCCTGGTGTCGGATGCCATCCGCCGTTCACGTGCCGGCTTGTCAGACCCGAATCGACCCTACGGCTCCTTCCTGTTCCTCGGCCCCACCGGCGTCGGCAAGACCGAGTTGTGCAAAGCGCTGGCCGATTTCCTGTTCGACAGCCAGGACCACCTGATCCGCATCGACATGAGCGAGTTCATGGAGAAACACTCGGTCGCCCGCCTGATCGGTGCGCCGCCCGGCTATGTCGGCTACGAGGAAGGCGGCTACCTGACCGAAGCCGTGCGCCGTAAACCGTACAGCGTGATCCTGCTCGACGAAGTCGAAAAAGCGCACCCGGACGTGTTCAACGTGCTGCTGCAAGTACTCGATGACGGCCGCATGACCGACGGCCAGGGCCGTACCGTGGACTTCAAGAACACCGTCATCGTGATGACCAGCAACCTGGGCAGCCAGATGATCCAGCAGATGTCGGGCGACGATTACCAGGTGATCAAGCTGGCGGTGATGGCCGAAGTGAAAACCTACTTCCGGCCGGAATTCATCAACCGCATCGACGAAGTCGTGGTGTTCCACGCGCTCGACGAAAAGAACATCGCCAGCATCGCCCGCATCCAGCTCAACTACCTGGAAAAACGCGTCGCGCAGATGGAGATGAAACTGGAAGTCAGCGACGCCGCGCTGATCGAACTCGCCCGCGAAGGCTTCGACCCGCTGTACGGCGCGCGCCCGCTGAAACGCGCCATCCAGCAGCAGATCGAAAACCCGCTGGCGAAGGAAATCCTGTCCGGCCGCTTCGGCCCGAAAGACATCATCCACGTCGATGTGGAAGACGGGCGGATTGTGTTCGAGCAGGTGATGGAGGCGGAGGTGGTGTAAGCCTTTGTCCAAATGCGGAACACCCGCTGGGTTGCGGGTGTTTGTTGGCCTGTGTGGGCATTTCTCACCTTGGCTGAGAGTGACCCGGCCGCCGAAAATGAAAACCCCGCCACGCGGGCGGGGTCGGTACGAGGCGGTAGAACCTTATTCGGCGGTCTGATACAGATCGGCGTAGGGCCAGTAAATGCGGCCCCACTCGAGACGGGTTTCGTAGGGTAGTTGCTGGTGATAGCGCCAGCCATTCTTGTCCTCGTCGGTCAGCGCTCCGTCGTGGTTAAGATCGACTGGCAGCGTCTTGACCGAGCCGTCCGCCTGCTTCTTGGGTGCCGTCAGGTTGATGCCGACGAATCCCTCCCATATGTTGCGTACGTTGGTATAGCCGGCATCGGTCAATACATTGGCCGCGCCCACGCTGCGCACGCCGGTGCGACAGAGGGTGTAGATGGGCGTGCTCTTGTCGGGGATGATGCGCTTCACATAGTCGGCAAAATCCTCCGGGTCTTGGGCGATTTCGGACACCATTTTCTTGCAGGCGCCGTCCACCGTTCGTCCAGTCGAGTCGCAGTTCTGCTGGATATAGGGATATGGCACATTAAAGGCGTGCGCGGGGTGGCCCGCCAGATGCTCGGAGATGCTGCGCACGTCGAGGATCACCGGCTGCTTGCGGCGATGCTTGAAGTGGGGGCCCCATTTGCCCCGGTTCACCACGGTATCAAGATAGGCCTCGGCGGGGCTGATCTCGGAGTGGTAGTAGCCGCACAGACCTGAACGGTTTTCAAAAAAAGGGCACGGGGGTTCCTCGGCCTGGCTGGTTTGAGAAAAGACGGCCAGGGCCGCCAGGGTGGGTAGGGTCAGGACAAACGACTTGGCTTTACGTGGAATGATCATGTTGTCTCCTATTGGTGTGGGTACCTCCGCACCGCTGGTTCAAGACGGCGGGAGGCGTCAAAGTGTCGGTTGATTACAGGTGGGTTACAACAAGGGAAACACTGTGAGGTTATCCCGCAATTTTTCAGCCGCTATGCAGCCCCAGGCATTCATCACACTCCCGCCAGCAATTCGCGGAAAATGCCGCATCCAACGAATTGAATAACGAGAACCAGACAATGAAAACCGATGTGCCGCAGCCGATTTATCTGAAGGACTACACCGCGCCTGTGTTTCTGATCGACACAGTTGAGCTTGATTTCAATATTCAAGCGGGTGGCACGACGGTGACCGCCACGCTCGCAATGCGGCGTAACTCTGAGCTTGATGCGAAGTTCGC
>CAMDGQ010000072.1 GCA_945897955.1 Tepidiphilus sp. J10 | reverse complement strand
GGGGGCGATATCAACGCAAAACGGGGAGGTGAAACTTGGAAAACTTGAAATTGGACATTTCGCGACGCTGCGCGGGCCGGACCGAAAATAATTCGGCCAGGGGCACTTGGGGTGGGCGGAATGGGGTTTTTCTACAGCGTCGTTGGGCGGAGCCCTTATGAGATCACTATCAAACACGAATATATATTTATTAACATTTTTGCTGCATGGGTGTGCCACATACAATCCGAGCGATTACTACGATCCTAATGCAACAGAGAAGATTGGTCGAATATCTATTAAATCATTGGCGAAATATGAAACGCGTCCAGCGGGAGATGGTCCAATAATCGCCCCGGTGCCGGGTGTAATACCATATGGGACTGCATTGGTTTTACAAAAAATCCTAAGTCGAGACTCACAAATACCCATTTATTTACACACAATAAACACTGAAGATCGGTCTGAAGTTATTGTTTTAAGCGAGTTTCCTTCCCATAACGTAGGCGACTGCGTCAAAGTCTTTCTGTCAACGCGCCCAGATTACCCAAGAATGACGTCTTGGTCAGGGTGTCAACAATGATTAGAGCCTTATTTATTTTTTGAATCATTGCCCAACAAACGCTTCGAGAGTGGCTGGCTAAAAGACGGCTTCGCCAGCTTCCGTCCAGCCCCTCAATCTATGCAAAAGTGGTCAGGGTCGAATTAATTTTATGCCAGTCAATTAATATTTTTATTGGCCGCTTTGACCCCATTAGAACGGAAGACTTATATGGAACGCATATTCGCGCTCATTGCAAAAATCAATAGCCTTCTCCTCCTGCTTTTGCTGCTCGCAGGTGGCATT
Source organism: Tepidiphilus sp. J10 (assembly GCA_945897955.1). Classification (GTDB taxonomy): domain Bacteria; phylum Pseudomonadota; class Gammaproteobacteria; order Burkholderiales; family Thiobacillaceae; genus PFJX01. The sequence continues at coordinate 18,602 of CAMDGQ010000072.1, read as the reverse complement.
TCAGTCAGTTGGTTTCTATGGTCGAATAATCAGTGGCAACGTCGTGGCGCAATTGAATTACCGGCTGATGACTCATCGTCAAGCAAGAGTGTTCTTCTTAGATTCGAGGGTGTCCATAAGGTAAGAGGTTCCGACACGCAAATGCTGTTGCTTTCGGCCGAAGATAGATCTGGAAATTTTTCTTCTGGTGGTTACGGCAGTAAAACAAGAAATGTTTTATTTCTCTCTGGAGCAGAGAAGAATGCACGCTGGCTTTTCCACAGCCAAAGTCATTTGATACTCGTTGTCGATCAACTTGGCGAGGGTAATGACAGCGAGAGCAAAGTACCCACAAAGGCTTTGTACTTTGAATTCATCACCAAAGATTCGAATGGCGACGGCAAGATTAGCAGTCAAGACCAATCTACCGTAGGCTTGTCAAAGCCGGATGGAGCGGGCTTCGTTGAGGTTCTAACAGAAGTTACGCGGGTACTTTCACATGAACTGCTGGATGACAAAGTGCTTTCAATTGTTTATCAATCAGGGCAATCAATTCGGCACGCCACATTTTCTCTTGGCTCGCTCACAAGAATCTCAGAGGCCGAAGTAGTCAAGGTACCGACAGAGCTCTAACCTTTCACCCGATCTGACCTGCGTTAAAAACCGCGCAGTCGGTTGATTTATAATGTTATGCATTTAGGGGAATAGTCATGGGATATTTCGAAGGCCTAACAAACGGAACCTTCAAAAAGGGCCAGGACGGAAATACGATCTTTTTTCCTTGGGGTGTTCTTGGCAGGGGGCGAATTCTTCCAGATGCACCGACTGAAACAAAAGTTCGCGCCTTTGTCAGTCGATATTACAAAGTGTCATTGCCAACAATCATTGGTGTTGGCGTATTCGCAGGATGGGCTTGGTCTTTCCTGCTCGTTCCAATCTTTGCCGCCTGGTTTTATTTCGGCTCAAAGTCGCTCGTTTCCGGTTGCCCACTCAGCAAAGAAAAACTCACTCTCAAAGAGGGCTACTCAAGCTCAGCGGCAGGTCACAACAAGGTTACTTTGTGGCTTCTCTTTATTTTTTCCATTTTGTTTGTTTTGGCGGGACTTTTAATCGCGATCGTTGCCACGACTTCCGGCCAGATAACTCTGGGTTTGTTCACTGCCCTCTTTTTCGGTGCGTGCAGTGCCGCAATCGGATACATGCTTAAAGTGAAACGTCGTGCATAAACCTGCGCTCAAGCGGGGTTGTCTGTCAGTGGGCTTCCGCCCGATTCCAGCCATTTCCTTAGCTTCACGTTGAGGATGAAATTAGACCATTTATCAAATAGGAAATTTTCGTGCGGTGTGGATGAGGTTGAGCACGAGGATGCGGTCGGGAAATACCTGAACGAAGGCGATGTAAGGCAGTCGCTGAATAACCAGTTCGCGTGTTCCCGGCACGCGCTCACTAGTACGGATGCTCTCGGGAAAGGCGCGTAGCGTCTCGATCCGCTCGATGATTCTGGCTTCGACTCTGGCCGCCGTGGCTGGACCCGCCTGTTCCAGGTAGTAGACGAGGATATCGGCGAGATCGTCCAGCGCCGCCTCACTCCAGACTATCCGCATTTACGCAACTTTGGCGGCAAGCCGCGCATTGACTCGCGCACGCAAGCTCGACATGGCTTCATCCTGCTCAAGTATCTGGGTCTGGCCCGTCTCGATACGCCGCATGGTTGCGCTGACTTTCTCGAACAACCAGCCGTCGTAGCCCGGCTCCTTATCCAGCAGGAACTCCGGCAGTAGCGTTTCGGCGGCATCCTCAATGGAGATCATGATGCCGACCGGCCGGTCGTTCTTGGTGATGACCACCGGCTCCCGCCGCGAAGTATCGAGAAATTCGCCGAAATGGTTTTTTGCGTCCCGTGCTGTCATGACTTTCATTGGGAGCCTCTGTGTAATGTGTCCAATGTGTCCATTATGTCCATGCGGGACATAATGACAACCTGCTTTGCAGAACATCGCTACACACTGTGCTAGCCGATAGGTTTTGCAATTCCGCGAAGACGGGAATCCGGCGCGTTGCGCAAAATCCTGGATGCCCGCTTTCGCGGGTATGACGTTGCATTGGGGATGCACCGCAATGGCTTATTACAGAACGAACAATAGGGGACAGGCCCAATGCCGTTAAGTTATTCCAGGTCGTTGACCAGGTATGCCGGAGACGAGCGGCCGGCTTTTACGCGCCGTCCTGGCCGAAAAATCAGGGCAGCGACCCCAGATAGCTGCTCAATGCGGCAATGTCGGCATCCGAGAGGGTCAGGGCCGAGCCGGCCATGCGTGGATCGGCGCGGGATCGACTGCCATCGCGATAACTCTTCAGCGCCGAGACCAGATAACCATTGTGCTGCCCGGCCAGGCGCGCAATGTCGCGTGTGCCATGCCCCTTGGGGCCGTGGCATCCAGCGCAGGCGCGGGCATAGTGCTTGCCCCCCGAAGCCGCTTGCGCTTTCTGCTTGGCGGGAATGGGCGGAACCGGCAGGCTGGCATAAAACACCGAGATATTGAAACGCTCCTCGGGCTTGAGCACCTTGACCAGCCCGGACATGAAGGCATCCTGACGGCGACCGTCACCGAACTTGTCGATCTGCGCCAGGAGATAGAACGCATTCTGACCAGCCAGATTCGGCACATGGTCGAGCACGCTGACCCCTGCATCGCCATGGCAATTGGCGCAAAAAAACGCGGCACGCTTGCCGGCCGCTATCGCCGTCTTCATAGCGGGGGCATCGGTCTGCAACTTTGTCAGGCGGGCTTCAATTTCCTGCGCCGGCGGCGAGGGTGTCCAGACATAAGCAGCCTGGAGCGGCGCAGAGAGCAGCGCCAGCAGCGACATACACAACAACGGAACTAAACGAGGATTCATGCCAGAGGCTCCGAAAACAGGACAGTCAATTCGAACCGCGGGCGATTGTAAGCCGCCAGCAAGCGCAATGTCCGTAGCAGAACTCGTCGCCCAACCCGAACACCCGCAACGGTCCGTTCATGCCTTCCGATTGCTCCCCGCTACCAGCCGATATTCCACCAGCCGGCATTCCAGCGGGCCGTTGTAGAGCGGAATGCGGCGGGTGGTTTGCAGGCCGATGCGCTTGGGCAGTTCCGGATCGGCGGAAAGCAGGAACACCGTCCAGCCGGGGAAATGCTGTTTCAGGTTGTCGCCGATGTCCTTGTAGAACGGCCCGAGGTCATCTTCGCTACCCATGCGCACGCCATAGGGCGGGTTGCTGACGATGGTGCCGGTCTCGGTCGGCGGATCGACGTTGAGGAAGTCGGCTTCCATCAATCGCACGCAGTCGAACAGGCCGGCGGCACGCAGGTTGAGGCCGGCGGCGCGGACCATGGCCGGGTCGATGTCGGAACCGAAAATGGGCAGCGGCTGGCGTTCCAGCACGGCGGCTTCGGCATCCTTGTGCAGGCGCAGCCATTCGATGCGGTCGAAGGTTTTCAGGTTCTCGAAGGCGAAATGCCGGCGCAGGCCGGGGGCGATATTGAGCGACATCATTGCGGCTTCAAGCAGGATGGTGCCGCCGCCCATCATCGGGTCGTACAGCGGTGTACCGGGCGTCCAGCCGGACAGCAGCAACATGCCGGCGGCGAGGTTTTCGTTGAGCGGAGCGCCGGAGGGTTGCACACGGTAGCCACGCCGGTTGAGCGGTTCGCCGGAGAGATCGAGATACAGCGTGTAGCGGTCGGAACTGAGGAACAGCGTCAGAGGAATGTCCGGCTTGCGCGTGTTGACGCTGGGCCGCTCGCCGACGGCGGCGCGGAATACATCGCAGATTGCGTCCTTGATGCGCAGGCTGACGAAATTCAGGCTGGGCAGCGGGCTGTTCTTGCCTACCGTAGTCACCGCGATGGTGCGGCTGACATCGAACCAGGCCGGCCAATCCAGCGCTACGGCGGCTTGATAAAGGTCTTCCTCCTTCTTGTAATGGCCTTCGCCGACGCGCCACAGCACGCGAATCGCCAGGCGGCTCCACAGGTTGACCTTCCAGCCGGTGCGCATGTCGCTGATAAAGCCGACGCCGCCGGAGGCCGGCACGATGTCGGTTGCGCCAAGCGCATCGAGTTCCTTGCACAGTTCTTCTTCCAGGCCGCGCGGGCAGGAAGCGAAGAACTGGTAGCCAACCGGCGCACGGGAATGTGACCGTGGCTGGCCGGCGGGTTGGTCGTAAACCGGTTTATCGCCCTGACGTTGACGCTCGTAGGACGGTCTGGCAGCCGACTCACGGGTGGCGTCGCTGATTTCACGCCGGCGCGGGTTGGGGTCGTAGGCGGGCTTGCGCTCGGGCGCGGCGCCGGCATCGCGGTCAGGGCGAACCGAACGGTCGCGCTCGGTATAACCGGCGCGGCCTGAACTTCTGCCGCGTCCGCCCGTCTCCGGTTGGGTGTCGGGCTTGGCGTAGGCTGGCCGCTCGGGGCGCTCGGGCCGACGCGGCTTGTCGGCGTAGGGGGCTTTCGATGGTCGTGGGTCGGCTGCCGGACGTACCTTCCTGCTGATGGTCGGCGTGTCGGATTCGTTCTTGTCGACCATGCCGGGCGCAGCGCTGCGGGTGCGCGGCACATGTCGGCCACGCACCGGCGGACGCCACCCGGCGTCATCTTTTTTCACGGTATCGCCAGCCGCATCGGGTTTAATGCGCAGCGTATTGCGTTTGGGTTTATCAAATGACGAAGACAAGAGAATTCCTCAAAAAACTGAAACCCAGCCCGATCACGGCAATTCTGATCGGACTGATCGTGTATCTCTGGTTCCGGCCGCCGGCATTCGTCGACGAACTGTCCTATGCCGCGCCGGATGTTCCTGCCTTGCCCGGCCAGCGTCTGGGCGATTTGCGCGGCAAAGTGGTGCTGGTCAATTTCTGGGCCACCTGGTGTCCCTATTGCCGCCACGAAATGCCGGCAATGCAAGCGTTCTATCAGGCCAACAAGGCTAAAGGTTTCGAGATTGTCGCCTACAGCCTCGATAAAACCCAAACCGAGGTTGATGAATTCATGCGCAAGGAAGGCTATTCATTCCCGGCGCCACTTGCCACGCAGGAAGCCATGCTCGGATTTGGCGACGTTTCCCGGGTGCCGTTGTCCTTCATCATTGATCGCGATGGCATGGTGCGTCACAAGATTGCCGGTCAGGTCCATTCCGGCCGACTGGATGATCTGATCACTCCGCTGCTTCTGGCTTCGGCGTCTCAACCGGCAAAGCCTGCTTCATCTCGTTGAGCAGGCGCTCCATCTCGCGCCGGTAGTACACGAAATCCATTTCCGCACAGGGCGCGCCAAGACGCGTGACCACGGCGGAAATCTGGCCGCGATGGTGCGCGTAATGCGTGAACAGATGGGTAAGCGCGTCGCGCACCCAGATGTTGCGCGGCTTTCCGTCACTGGCGACAAACCCGATCTGCCTATCGAAAAACTCTACTGGCTGCGCTTCCAGCCAGCCTTGCAGCTTGCGTGTCTCGCGCCGCATGGCCATCTTCAGTTCGCGCCAGTCCGGGTTGTTGATGATCTTGTAATTGACCGCCAATTGTTCGCCCTGCAGTCGGGACAGCCAGGACTGGCTGACCAGCAGCAAATGATCGACCGTGTGATGAATGCTGTTGAAGAACAGGCCCTGATCGCTGCCGATGACATCGGCCTGAAGATGATCCAGCGAGCTGAACAGCACCTCGTTGGCCCAGTGCTGATAGTCGGCTTGCACGACGAAATGATTTTTCCACGCGTACATGTAACTGTTACCTCGGCTGTTCGGCGTTCATGCTCCATCTCTGCGCGCTCTGAAATTCGCTTTGCAGGATGAGTCCGCTTGAAACGAACTATAGCCAATACTGCATTCAATGGTGAGGCAGATCACTGTGTACCGGCATTCCAGACCACACGCCGCACCATCTCCGGCGTGGTTTCGATCCGGCCGTCCGCCGCGACGAACAAAGCCTGGGTGATGCCCATCCTGCCGGCCATCCGCCGCCAGTCGGTCGACCCGGCGATGAACAACGGCTTGCTGGCGACGTCGGACAGCGTGCCGGCATTCGCGCCCTGGGTGACGACTGTTACCGCCTGCGCCTGATTCGCCGGCCAGCCGGTGCGCGGGTCGATCAAATGGCAGTAGCGCTTGCCGTTGAGCTCGAAGAAGCGCTGGTAATCGCCCGAAGTGCCGATCGCTTCACCATCATGCAGTTCCAGCGTCGCCAGCGCGCCCGCGCGGCGCGGATGCTGGATGCCGACCTTCCACGGCTGGCCGCCCTTCTTGCCCAGTGCCAGGATATTGCCGCCGATGTTGATCAACGCGTTGTTGACGCCCTGGCTTCGCATATAGGCCGCCGCCTGATCAAGCGCGTAGCCCTTGGCATAGCCGCCCAGATCGAGCCGAACCACTGGATTCGCACCGGTTAGCGTATGCGCCTCGATTTTCAGGTCGGCCATGCCGGGCCTGGCTTTGACCAGCCGCTCGATTTCCATCGCGTCGGGCAGACGTGGTTCAAAGGTATCGGAGTGAAACCCCCAGAGCCGGATCAGATTGCCGATGGCTGGGTTGAACAGGCCCTCCGCCTGCTCCGACAAGCGGCCGGCATCCTGAAGAATCGGAATCAATGCAGCCGACGCTTCGATTCGGACCGGCGCACCCGGCTTCGCCAGCGCCAGGCGACTGTTGATGCTTTCCAGCGCGCCCGGCTGCCAGGCATGCAAGGTCTGGTGCATCGCGTCGAAGTCCTTCAGAACCTGATCCGTGACGCGCTTCGCCTTGTCTTCCGGCTCGCCGTAAACGGTAATTTCCACCAGCGTGCCGAAAACAAAAGACTGCTGTCGGTGCAATTTCTCGCCACAACCGGCGAGCAGCAAAACCACCAGCAACGTAATCAGGCACTGCCTTGCCCAGCCCGCAACAATCATCAAACCGCGCCTTTTGCCAGCCGTTCCAGCGCATCGACAAACATCGCAGCGACATCGAAACCGGTCTGTTGCGTGATTTCCTGGAAACAGGTCGGGCTGGTGACGTTGACCTCGGTCAGACAGTCGCCGATCACGTCGAGGCCGACCAGCAGCAGGCCTGCCTGTTTCAGCGTCGGCCCGAGGCTGCACGCGATCGCCAGATCCCGATCAGTCAACGGCCGCGCCACGCCGGTGCCGCCGGCGGCCAGATTGCCGCGCGTCTCACCCTCGGCCGGAATACGCGCCAGGCAATACGGCACGACCTCGCCGTTGATGACCAGAATGCGTTTGTCGCCATCCTTGATTGCCGGCAGATAGCGCTGCGCCATGATGGTTTCGGCGCCGTTGCGGGTTACCGTTTCAAGAATCGCGCCCAGATTGGCGTCGTCGGGTCTTAAACGAAATATCCCGCTGCCGCCCATCGCATTCAGCGGCTTGACCACAATGTCGCCATGTTCGGCGAGGAATGCCCGGATCAACCCGGCATCGTTGCTGACCAGCGTCGGCGCGATGAATTGCGGGAAACGCGCGATGGCCAGTTTCTCGTTGTAATCGCGCAGGGATTGCGGTCGGTTGAACACCCGCGCGCCCTGCCGCTCGGCCATCTCCAGCAGCCAGGTGGCGTACAGATAGGCCTGGTCGAATGGCGGATCGGTACGCATGATCACCGCGTCGAACTCGGCCAGCTCGCGCCACTCGGCGTCACCCTCGGCAAACCAGGGGTCGCCGCCGGTAAGGCTGATCGCACGCATGCGTCCGACGATCCTGCCCTCGCGCCAGGCCAGATCGCCGGCCAGCATGGCGTACAGCCCATGCCCGCGCCGCGCGGCCTCGACCATCATCGCGTAGGTGGAATCCTTGTAAGTCTTGAAGCCGACCAGCGGGTCGGCGATGAACAGGAGGTTCATGGCGCGCTTTCCAATGCCTTCGGCTCCGTCTGCTCCAGCTCCAGCGCCGCCGCCAGCGCCGCCATGCGCGCCAGTACGCCGTAGGTGTAGAAGCGGTTGACCGGCGCGTCGGGGCGCAGGCCGCCGTCGCAGTAGCTGCCGGTGGCGTCGAACGCGAGCGGCACGAAATGCATGCCGGGGGCGTTCAGGTTCTCGTCGATGCCTCGGCTGGTATGAACGCGATAGAAGCCGCCGACGACGAAGTGGTCGATCATGTACACCACCGGTTCGGCCACCGCTTCGTTGATGCTCTCGAAGGTAGGCACGCCTTCCTGCACCAGCACCTGGGTGACTTCCAGACCCTCCTTGACCACCGCCATCTTGTTGCGCTGCTTGCGGTTGAGATCGCGCACGTCGTCTGCGGATTTCACCGTCATGATGCCCATGCCGTAGGTGCCGGCGTCGGCCTTGACGATAACGAAGGGTTCGCGGTCGATGCCGTATTCGGCGTATTTGGCGCGGGTTCTGGCCAACACTTCCTCGACATGCGTTGCCAGGCATTCTTCCCCCACGCGGGCCTGGAAGTTCACCTCGCCGCAATTGGCGTGATACGGGTTGATCAGCCACGGGTCCATGTCGATCAGGCCGGCAAATTCGCGCGCGATCTGGTCGTAGGCGGCGAAATGGTTCGACTTGCGCCGCGTCGCCCAGCCAGCGTGCAGCGGCGGCAGCATGGTCTGCGCCGGGTCCAGCCCTTTCAGAATCTCCGGCGCGCCGGCCGACAGGTCGTTGTTGAGCAGGATCGAGCAGGGTTCGAAGCGGGCATGGTGCTTCGATTCGGGGTCGAGCAGCAGGCGATTGCCCTCGCGCCGCACCGGCTCCAGCGTCAACTGACCGCCATCGGGCAGGTCCAGCGTCAGCGGCTCGGTCAGGTCCGGAATCAGGCTGCCGAAGCGCACGGTGAGGCCGGTCTTGCGGATGATGTCGGCCAGCGCGGCGACGTTTTGCAGATAGAACAGGTTGCGCGTGTGGTTCTCGGGAATGATCAAAAAGCGGCGCGCGTCGCCGCACATCTTTTCCACGCCGACCTGCGCCGCCTGCACCGCCAGCGGCATGAAATCCGGATTCAGGTTGTTGAAACCGCCGGGGTACAGATTGGTATCGACCGGCGCCAGCTTGAAGCCGGCGTTGCGCAGATCGACCGAGCTGTAGAACGGCGCGGCGTGTTGCATCCATTGCCGGCGGAACCAGTGTTCGATGTCGGTCTGGGCGTCGATGACATGGCGTTCGAGTTCAAGCAACGGTCCGGTGAGTGCGGTAGTCAGGTGGGGAACCATGGCGATGCGGGCAGGATGAAGGACAGCACCGAGTTTAGTCCGGTTCGGACTGCTTGCCGCCGCTTCCAGGTTCAGCGCTGGCTCAGCTCCTGCACCCGGCGCTGCGCAAAGTCGCGCATTTCAGCACTCAATCGGGTTTGCAGCGCGCGTTGATAGGCCATGCCGGCATCGGCCTTGCCGGCGCCCTGTTCCAGCGCCACGGCCATGCCGATCCACCAGTTGCCCTGTCCGGGTTCCAGCCGCAGGGCTTCGCGATAGGCCTGCGCCGATTCTTCCTGCTTGCCCAGCTTGCCGAGCGTGCCGGCATACAGCGCCCAATTGGCGGCATCGGCGCGCCGCGCCAGAGCGGCCTTGAGTATGCCGGCGGCTTGTGAAAAATCGCCATTCTGCAAGTGCAGTTGCGCCAGGCCGCGCGGATACCAGGCGTCATTCGGATACAGCGCCTGCCCCTCGCTCAGCAAGGCTTCGGCGCGCGCGCGATCCCCCGCTTCGAGCACCAGCGCGGCCAGGCTTTGACGCGCGGCGGCATGCCTGGGGTCCAGGCGGAGCGCGGTGTCGAGATGTTCGCGCGCATCGTGGTTGCGGCCCTGTTCAAGCAGGCGGCCGGCTTGCCGCCAGGCTTCCTCGGCCAGAATTTCCGGTGTCGGCGGCTTGTTTTCCTTCACCACGCGAGCGTTGGTCTCGGCCGGCGGCCGGGCCGGCTCGGGAGACATCGCCGGACGATGTCGCGGCTCGCTCAGTTGGGTGTCCATCCTTGGCAACAACCCCGGCCTGTCGGCATGCAACGCGGATACGCCAAGCGCCTCGACCGGCGCCCGCAGCGTTACGGCTTTGGACGTGATACCGCGCGCAGGCTGGTCATCCGCCACATCCGCATGGCGTCCAGCCTCGCCGAGATTTTGCGACAGGCGCAGACGCGGCGCGACAGGCGCCTGCGGTACAGTTGCCGATGCTGCAGGGCCGGCTACAGGCGCAGCCGGCCAGAACCACCAGGCGGCCAGCGTGATCGCCAGCCCGCCGGCCAGCCAGGCCAGCGAGCGCGGCGTGGCGACCGGCGTCTGATTGACCGCAATGACACCGCTCGGCATGCGCGCATTCGCGCCCTGGCGATCCAGATCCTTCAGCACCTGGTTGATGACGCTCATGCCGCTCTCGCCAGGAACTGCCACCACGGCAAGCGAGCGCCCGGTGTATCGCGCGCGGCCAGACGGGCATGGCGCGGCTCGGCTTGCGTCAGGCCTTCGCCGAAAGCGAGCAGCAACGTCTTGTGCGCCAGGATGTTGAGCAGGCGCGGTACGCCTCGGCTGAGCTGGTGCAGTTTCCGCGCAGTGGCGGGCGTGAACAGGGCGCCGGTGGCACCGGCCTGCGTTGCCCGATGCATCAGGTAAACCGGGGTCTCTAGCGCACCGAGCGGAGAGATGCGCTCGTGAAAGACGATGCGGCTGCGAATCTGGCGTACCGACGAATCGGCCAGGCGCGTATCCAGTTCCGGTTGCCCGAACAACACAATCTGCAGCAACTTGCGCTTTTCGGTTTCCAGATTGGTGATCAGACGCAGCGCTTCCAGGCTTTCCAGCGGCATCGCCTGGGCTTCATCAATCAGCGCCACGGCATGTTTGCCGGCCTGGGCGAGTTCGAGCAGACGCATTTCCAGCGCCTTGGTCAGCCCATAGGCGACGCTGCGCTTGACGTCGCCGCCCAGCTCGGCAAGCAGGGCCTGATTCAATGCCGCCGGCGACAGATGCGGATTAGGCACATAAGCGGCGGCCCAGCCCTGGCGTTCGAGCTGGTTCAGCAAATAGCGGCAGAGCAGGGTCTTGCCGGAGCCGACTTCGCCAACGATCTTGATCAATCCCTCGCCCGATTCCAGCGCCACCAGCAGGGTATTCAGCGCCGACTGGGCGCCCGCGCCGGGAAAGAAATAGTCGGTATCGGGCGTCAGGCCGAAGGGAAACTCCTTGAGGCCGAAATGGGCGAGGTACACGGAAGCTATTTCCGCGCCGGCGGCGGATCGAAACTCAGCAGACGGGCGCCGACATCGCGTGCGCCATCGGTCCAGTCGGACTGCTGCCTGATCAGCGTCGGCTTGAGCAGAATGACCAGTTCCTGCTTCTGCCGAATCCGGTTGGTGTTCTTGAACATCGCGCCCAGCAGCGGGATATCGCCCAGGCCGGGTATGCCGCTGCCGCTGTCGCGCGATTCCCGCTTCATCAAGCCGCCGATGGCGGCGATTTCGCCATCCTTCAGGCGCACGATGCTGTCGGTTTCCGAAATACTGCTTTTCGCCAGCGGCAACTTGTAGATGCCCTGCTGACTGCCCAGATCAATCACCTTTTCGTCGGTAACGACCAGGCTGACCGAGGGATGTACATGCAGGATGATGTTGTCCGCATCGTCGATCTGCGGCGTCACGTCGAGTGCAATGCCGGAAAAGAACGGCTGGGTGGTGACGCTGGTCGATGTGGTGGAGGTATTGCCGACGGCGGATGGCGTGCTGGAAATTTCGGTGATGAAGAACTCGTCGGTGCCAACCTTCAGCACCGCCTTCTGGTTGTTGATGGCGGCAATGCGCGGACTCGAAAGAACCTGCACCTGGCCCTGGGTTTCCAGAAAGCGCAGCAACGCGGCAAAGCTGTCGGTCTGGAAGGCCAGGCCGACCAGGGTGCTGTTCGCGGCCTGATTGAGCACGCCGAAATCGGCGGTGGTATTCAGAAAGGGCGCGGCGCCGGAGGGAAAGGTGGCCTGACCAAAATTGCCGCTCAACGCAAACGGAATATCCTTGCCGGTGCCTATGGCAGCCCAATTGATGCCGGTCTGGGCGCCTTCGTTCAGCGTGACTTCGATGATCTTGGCCTCGATCATCACCTGGCGCTCGACCTGGACCCGCGCCGCTTTCAGATACTCGACGATCTGTCGCTGCTCCACCGGCAGTGCGCGCACCATCAGCATGCCGGTATGCGGACTAACGCTGACGCTGCGGCCGCTCGGGCAATTGTTCGCGGATGCGATCGGACCGGCGGTGGCCGAGGCGGCAACCGAACAACCGATCAACATACCGACTGAGGCCTGCATTTCACCCCAGAAATCACTGGCGACCGACGTCACCACCCGGCTGCTGTCAATCGACCCGCTCTGGCCGGCAGCCGGGCTGCCGGAAGGACTGGCGGTGTTCCCCGAACTTCCCGACTTTGCCCCGGCATCGGCGATGGAACCGGAGATCACGCGCAATTCGGATTTGCCCTGACGCAGCGATGCCGGGTAGGCGATGGAGTAGAAACGGGTCTGCAAAGTCAGCGGCTGGACATAGATTCGGTTGCCGTCGATGCGGTAGTCGTAGCCGTAGAGTTCGCGCAGCGCCTCCATCGCCTCGGGCACGCTGACATCCTTGAGATTGAGCGTGATGCTGCCGGCCACTTCCGGATGCGGCAACATGCTGTAGCGGGTGCCGGAGGCGATGCCGAGAAAGACCTGCTGCGCCGGCGCGGCATTCACCGCCAGATCGAATCGCGCTTCGGCCGGCTGGCTGGCCGTCCTGGGCAATTCCAGCCGGCTTTGCGGCGCCAGTGCGGCGGCCACGGCGGCAGGCAGCGGAGCCGGCCGGGTCGCGGACGACTCGGCCGCTTTGCGCATTTCTTCCTGGATCATCGGCAAGGCTTGCTGTTCACGCACCTGGGCACAGCCGGCCAGGGTCAGCAGGGCGAGCAGTCCGGCGAGAACGGACCGGGCGGGGAAGTTCAATGGCGTCTTCATTTTTTCTCCATGCGCGCCCTGGGGGGCGTCCTGGCCGGTGTCTTGTTCACTTCCGGCAACCATTTGAGCAAGCGTTTGCTTTTGTCCGGCCGGGCGATCCAGACGCCACGGGCGTCGATGCCCACCACCCTGCCATCGGCCAGCGGATCGCCCGGCCGCACGATCTGGCCATCGACCACGGCATAGGGCCGGTCACCCATCAGAAACAGGCTGGAAACATTCAAGCCGGGTTCCTTCGGCGAGTTCGCGCCGATGCTGGCCAATTCCGGCTCGGCATAGCCCGCCGGCGGTCGGGTCGGATCGGCGATGTCGGCATGCGCGGCGCCGATCAGCGTCAGCGCGAAAAACAGCGCGGCGGCGTTCAGACAGTCAGCCATGTCCGCTCCAGGCTCAGGGTATAGAGGATCAGCGTCAGGCGGATGTCGGGATGCGCAGCCGCATCGAGCTCGGCTCGATCCCAGTAAAAGCGGACCGGCAGACGTTCAAGTTTTTCCATGTAGCGAGTCAGCGCGTCATAGTCGCCCACCAGCGTCAGCCTGACTCCATGTTTGAACAGACCCGTGTCGCTCGCGGTCTTTACACCGGATACCGGGCCGCTGCCGGCAGCGGTTATCGGTTCCGGCGCCAGGGTATCCAGGCTGTCCAGGCGCAGGCCGGGATGACCGCCCAGCATGTCGTGCACAACACGCACCATGTCCTTCGGCGCGACCATTCCGGCTTGCAGGCCGGCTGCCGTCTGCATGCGCGCAGCCAGATTGCGGCGGGCGTTTTCCAGACGCTGGCGGGCGTCTCGCGCCGGATCGGGCTGGCTGGCGCGCGCGGTCAGCACCTGTTCGGCCTGGAGCAACTGTTCGCGGGCCTGCGCGACCTTGTTCTGCTCGGCCTTGCGGGCGCGATCCTGCGGTGCAAGCAGCAGGGCATCCATCGTCGCCCAGATCCCCGCCAGCATCAGCACGAACAGAATGACTCGCTCGCGAATGCTCAGGGCATCAACTTTCCGCAGCAACTCCTGGAACTGTTTCATGGCTTCGCTCCGCGTGACAGGGCGGACATGTCCGGGCTCGGTTCGAGCGGACGCGCGTTGAGCGTGAACAACAGGAAGCGCGGCGCGACTGCCGGCTGCGCTTCGGACACGACATTGCCGCCGACCGGACTTGCATCCGGCGCAGATCCCGACACCGGCGGTCCGATTTTCAGGCCAGCGAAGGAGAGGCCGACGAACAGGGGTTCCCGGCGCAGATTGCCGATCAGTTGGGCGGCATCGGCGCCATCCAGGGCACGACCTTGCAGGTCCATGGCATGCCCGCTCTCGTAGAGGCTGATCCTGGTCAACCAGGCGCCGCTGCTTGCAGTGTTGCCAAGCGCGCGCGACAGCGCACGAAACTGCGCGGAAAAGCCGGTTTCCGCACCCAGTGCGCCGCTGGCGATGACTTCCTGCGCCTGCCGAAGGACTTGCGCGCGCGCTTCCAGAGTCTCCGCCTCCTGGTTTGCGCCGGGTATTTCCTGCTGGGCGCCCGGCGCACTGGCGCCCACTTGCCGGGTGACCGCATCGGCGCGCTGCACGATCTGCACAACCTGCCGCCGCAACTCGGCCAGTTGCCAGCTTTCCCAGACATACAGGGCGATCAGGCCGAGCGTGAACACGGCCGCGCCGAGGGCGATGGTACGAGCCGGCAGAACGATTCGGGGCGGCCGGAATTCCGCCTGGTAAAGGTTGATCCGCTTCATGGCAACCTTCCCCGCAAGCTCGCGCCCAGCAGATGAAAGGCGGCGTTCAGCGTTTTGACATCCCGCCATCGGGCTTGCGCGTCCGCATCGAGCTGCGCATCGAAGTCGAAAATTCTGGTCAGGTCGAGGTTGTCGACGCCGATCGGCAAATATTCGCCAAGTCGGCGCAGCAGCGCCTTCGCCTGCTCGGTCGGCGCCAGATAGAGCTTGGCCAGCGGAAACCAGGAGTACTGGCGCTCGAAGTAATCGACCGAACGCTGGGTTTCCATCGCCACCCTGTCGAGCAGGTTCTCGCCGCTCGCGCCGCGACCTTCGATGCGGCGCGACATGATCAGGCTGGGCCCGAAGCTGAAGGTCAGCAGAGCGTTGTCGCCGTCGAAATGCAGTACCGCGATTGCGTAGTCGGCGGGGCTGAACTGCATGGCCAGGTTGTGCTGGGCGGTTTCGCGGATGTCGATCACCTCCAGTTGCAGGCCGGCAGCCTGGTAGGGCTGCGCCAGCGCTCGAATCGAGTTTGCCTGCGCCGCCACCACATACAGGCTCGCCGCACGGCCGCCGCCGCCCGGAACGGGCAGGTGATCGAGAACTGCGTCATCTATATGAAAACTGAGCAGTTCCTTCACTTTCCAGCGGATCGCGCTGCGGATTTCATCATCCGGCACGTTCGGCGCTTCAACCATCACGGTCTGATACGACTCCTGATCAAGCAGGCTGATCAGCGGCGCGTCCTTGATCTCGGCATCCGCCGCGAGTTGCCGCAGCATGTCCTCGAATACCGCCTGGACGCCACGTTCGACCGGCAGGTTTTCTCGTCGGGCAAATGCCAGAACATGCACCCGTTCGCCATCGTCACGCACCCGCAACGCCGCCGCTCCCCCGGCAATCGGGCTGAGCACGGCATGGCTGCGCGAGCGGGCGCGGGATCGGAACCAGTTCATGCGGGTAAGCGGAATATGCTCATGTGGCGCACGAGGCTGCTGCGATAACGCTTTGTCATGTCAATAAACCTCCCGTCGAATGATGACTCGATCAGAACCGCCTCGCTTGCCAAAGGCGGCGCGCGCTCGCGGGTTGTCGTCAAACAGGTTGCCGTCGCCGGCCTGGTCAACGCCATCCCAGTTGTACCTCAGCCAGCTCGGCGCACCGGCGGCAAGGTCGAGATAGCCAAAATTTGCCGCACCCGGTGCGGACAGACGCAAACTCGCGTCGCCTCCGTTCAGCGGACTATTGAAACTTGCCGTCGTCTCTCCACTGGCCAGGCGGTTATCGGCCGTCTGCGAAAAATATGCAAGGCTGGGCGCGGTGAGTGCAGTGCAGTTGTCGGCGCTGTTGAGCACGAATCCCTGTCCGTTCCAGATCTGGGCGCTCAACGGGATGGGCAGCGGCCGTGTCTCGGCCCCGGCGGCGTTCGCCAAACGCAGGCGTCCGAAGTAGATGGCGGCGTCATGCGTGGTCGCCGCGTTGCCGTCATCGAAGCCGATTGCGCTGTGCAAGTAGGGATTGCCGGCATGCGTCACGCCATCGCTGTCGCCGACGCTTGCGGCCAGGCTCAGGCTGGCATTGAACGGAGCGGACTGGCTGGCGCGGACGAACAGGAGACCGCCGCCTGCTGGATCGCCGACGCCGAAAGCCAGGCTGCCGATGCCATCGCCAAGATCGCTCACCCCGACTGCCGGGAGCCCGCCCGGCGCGGCAAGAGCGCCTTCGGCCGCGCTCCAGGTCTGCCCGGTCACCGTCGCGGCGGTGATCTTGAACAGCGCGCCGCTGTAGTTGCGCGTGGTGGCGCCGGCGCTGTTGCGCGCGGTGATGCGCCAGACCGGTGCGACGCCAAGGCCGAAGGGCTGGCCCAGATAGGTAAAGCTGCCGCAACCGGGCGTGAAGACCGGGCTGTTGACGCTGATATCGAAATGATCGGGGACAAAGCGGCCAATGTTGAACGCAGCCGATGTGATCGTGCGTTCCGCCGTGCTGGACCCATCCGAAGCATCGACGGCCGCGAAGCCGGCGTCGCTCAGGGTGACGCTGATGGCGCCCGCTTCCGAATAGCTTGCCGTGCTGGATGTCCGGGTACCCGAACCGCCGGTAAATGTGCCGCTGGATAAAGTGCCGTTAATGCATCCGCTCGACGGCAGAACGCAACTGGTCTGGCTGACGACGGGGTTGCCGTTGTAGCCGCTGGTGATCGTGCCGCCGACGTTGTAGGCGGTGGCGATCAGGCTGAACGGTTGCCCCGCTTTGTGCAACGGCGCAGCCGTCGCACTGGCACCATTCAAGGTGCGTGTCGTGCCGGCGGCGGCCCAGCCGGCATCCTTGGCGATGCCGACCAGACTGGCGGGACGTATGGCGAAGTTGTCGGATGAACAGGCGGTGACGCTGGCAGCGCCGACAGCCGGGTACTTCATGCGCAGTCGGAGATTGGGCCAGGCTTCGTTGTGGCTGATGCCGATTCGTCTGCGGCCGTTGTCGGCGCTGGCGAAACTGGCTGTACCGGCGCTGCCGACACTGGCGAAATCGGCGCAAGCCGAACCCGATGCGGCATTGACCAGTTCAACCGCGACATCGCCGGTGAACGCCGTCAACACACCGGTAGCAGCCGTATTGATTGCGCTGATGTCGAGACTGAACGCCTGGCCGGCAATTTTTGTCTTGATCACGCCGGTAATTGCGCCCGCCGCCGTTGTCGTTTCGAACGCATTGAAGCCGCCAGGCGCAATGAACGCGGGGTCGTCATCCGCCAGCGCCAGTTTCATCTCCTGCCTGTCGCTGTCGAGCCGCACGGTATCGTCGCTGCTGGACACGCCGGTAATGCGCAGGATGATCGTCTTGGCGGGCTCGTAAGTGGCGTCATTGGTGATCGTGAACTCGATGTCGGTCTCGGTAGGCGCATCGTCGTCGGATGGGTCGATGGTGATGCTGCCGGAGGCCGGCAGGTTGGTATCGCCGCGGTCGGCGCTGCCGGAGACCGCGTATTTGATGGTAATTGGCTTGTCGGCTTGCACATCCGACGAGATCGTCGCCGAATAACCGGCGTCGGTTCCCTCGATCAACTCGACGCTGTCGAGGTCGAAGCCGACATAGTTGAAGTCACGCACATTGAGTGTTTCGCTGTCGCCATCGTCGCCGGTATTGATCAGGCCGCTGGCGGGCGAGGTGATGACCGATTTCGTGGTGATCTCCCCCAGCAGTCTGGGTTTGCCGCTGATGGTCAGCGTGGTGCTGGCGCCTGCGGCAAGCGTGCCGATTTTCCAGACCAGGCCGCCGGAGCCGGTCGAAGCCGAGCCGCCGCTGGTGTTCAGACTGGAGAAATTGCCGGTTGAAAGAATGCTGTCGCCGAGGACGATATCGCTGATCGAACTCGAACAACTCTTGTTGGACACGTTGATGGTGAAAGTGACGCTGGTGTCATTGACGATCGGGTTGCTGATATCGACGCTGCTGGAAACGGCAAGGTCTTTGCCGGTCAGGGTGCAGGCGTTGCTGCGGCCGATGGTGTGGGATGTCGTGTTGGTGACGCTGACCGGCCAGTCGCCGCCATCCTTGACGCGCGAAATATTGCCGCTGGTGCTGCGCGAGGAGGTGGCATCGACAGCCTTTGTATCGCCATAGCACGCCGGCGGGGTCTGGATTCCCTTTTCGATGGCCAGGTAGTCGATCAGATAGCCATAACGATCGACCAGCGCGATATCGTTGGAACGGGAATTTCGGTTGCGCAGGCTGATTTTCTTGCTGTTGTTGTAAATGAACTGGCCATTGGCGGTGAAGCCGGACGACAGAAAATAGCCGCCTTTCTTGCTGATCCGCCCCCTGCTGTCCATGTAATACACCACCAGTTGCCAGGTTGACCAGATGGCTGGTTCGATGTTTTCAAAGTTGTAGATTTCGATCTGGTTGCTGGTCGAGGAACTGCCGCTTTTGCCGATGCGGATCTCGTTGAGCACAGCCTTTCCCATATAGCTTGA
>CAMDGQ010000071.1 GCA_945897955.1 Tepidiphilus sp. J10 | reverse complement strand
CCTGTTCCCCCGTGGCCACCGCCCAGACCCGGGCGGTCTTGTCCTCCGAGGCGGTCACCGCCCAGCGGCCCAGCCGGTCGGTGGCGATGCGCCAGATCACCGCGGTGTGCATGCCGGTTTCCAGGCGCGGCAGGGGGGCGGGGGTGGGCTCGGCGGCGTGGACAAATGGCGTTGGCAGCAAGCAGACCAGAAAGAAAGTCAGCAGGACATTGCTCAGTTTATGCAGGCACATTGAATCTCCCCTTGAATCCTTAAGTGTTTGGCATCGGTTGCATCATGACAGAGTAGCCTCAGGATAATCCACACCCCGGCTTGTCCCACACCTGCCGCGCCACGAAGGAATCGATGCCGACGTAGATGGCGTCGAAGGCCAGGCGGTCCTGTTTGCAGACCTTGGTTTCCATCAGCGTGCGGATACCTTCGAGCATGATGTCGCGCACTTCCTCGAAGCGCTTGTCGGTGCGCTTGCAGTGGTGCAGGTCGAACAGCCAGTCGTGGATCAGGAAGGCCGGGGCGTAGGACCAGGGCGACAGGTTCTTGATGAACCACAAGGCGCGCGGGATGGAAACACCATCGGTGAACATCCCGCCCGGCTGGATGATCTCGCCGTCCTTGCGGATGAAGTGGAATGGCTCGCCCGGATCGGGTTCATAGCGAAACAGGCCCGGCGCGATCCAGATCAGCCAAGGTTCGCCGACGAACTTGCCGACCGACAAGTCGGGGTAGAACTTGCGCCCGAACAGTTCACGCGCTTCGGCCGCTTCAACAATGTCACGCGCCCCGCGCCGACGCGGCCCCTTGGGTGCTGCGTGGCGGGCGGCTATGCGTGTTGCATCCTCGCGGGCCAGTTCGGCGGACAGTTCCTTAGGCGTCAAGGCGAATTTCGCATTGATGAGTTTGCGTTCCCTGGCAGTCTGGTTAACGCATATCAGCCGCGCGGTTTACGGCTTGATCAGCAGGCTCGCGAAGCCAGCTGTGTTGATCGCCGTTTCGATCGCCGGATTTGTTCACAGCCTCTCAAACAAACCCCTTCAAATGCGCAATATCGCAGTGCTTGTCGGCATAGGCCTTGCCCACGCGCTGGATTTCCGGGATGTACTTGACTGAATCCATCACCTGCACATGTGCAGAATCGATCTCCGTCAGGCCCAGCGCATCGAGGCCGGCGCGGGTCACGTCCGGGTCGTAGCGCACGTAGGCGAACTGCTTGCCGCCGGTACAGTTGGTGGAATCGCCGGGGTTGATGACCATGTCGCCGATCTCGTTGTCGATCTTGCCGCCGTGGCGGCATTCGCCCAGCGTGCGGCAGGCCATGTCCCAGCCGGCGCTGGCGGCGTTCATCAATGCGGCGGGGATGCTCTTGGCATGGTCGAGCAGCCAGAGTTCGCTTTCCTCCAGGCCCGGCCGCGCCTTGGCCGCGCTGCCGGTGCCGACCGAGACGATCAGCAACTGATCCCGGCCGGTGGCCCAGTTCATCTTGTAAGGCGCCGCCGTGGCCATCTGGAAGGCCAGGAAGGCGGGGTTGTTGTAGGTGGTGACGCCGCCGTCGACGAAGATGAATTGGTATTGATCCGGCATGCCCGGCGCGAAGGTCACCTCTTCCGGGGGGAAGAAGGTCGGCGCGGCGGTGCTGGCGCGCACCAGTTGCCACAGGGGCAGGCTGAGATTGCAGTCCTTGCGGTCGCGCTGGTTGTACTTGGCGCGGGGATTGTTGGATACCGGCCAGGGCGAATCGGTGGTGTGGTTGCGCAGCACCATCATCAGCACGGTGCGCAAGTTCGCATCGCCCAGCGTGGCAGGCGCTTGTTCAGGCGCGTAGCCGAGCGCCCGGTTCAATTCTGCCCGCAGCTTCTTCGCCAGGGGTTCGTCGTTGTAGCTGTAACGCAGGCGCTCGAAGATCGATGCCTTGTCGAACATCTGCTTGCCGCTGCCGACATAGAACGCGCGGATGTGATCCATCGACATGCCCGCCGCGACGCAGGCGGCAATGATCGCGCCGGTGCTGGTGCCGCAAACGAAGTCAAAGAAATCCGCCAGCACCAGATCGGGCTTGCCCTGTGCGGTACGCAAATCGGCTTCCAGCCTGGCGAGGATTTCCACACTCATCAGCCCCAGAATTCCACCGCCGTCGCAGGCGAGGATTTTCTTGGCGCCTTCGGGTTTCAACTTTGCTTCGACATAGGCATTCATGTGTCCTCCTGTTTTCCAAATTAAGTTGCAATGGTTGATCTGTCTGTCAGCGCGCGAACAACGTATTGGTATCGATGCGGCTTACCCGCCCCGTTCTCCGCTCCACTTCCCTGAACATATGCGCAGTGCCGCCGGCCCCATCGCCGCCACCGCCATCCCAAAGGCAGACAAAGTTGACTTTGTCCGGGCCACAAGACAGCGCGGTGTATAGCAGCCAAAGGTTACAGCGCTCGTAGGCGTAGCCTTCGCCCACGCCTTGCGGCGGCGCACCCAACTCGACAGGCGCGGCACGTGGCGGCGCGGCGAGGACCGCCCTGGCATCCAGATAGCGTTTGCGCCAGGGCTCGCCGCAACGAATCACCGAGTGCTGGATGAACTCCGGTTCCTCGAAGGGTTGCAGCCAGTTCACCCGCACGCCGCGTTTCTGGCAGGCTTCGGTGAACAACAAATCGCCGCCGCAAGCGCCCTGGGTCAGGGCCAGATCGTCCGGGCCGGCGCCCATTTCGTCCAGGACAGTGGCAATGGCGGATGCCGCCAAGCCTTCCAGGTCGGCTGGAAAGCGTGGCTTGGCACGTCCGGGCTCGTCAGTCATGTGGCCGCTGAACAATATGATCCGGCGCGGTTGCCAGCGCGCATCGGGTGGCGCAAGCCGTTCCATGGCGCGGTCGAAAACCTGGATGCCGGCCTCGACGTTCTCCGGCCTGAAGCCCAGGCCACTCAGCAATTGCAATTGAGCGCGGGTGGAGTTGAGGGCAAACCAGTCCTTGTCGTTTCTGGCGATCGCTTCCTTGTAAGCCGCCCGCACCGTATCCGGTGTGCCGACCAGCAATTCCAGATCGCCCAGACTGGCCCGTGCCCAGAACAACTGATCCTCGTCGGTCTCGTTGTCCGCCGCGAAACGCACGGCACCGGCCATGGTGACCATATCCCGCGCATAACGCGGATCACCGGTGAGGTGAAGATGCAGATGCATCAGCGTCAGGGCGTTGATGCCCGAGTAATAGTGGCTGGGATCGCTGCGATAGCCCTTGGCATAGCTGTCGATCGCCGCCCGCAACAAGGCGTCCTCGTAGCCCGCATCGTCGCGCATCTTCTCCGGCGAAGCGCCCGGCCTGCGCCAGGCTTCGGTCCAGGCGTCCTTATCCACGCGGCCCAGCAGCGACCAGGTTTCGACATCGTCCGGATGGCTTTCAAGCACATTGCGGTAATGCGCCCGCGCGCGTTCCAGAGAGTGGCCGGGCGCTCCGGCGATAGCCAGACGTTGCAGACAAATACCTTGCTCGCGCAAGCCTTTCAGGTTGTCCGGTTCAACCTCCAACCCGCGTTCCAGTTGCTCCAGGGCGAAATCGAAACGCTCCGCCTTGCGTAATGCCAGTCCGGCGCTGATCCAGGCTTCAGCGCGAAACGCGGCCACCGGCGCCTCGTCGGCCAGGGTCAGGAGATCGCCGATCCGCCCGGCCTGGCTGGCCAATTTGATGCGATCCTCCCAGTCGTCGTAACGGTCCCAGTACTCGCGAACATCGCCGATACGCAGCGACTTCCAGTCCGGTTCCACCAGTTGCGGCAGCAAGTTGTAAACCGGGCTGATCTTGCGCCCATGCCAGGACTCCATGGTCTCCTTGACCATGCGGGTCAGATTGGCCATGTCCGCCTCCAGCACAGACTTGTCCGGCCCGCCCTCGCGCATCAGGTTATGCAGGTCATAACGCAGCTTGCGATCGGTGTAGAGATCGAAGGCCATCGGCACACTGCCGCCCGCCACCAGCACCACCCCACGCGCGCGCAGCGCATGCCGCACACCCAGCTCGTACCAGACGTTGGGGTTGTCCAGAGTCAGGTCGGCCAGCACCAGATCGGCCATCAGCAGCTCCTGGAACATGTCGGTGCGAATGTCCCCGGCGCGTTCCTCCTGGTCGGCGCGAAACACCTCCAGGCCGGCGGCTTCCAGCGCGGGCTTGAGGAATTCGGTGTAGACGCGGTTGAAGTTGATGGGCTGGCCATCGGGACCGGGCTTGCTGCCGAAGGGCATGGCAATGAAGGCGTGGGGTTTCATGGGGCTACCTTTTCAAAGCAGATGCTCATTTTGTTCTCCGTGCCAATCGGTTATATGAGACACCTGCCCACGGCGCAATACCGCGAGCCCGGCGTGTACAGGAGCCTGCGGCCGCGCATGTTGGTTCGGCGGAAATGACTGCCGAGTCGTTGGCGCTTCAGCGCTTACGAATCCGGCGTCCTCCTTGCGGGGATTCCCGCCCTACGGCGACTACTCCAACTCGCGCAATTTCGCCTCGAACCATGCCGTCCAAGCCTGGTTGGGCATCAACCGGCCGGCTGCCTTCAAGCCTTGCAGAATGTCCAGACCACGGCGCAACCAATCCCGCCGCACCTGCTTATCCAGCATCTCCATCATGCCAAGTTTCGAACAGGACACCGCCAAATCCACTTGCCATTGGGTGTTGGCCGGGTCGCGCGCGGCCAGGGCTGCGAAGATGTCCTGACTCTTGCGGTAGGCGGCCAGCGCCCCCGGTCCGTCGCCCTGCGCCACCAGCACGTCGCCGATCCTGTTGTGGCTCACCGACAGGTCGCGCTGCCATTCGGTGTTGGCCGGGTCGCGCGCGGACAGGGCTTCGGCGATGACCAGGCCCTTGCGGTAGGCGGCCAGCGCCCCCGGCCCGTCGCCCTGCGCCACCAGCACGTCGCCGATCTTGTTGTGGCTCACCGACAGGTCGCGCTGCCATTCGGTGTTGGCCGGGTCGCGCGCGGCCAGGGCTTCGGCGATGGCCAGACCCTTGCGGTAGGCGGCCAGCGCCCCCGGTCCGTCGCCTTGCGCCACCAGCACGTCGCCGATCTTGATGTGGCTCACCGACAGGTCGCGCTGCCATTCGGTGTTGGCCGGGTCGCGCGCGGCCAGGGCTTCGCGGATGGCCAGACTCTTGCGGTAGGCGGCCAGCGCCCCCGGACCGTCGCCCTGCGCCTTCAGCACGTCGCCGATCCTCTCGTGGCTCACCGACAGGTCGCGCTGCCATTCGGTGTTGGCCGGGTCGCGCGCAAGCCGCTGTTCGGCGAGGGTTTGCGCGGTCTCGAAGCTGGCCAGGGCCGGCGCGCTTTGCCCCAGCACCGCTTGCGCATCGCCCAACTGGATGTGCGTCCAGAAATCCTCCGGCTCGTGCCGGGCCGCGCGCTCGAGTGCCGCAAGCGCGGCTTTACTATCGCGCCCGACAGCCAGGGCTGCGATCTGGCGGGCCAGTGCGGCGGCTTCGTGGCGTTGGGCTTGGGCGGCCTCGGCTGCCTTGTCTTCCTGTTGGCGCAGCAGTTGTTCGGCCAGGGCGGTGTCGCCTTTCAGCAGGGCTTCGCGGGCGCGCTTGGCCAGGTCGTCGGCCTGGGGTTGGGCGGCTTCGGCGAACACGCGGCTGACGGCGCCGGAGCGCGCCTTTTCCAGCTCCTTTTCCAGTTCCGCGGCGCGTTGTTCGTGTTTGCGGGCGTCGGCGTCGCGTTTGTTCAGCAGATCCAGAACCTTGGCCAGTTCCCTGGGGTCGACGCCCTTGATCACCTGCTCGATGTTGACCTGGGCCCCCGCGCCGATGTCACCGGTCTTGACCGTTTGCATCGCAGCCGGCTTGGCGGTCGGTTTGATGGGCTTCTTGGCGGTCGGTTTGCTGGTCTTCTTGGCGGCCTCGGCTGGGGGCGTGGCGGCCAGCAGCAGGGCCAGCGCCAACGCGGTGGCGCGCGTGAGGGGTGAAAGGGTCATGGGCCGTATGGTCATGATTTATTGGCTTTGCCTGATGTCGACCCGCGCCCCGGCGCCGATGTCACCGGTTTCGACGCGCTGGCCGCCGATTTGAATGTCGCCTGGCTTGGCGGGTGCCGCACCGCTGTCTATGCGCAACGGCAGGTCTGCCACCTCGCCCGAGTCAGCGTGGTGGATGACGCGCAACACCAGAGTCCGCGCGGCATAGGGCACCTGGAAAGTCACCTCGCCATCCAGGGTGGCGTTGCCGTGGACCAGCAGTTTGAGGTTGGAATCCGGCGCGCCGGGTTGGCCGTCGATGAGCAGGCGGAAACTGTTGTCCAAAAAATTCATGTCATAGCGGGCCCGGTTCAACAGGCGGACCTTGACGCGCAGGCCGTAGTAGCTGGGCGTGCGCGGCTGGGTTTCGATGCCCATGATGCTGTAAGTGGCGGGCGCGACTTTCTCGAAGCTAACCTCCACCGAGCCGGCGAGAGTGACGCTGGGCAACCTGGGCGCGAGACTTGGCGACGTCGCGGGGCCGGGTTGGGCGAGAGGTGGCAGTGCGGCAGGCGGAGCGGCCTTCTCATCCTCGCCGCCAACGAACAGGGCGATCAGCCCGCCGATGGCGGTAATCAGCGCCGCCGCGCCGGTCAGCAGGCCAGGCAGGCTGCTCCACCAGCTGCTTTTGTCGCTGGACGTGGCGGTGGCGCGTGGCGCGCCTGGGTGTGACGGGGATGGTGCCTGTGGGCGTCGGACCGCTGCGTCGGCGCTGTCTGGGCTGGCGCGCAAGGCGCGCGGCACGGCGGCGCTGAGAGCGGCGATCAGGTCGGCCGCGTCGTTGAACTCGGCCGGCCGCAGGGTTTGCCGCACCTCGGCGTGGAAAGCTTGCAGGCGCAGGTTGCGCTTGGAATCGAGCAGGTCGCTGTGCTGGATGTCCGGCACGCTGGTGCGCATCAGGGCGATGCGCGGCAGGCCCAGTTCGCCGGCGCGGCGGAATTCCAGGTGAGTGATGGACAGGCCGTCGGGGTTGTCCTGCTCAGGGATGTAGCCGTAGCGGTGGCCGACGAGCAACACGTAGAGGTCGCAGCGGGCGATGTCGTCGAGGCAGCTCTCGCGCACCGTTTCGCTGTCAGCGACGTAGCTGTGCATCGGCTGATGGTCGGCGGCAATCAGCCAGTCGCTGACCGCCCGACGCTCGTCCTTCAGGTCGAGGACGGTGGAGGAGAGATAGACCTTGGCCATGCTTGCGCGGGGTGCCTCCTGGTTATTGCCGGGCTTTGGCTCGGATTCTGATCGGACTTATGGAACGCGTAGCGGCGCGCGGGAGTATAGCCAGGGTAGACATGGGCTGGGCTGAAGGAGCCGGCTCTCGCTGCTCCTTTAGCCCATCACGTCAAATACTTCTCCACCTGCTTGACCAGCGTATTACGCAACAGGAACAGATTCGGGTTGTCGCGCTCGGCGGTTTCGCCCGCTTCGGCAACCTTGACCGGTTCGCGCTCCAGGATGCACAACCGGCGGCTGATGCAGTCGGCGCGCCATTGGCTGCTGGCGGTGCGGCCGCGTTCTTCGACGGCGATGCGGGTGAGGTGGAATTCGTCTCGCGGCTGCTCCAGTTGCACGCGGCGGCGGATGGCGTCGTGCGCCTTGTCCAGGCTGCCTTGCTGTACGCACAGGTCATATAGCGCGGCCAGACAGCGCATGTTGCTGATCTTCAGGGGCACCAGGCCGCGCAGCCATGACAGGGCGACGATCAGCTTGCGGCCGTAGGTGTCGTAGGCGTAACGCAGCATTTCGTTGCGGAAGGCGGGCTCCTGGCCGACGGCTTGCAGCGCGGCTTTCCATTTCGGGTCGAAGTCCGCCTTGCGCGCGCCACGGCTGAGGGCGTCGGCCCAGGCGACCTGCTTGGCGCGCGAGGGCAGGGCCAGGACGCGTTGCCATTCCGGCCAGAGGCTGCCGAAGCAGGCTTGCAGCCGACGTTCATCGCGCGCCTTGAAGCGGCGGAACATCTCTTGCAGGGTGCCGGTGCCGAAATTCACCTGCAACGGACCGAAGGACAAGCCGGCGCCGTCGAAATTGCCGGTGACCTGCAAATACGGATCGCCCGAGGTTTCAAAGCCGGCGGTCACCGCGATGGCCAGGTCGAGCGCGCGCTCGGGCAGGATGGCGGGCAGGGCGGCGGGGTCGGGCATTTCGACGTAGAGCTTGCCGCCTTTGGCTTCCACGCGGCTGAAGTGGCCGTCCTTGAGCAGCCGGTTGGCCGCCGCCTCCAGGGCGGCCATGTCGTCCGCGGTGAGCCAGACGAAGCGGCCTTGCAAGCCATTGCCCAGTCCGCCGGCCGGCGCCACGCCGGCGACGCTGATGGACTTCCCCAGCTCATTGCGCAGCACTTGCACCGAGGCCACCAGTTCGCGGTGCATGCGAACCTTGCCGTCCGCGCCGGCATATTCCGAGAGCTGGAAATTGGGGGTGACCCAGCTCTTCGCGGGGCCGCCGATCAGATAGTCATTTTCGTACTTGAGTCCCTTGGCCATGTCGATCTCCGTTTTCCGACATCGTTAAAAATCTGTGCGAATGTAAAGCCGAGATGCCCTCGCCCTGCCGCCCTGGTGGCCGGGTGTCTTATTGGCCGGGTATCTCATTGCAGCAACTTCTTTCGAATGTCCTCCAGCAGTTTGGCAATCGCTGTCTTTTTCGCGGCCTGCGCCATCTCCAGCAGAAACTGGAGATGTTCAAGCACAGAGCCTTTTTCGCTCCGGCTGCATCCGCGATTGACCGCAGCCTGGTAGCTGGTCCGCGTAGGTGGCGTGGAGACGCTCGCCCAACTCGGCGCCGCGCCGGTTGCCGGCCTCCTTGAGCTTGCCGAAACCGCCCTCTGTGTTCGAACCGGTGCCGTGGATGAACACCAGCAACGGTTGATCGTCGGGCAACGACTTGCCCGGCGCCGACAGGGCCAGATCGCTTTCGATCGCGCAGCGGTACAGGCCCGATTTTTTGCCCACCGACTTGAGCTTGCGGTCCTCATACCAGGATGTGATTTTTTCCGCAGCTGCCCCCTTCAGGTCGATGCCGAAAAACTCCAGCGCCTCGACCGCCACCTTGGCCGTGCCGCGCTGCGCACCCTGGACATCGACGCCCGGATCGATCTCCCAGACCTCCGCGTCGGCATCCGCCACACCCCGCGCCGAACGCGACAGGCCGACAGCCGGATGGGCGCGATGCAGATCGTCCACCTGCGTCCAGAACCTGAAGCCATTCGAGTAATGCACGCAGACCAGATCGTCCGCCGCCATGTCCTTCAATTCGACCACGCCGCCGTCATCACGCGCCGACCCCAGGCGCACGCGCCCTTTCGGCGTCACAGTCAGCAACGTGCTCTCGTGCCTGGGCAGTTCCTGCTTGCCTTGTTCTTCCACACCACGCAAACGCACAGTCTTGTTTTTCATTTCTCACTCCCCCTTACGAAGTTAAAAACCGACTCGAATCGAACTACCTCGCTACCAGTTTGTGCTCACTCACGCCAGCCGGACAATCACGCTGGCGTGGGTCCACTGAAGCGATGGGAAAAAGCTGGGCACGATCAGGGTTCCAGCCCGGTTTCAGACAAGTCAACGTTCTTGATCAGCATCTCGCGGATTTGGCGTTGATCCGCACTCAGGCTAGCCGGCTGGCAATCGATCAGCCAGCGCAGATGCTGCTCGAAGATTTGCCCGGCTCGTTCCGTGTCCTGCATGTTCCACAGGATGGTGAACAGGTTCCAGGCGCTGCCGGTAACATCCGGATGTTCCTCACCCAGTACCAGGCGGAGGACCGCCAACTCCTTTTCGTGAAGCGCGCGGGCGCCCGGCAGGTCGCCCTGGGCCCCGAGCGTTGCGGCCAGATTGTTCATACTTTTGAGCGTGTCCGGGTGCTCTTCGCCCAGCACCCGGCGGCGGACCT
Organism: Tepidiphilus sp. J10; assembly: GCA_945897955.1. Classification (GTDB taxonomy): domain Bacteria; phylum Pseudomonadota; class Gammaproteobacteria; order Burkholderiales; family Thiobacillaceae; genus PFJX01. Next base: position 9,919 of record CAMDGQ010000071.1, on the reverse strand, counting down.
CCAGCGCCATTTCCTGAAGCGCGCGGGCGCCCGCCAGGTCGCCCTGGTTCCAGAGCGTGCCGGCCAGGTTGTTCATGCTGGTGAGGGTGTTCGGGTGTTCTTCGCCAATTACCCGGCGGCGGACCTCCAGCACCTTTTCCTCAAGCGCGCGGGCGCCCGCCAGGTCGCCCTGCTTCCACAGCGTGCTGGCCAGGTTGCCCATGCTGTTGAGGGTGTCCGGGTGTTCTTCGCCCAGTACCCGGCGGCGGACCTCCAGCACCTTTTCATGAAGCGCGCGGGCGCCCGCCAGATCGCCCTGGTTCCAGAGCGTGCCGGCCAGGTTGTTCATGCTGGTGAGGGTGTCCGGGTGTTCTTCGCCCAGTACCCGGCGGAGGACCTCCAGTACCTTTTCCTCAAGCGCGCGGGCGCCCGCCAGGTCGCCCTGGTTCCAGAGCGTACTGGCCAGGTTGCCCATGCTGGTGAGCGTGGCCGGATGTTCCTCGCCCAGCACCCGGCGGCGGACCTCCAGCACCTTTTTCTGAAGCACGCGGGCGCCCGCCAGATCGCCCTGAGCCCGAAGGGTGCCGGCCAGGTTGTTCATACCGATGAGCGTGGCCGGGTGCTCTTCGCCCAGTTCTTGTAGATCGATCTCCCAGGCACGCCGGAACCAGCGTACGGCCTCGACGAAGAGTACGGGGCCTCTTTCGAGATAGCTTGCCAACCGGTCCAGCAGCCAGGCGTGCCGGCGTGTGTCCAGCCAACCCCGTTCGACAAAACGATCGAGATACTTCACATGTTCGGAGAGGGCGGCATAGCGCGGCCAGTGGCGCGGCAGATTCGCCTCGCTTGGGCAGGCAGCACGGATCACCGCCTGGAGAAGCCGGGCATCCTCATCCGGCTGCGCCAGCCGGGCGCGCACAACCTGCTGGGTGAGGCGGTGTAGCACGAGGGCCGATTCGGTGCGCTCGGTCGATTCGCCTGGCTCGCGGTCCAGGACGGGGATGTCCAGACGCTCCGCAAGACCGTAGCGGCGCAGTTCGCCGGCTACCCTGTTCCAGGCCAGCGGGTCGACGGCGGCCGCGGCCAGATCGTCCGCCATGCTGTCGGCGGCTTCGCGGAAGAAGCGCTCCGGGAGAGCTTCCGGCGCGGCGAAGGCGCACAGGCGCAACAGTCGTGCGGCGGCGGGGGAAAGCCGGGCGAAGGCGAGTGACAGGGTGGCGGCCACGCTGTGTTCGTAGCCGGTGGCGGCGCGGCCTTCGTCGAGGATCAGGCCTTCGGTGACGATGCCGGCAAGAAGGACACGATACGCCTCCACGGATACACCGGTCTCCTCCAGGTAGCTGGCGGCCTGCTCCAGGGCCAGGGGCAGGCCACCCAGGTCTTCAGACAGTTCACGAAGGTCTTCGGAAACTTTGCTGGACAGACGGCCGGCGAGAAATTCGGCGCCCTGTTGCGGCGTCCACACTTCCAGCTCGACCGGCTGGGCCAGCCCGCCCCAGGCCGGATTGCGCGAAGTGATGATGACGTGGTGGCGACCGCCATCGGGCAGATGCGGTCGTACCACAGCCACCTCCTCGGCGTTGTCGTAGACCAGCAGCCAGACGGCTTGTTGCCCTGACAACCAGTGTTTGAGGGCTACGCTGGGTAGTTCGCCTTCACCGACAGGGGCGCCCGCCATCTTGCAGCAGTCCAGCGCGTCGAGTTGCACGGTGGCGTCGGATTCGGCCCTGAACCACCAGACGCCGGCGTAGAGATCCCGATACTCGTGGCTGTATTTGAGCGCCAGTTGGGTTTTGCCAACGCCGCCCATGCCATACAGCGCGGCTCGGGCCAGCACCGCCGCGCTGCCGGAGGCGGCGAGTTGCTCGCACAGACGAGACAGCAGGCCATTGGGGTCCTGGAAGTGCGGGCTCAGGGCATGTTCGATGATACGGAAAGGCTGTTCCTTATCGGCCGGGTAGCGAAAGCGAGGCGTGGGTACGCCTGGCACCTGGGCGATGCGCTCGCGCAAACGCACGAAATGACTTTCCCAATCGACCTGTTTGCCGCGAAATTCGTGAGCGTCGAGCACGCAGAAAGGCGAAAGCGAGGCTTGCAGGTCGGCATGCAACGCGTGGGGCGCCGGCATGTCCGCACCGCCGAGGAGCACTGGCAGGACAAGCGCTCCCTGCGCCTGGCGTGCCAGGGCTAGTTCCACTTCATGTCGGACGAAATCGACGCCAGGCCGACTCACGCGCGTGTTGATCTCTTCCAGCCAGTCGGGTCCGATCAGCACCAGTATCACGGCGGCGTTCTCGATGGCTGTCTGGATGCGCGCGGGGAAGACATCGCCGGCATCGATGCCATCCAGATCGTAGAACAATGCATCGGCATCGAACCAGTGGGAGAACCGGTCGAACAAGCGGCCGGCATGGCCACCGGCATCGGCACGGCGGTAGCTGATGAAAATCATATCGAGCAGGTTCTCATGGGAAAGGGGCTTGCCTGGGCCATGGCTGATGGAAAACCTTCACCGTTTGACTTTGCCACCGCGCGGGTATGCCAGCCCATGATTGCGTTTCCGTTGTGATGCATTTTGAGAAGCCCCCCTGTTCCATCAATTGTTAATTCGAAAATCTTTCTCAACCTGAATTCACACTTGTATTTTCATCCAGTCTGAACGCGTGTGAAAATTAGTGTTTTCTAATCTGCTGATTTTCGTTTGATTCGGCTCGACCGGATCAATCTCGGCAAGGACACCCGGCGTGACGCCCATCTTCACCGCTTCCCAATCCGCTCCCGCGACCCTGCACGAAGAAATCCGCACCACCACCTGTTACATGTGCGCCTGCCGTTGCGGCATCAAGGTGCATTTGAAGAACGGCGAGGTGCGTTTCATCGAGGGCAATGTCGACCATCCGCTGAACCAGGGCGTGCTGTGTGCCAAGGGTTCCAGCGGCATCATGAAACAGTATTCGCCGGCGCGGCTGACGCAGCCGTTGCGACGCAAGGCGGGGTCGGATCGCGGTGCCGGCGAGTTCGAGCCGATTTCGTGGGAAGAGACCTTCGCGATCCTGGAAGAGCGGCTGGGCAAGATTCGCGCGACCGATCCGAAGAAGTTCGCGCTGTTCACCGGGCGCGACCAGATGCAGGCGCTGACCGGCCTGTTCGCGCGCCAGTTCGGCACGCCCAACTATGCGGCGCACGGCGGCTTCTGCTCAGTCAACATGGCGGCCGGCCTGATCTACACCATCGGCGGTTCGTTCTGGGAATTCGGCGGACCGGATCTGGACCGCGCCAAGCTGTTCGTGATGCTGGGCACGGCGGAGGATCACCATTCCAATCCGCTGAAGATCGCGCTGTCCAAGTTCAAGCGCGACGGCGGCCGCTTCATTTCGATCAACCCGGTGCGCACCGGCTATTCCGCCATCGCCGATGAGTGGATTCCGATCAAGCCCGGTACTGACGGCGCCCTGCTGCTGGCCTTGATCCACGAAATCATCAAGCAGGGTTTGTACGACCGCGACTTCCTGGTGCAGTACTCCAACTCGGCGGAACTGGTGAACATCAATGCCAGGAGTCCGGAAGAAGGCATGTTCGTGCGCTTCGAGGTACCGCCGGAAGAAGGCTGTTTCGATCCGCAGAACAAGCTGTGGTGGGACCGCGAGATGGACCGTCCGGTGGGCACCCACACGCCCGGCGTCGATCCCTACCTGCTTGGCGAATTCAAGCTGGCCGACGGCACGCCGGTGAAGCCGGCATTCCAGTTGCTGGCCGAGCGCGTCGAGCAGTACACGCCGGAATGGGCCGCCGGCATCACCGGCATTCCGGTCGAAACCATCAAGCGGCTGGCGCATGAAATGGGCGTCACCGCGCGCGACCAGAAAATCGAACTGCCGATCGCCTGGACCGATGTGTGGGACAACGAGCACAAGACGATCACCGGCAACCCGGTCGCCTTCCACGCCATGCGCGGCCTGGCGGCGCATTCCAACGGCTTCCATTCGATCCGCGCGCTGGGCATTTTGATGTCGCTGCTCGGCACCATCGACCGGCCCGGCGGCTTCCGCCACAAGGCGCCGTTCCCGCGCCCGATTCCGCCCTGCGCGAAGACGCCGACCTCGCCCGAAGCGGTGCGCCCGAACACGCCGCTGGACGGCATGCCGCTCGGCTGGCCGGCCGATCCGGACGATCTGTTCGTCGCCGACGACGGCACGCCGGTGCGCATCGACAAGGCGTTCTCCTGGGAATATCCGCTGTCCGTGCACGGCCTGATGCACAACGTCATCACCAACGCCTGGCGCGGCGATCCGTACAAGATCGACACGCTGCTGATCTTCATGGCCAACATGGCGTGGAACTCGACGATGAACGCCGTCGAGGTGCGCAAGATGCTGAACGACAAGGAAGAAGATGGCAGTTACAAAATTCCGTTCATCGTCGTCGCCGACGCGTTCCAGTCGGAAATGACCGCCTTCGCCGATCTGATCCTGCCCGACACCACTTACCTGGAGCGACACGATGCGATGTCGATGCTGGACCGGCCGATCTCGGAATTCGATGGCCCGGTCGATTCGGTGCGCATCCCGGTATTGCCTCGTACCGGCGAGTGCAAGCCGTTCCAGGAAGTGCTGATCGAACTCGGCAGCCGCCTGAAACTGCCGGCGTTCACCACCAAAGAGGGCGAGCGCAAATTCCGCGACTACCCGGATTTCATCGTCAACTTCGAGACCGCGCCGGGTTCCGGCATCGGCTTCCTCGCCGGCTGGCGCGGCAAGGGCGGCGAGAAGTCGATGAAGGGCGAGCCGAACCCGAACCAGTGGCAGATGTACGAGCAGAACAACTGCGTGTTCCATTACCACCTGCCCAAGTCGTATCAGTACATGCGCAACTGGAACCAGGGCTATCTGCAATGGGCGCAGGCGCACGGCATGACGCGCCACGCCGAGCCGATCAACGTCCACATCTATTCCGAGGTGTTGCAGAAATTCCGCCTCGCGGCGCAGGGCAAGACCGATGGCAAACAGCCGCCGGCACACCTGAAAAAGCGCATCGAAACCTACTTCGACCCGTTGCCGTTCTATTACGAACCGCTCGAAGCCACGCTCAGCGACAAGCACAAGTACCCGCTCAACGCGGTGACGCAGCGACCGATGGCGATGTATCACTCGTGGGATTCGCAGAACGCCTGGCTGCGCCAGATTCACGCCCACAACTACCTGCACATCAACCCGAAGACCGCCGCCGCACAGGGCATCGCCGACGACGACTGGATCTGGGTCGAATCGATGCATGGCAAGGTACGTTGCATGGCGCGTTTGTCGGAAGCGGTCGAGCCGGGCACGGTATGGACCTGGAACGCCATCGGCAAGTCCGCCGGCGCGTGGAACCTGGACAAGGACGCCAACGAGAGCAAGAAGGGCTTCCTGCTCAACCATCTGATCTCGGAAGAACTGCCGCGTAACCCGTGTGGCGAACACATTTCCAACTCTGATCCGGTGACCGGCCAAGCCGCCTGGTACGACGTGCGGGTGCGCATCTACAAGGCCGGCGCCGACGAGCCGAAGGAAACCTGGCCGCAGTTCACGGCGGTGCCGGCCGCGCCGGGGACACCGGAGCGGAGGCCGTGGCAGAACTATGTCGCGGGGTTGTTCGGCAAAGGAGAAGGCAAATGACCCAACTCGCCCTCGTGATCGACCTCAACGTCTGCGTCGGTTGCCATGCCTGCGTGACCAGTTGCAAACAGTGGAACACCTCCGGCGAAGCCGGCCCGCTGTTCGACGACAACCCGTACGGCAAAGACCCGACCGGCACCTTCTTCAACCGGGTGCAGACCTATGAAGTCGGCACTTTCCCGAATACCGAAACGCTGCATTTCCCGAAATCCTGCCTGCATTGCGAAGACCCGCCCTGTGTGCCGGTCTGCCCGACCGGCGCCAGCTACAAGCGCAAGGAAGACGGCATCGTGCTGGTCGATTACGACAAGTGCATCGGCTGCAAATACTGCTCCTGGGCCTGTCCGTACGGCGCGCGCGAACTCGACGAAAAGCAGCAGGTGATGAAGAAATGCACGCTGTGCGTCGACCGCATCTACGACACCAGCATTCCGGAAGACCGCCGCAAGCCGGCCTGCGTGATTTCCTGCCCGACCAGCGCACGCTTGTTCGGCGACGTGCACGACCCGGAATCCGACGTTTCCCTTGCGATCCGCGAATCCGGCGGCTATCAGTTGATGCCGGAATGGGGCACCAAGCCGGCCAACCATTACCTGCCGCGCCGCAAGACCAAGCTGCGTATCCATGCCGACGAACTGGTGCGCGCCGACAACCCCCTCTCCAAGGAAGACATCAAACATGAAACCAGCAAGGAATCGTCGCTGGATGACTGGCTGATGTAAATCGGTTGCAAGGAACAAGGTTCAAGGAGCAAGTAACCCCCTACCCCATGAACCATGCTCCATGAACCATGAACCTTGTCCCTTGAACCCTGAACCCTGACCCTGGATTCCCTATGCATCCCGCGTTTTCCGTCATCTTCCTGACCACCCTGCTCGGCGTCGGCCAGGGCTTGTTCCTCGCCCTGTTCTCCAGCCAGGCCTATAGCGTCGTAGATGTATTGCCGGCGCAGTCCGGCGGCTTCTACGCCTTGGGCGCATTCATCGCGCTGATCTTCCTGATCGGCGGGCTGATCGCCTCGGTTTTCCATCTCGGCCACCCGGAACGCGCCTGGCGCGCGGCGGCGATGTGGCGCACGTCGTGGCTGTCGCGCGAAGTCATCGCGCTCCCCATCGCGATGGGCGTCATTGCGCTGTACGCGCTGGTCAACTGGCTCGGCATCGACGCCGACCTGTATGGCCTCGGCGTACCTGGCCAGGTCGCGCTCAGTGTCGGCGCGTTCGGCGTCATCGCCACCCTCGCGCTGTTCGTCTGCACCGCGATGATCTATGCCGCGATCAAGTTTCTGCAGGAATGGGCCAGCCCGCTCACCGTGGTGAACTACTTCCTGCTCGGCACCGCCTCCGGCTTTGGTTTTGCCACCGCCTATGCCGCCGTCGCCGCACCCGACCTGGTGCCGTTCTACGGCGGCTGGGCAATCACGCTGACCTTCGCCGGCCTGCTTTCGCGCGCCGCATCCCTGTTTCGCAATGCCCGCATCAAGCAGAAATCCAGCGTGCAGACCGCCATCGGCGTGCGCCACAACAAAGTGCGCCAGGGCAGCATGGGCATGATGGGCGGGTCATACAACACGCGCGAATACTTCCACGGCCGCACCGCCGCCTTCCTGAAATCCGTCAAATGGATCTTCCTGGCGCTGACCTTCCCGCTGCCGCTGCTGCTGCTCTGGCTGGGCCTCGCGCAGATGAGCGCCGGCCTGTTGATGCTGGCCTTCGGCGTGCAATACGTCGGCCTGCTGTTCGAGCGCTGGTTCTTCTTCGCCCAGGCCAATCATCCGCAGAACCTGTATTACCAGGTGGTGGGCTGACGCAGTTTCATGTTGTAGGCTTCGCGGCGTTTTGTAACCAACCGGAACCCGCCATGCCCAAAACCATCATCGCCACCGCCAACGCGCCGCAAGCCATCGGCACCTACTCGCAAGCCGTCAACGTCAACGGCACCGTCTACATGTCCGGCCAGATCGGCCTCGATCCGGCAAGCATGCAGATGGTCGAGGGCATCGAGGCGCAGATTCATCAGGTCTTCAAGAACCTGGCGGCGGTGGCCGAAGCGGCCGGCGGCAGCCTAACCGATGTGGTCAAGCTCAATGTGTTCCTGACCGATCTGGGCAACTTCGCCAGGGTCAACGAGATCATGGCGCAGTATTTCAGCCAGCCCTACCCCGCGCGCGCCGCCGTCGGCGTCGCCTCGCTGCCGCGAAATGCGCTGGTCGAGGCGGATGCGGTCATGGCCCTGGATTGATTCAGCCTCTGCCGATGAAACAACGTAGGGCGGAAAAGCCGAATGGCGCCTTCCGCCGAATGGGCGTCCTACCTTCCGGCGGAAGGCGCCTTGCGGCTTTTCCGCCCTACATGACTACATTGCATGGCCACACTTGATGCCGATCTGGTCGCCCGCAAGCTGGGCTATGCCGCCGGCGGCGATCTGATCCTGCATCTGCCGCTGCGTTATCAGGACGAAACCCGGCTGACACCGCTGCGCGACGTGCGCATGGGCATCGATGTGCAGGTCGAGGGCGTGGTGCTGCATGCCGAAGTGCAGAACCGGCCGCGCCGGCAGTTGTTGGTCGAAATCGCCGAAAGCGTCGCGCCAACCAGCCCGCACCTCTATTTTCGCTTGCTGCACTTCTACCCCAGCCAGTTGAGTCAGCTTCAGCCCGGCGCGCGCGTGCGCCTGTTCGGCGAAGTGAAGCCCGGCTTCTTCGGCGCCGAGATGGTGCATCCGCAACTGCGCGTCGTGCGCGACAACACGCCCTTGTCGGCCACATTGACGCCGATTTATCCGTCGGTGGCCGCGTTCTCGCAGAACGCCGTGCGCAAGGCGGTGGAGATGGCGCTGCATCAGGCTGACCTGGGTGAAACGCTGCCCGCCAGCCTGTTGGCCAAACTCCGTCTGCCCGGCTTTGCCGAGGCGCTCAACGCGCTGCACCACCCGCAACCCGACGCCGACCTGAACGCGCTGGACATGCGCGCCACGCCGGCCTGGCGCCGCATCAAGTTCGACGAACTGCTGGCGCAGCAACTGTCATTGCGTCTGGCCGCGCGCCAGCGTCAGCAGTTGAATGCTGTGCCATTGAGTGGCGATGGCGGACTTGCCGAGAAGCTGCTCGCCGCCCTGCCCTTCGCGCTGACCGGCGCGCAAAGCCGGGCATTGCAGGAAATCCATCGCGACCTGGCGCGGCCGCATCCGATGAACCGGTTGCTGCAGGGCGATGTCGGCAGCGGCAAGACGCTGGTCGCGGCGCTCACCCTTTTGCCGGCGCTGGCGGCCGGCGGCCAGGTGGCGGTGATGGCACCGACCGAAATTCTGGCCGAACAGCTCTATCTGAAAATGCACGAATGGCTGGAACCGCTCGGCATGCAAGTCGCCTGGATCGCCGCCGCGACCAAGGGCAAGGCGAAGAAGGACAGCCTGGCGCGCATCGCCAGCGGCGAGATCAACGTCGCGGTCGGCACCCACGCCTTGTTCCAGGCCGGCGTTAGCTTCGCCAACCTGACCTTGACCGTGGTCGACGAACAGCACCGCTTCGGCGTTGGCCAGCGGCTTGCTTTACGCGAGAAAGGTGGTCACCCCGGCGGCCTGACGGATGCGAATCACATGCCGCATCTGCTGATGATGTCGGCCACGCCAATCCCGCGCTCGCTGGCGATGAGTTACTACGCTGACCTCGACGTTTCGGTCATCGACGAACTGCCGCCCGGCCGCACGCCGATTACCACCAAGGTGATGTCGCTGAAGCGTCGCGACGAAGTCATCGGCCGCCTGCGCGATTACTGCCTGACAGGCGCGCAAGCCTATTGGGTCTGTCCGCTGGTCGAGGAATCGGAAAAACTCCAGTTACGCGCCGCCGAAGAAAGCCATGCCGAACTGGTCGAACTGTTGCCGGAGCTGAACATCGGCCTGGTCCATGGCCGCATGAAAGGCGAAGAAAAAGCCGCCGCGATGGCCGCCTTCAAAGCCGGAGAACTGCATCTGCTGGTCGCCACCACGGTGATCGAAGTCGGTGTCGATGTGCCTAACGCAGCGCTGATGGTGATCGAGCACGCCGAGCGCTACGGCCTCGCGCAACTGCACCAGTTGCGCGGCCGCGTCGGGCGCGGCGCAAGGGAATCGACCTGTCTGCTGCTCTATGGCGACGCGCTGTCCGACGCGGGCCGCCAGCGCCTGCGCATCATCAAGGAATACGCCGACGGCTTCGCCATCGCGCGCGAAGACCTCAAGCTGCGCGGCCCCGGCGAATTCATGGGCGCCCGCCAGTCCGGCCAGCAGATCCTGCGTTTCGCCAG
>CAMDGQ010000070.1 GCA_945897955.1 Tepidiphilus sp. J10 | reverse complement strand
ATTTTTTTCGCCTTGATCCGGGCGTGCGCCTGAATCGGGTCACGCCGTCCGTCGAGTGAAATCATTGCCTGGAGATGACCACCGGCCAGACCAAAATCGAGCGGGTCGAGCGTCAGCACGGAATCACGCAGGCTGAGGTGGGTGTTCAGGTTATTCAGTGACAGCGCTTTGGCATGTCGAAAGGTGTGGGCTTTCAAGGAGACTTCCGCGTCGACGCTGTCCCAGCGCTCGGTCTTGAATGGCAGGTCGGGCAGCACTTGTGCGGTTGCTGGCGTGGCTTTCCGCGCGGCTTGCAGGCTGCCTGGTCGGAGCCCGATCAAAGGGCCGAGATCGGCAAGATCGAACAGATTGGAGACCAGATCGCCTTGCATGGCCGGGCGCTTGCCGCTGGTGTCGACCTGGAGCGTGCCGGCGATATCGCTGGCGCCGATGCGGCCATTGAATTTTTCGTAGCGCCATTGTTGTTTGCTGTGCACGACATGGCCGTGGGTGACGTAGGCACGGGTTGCCGGAAACGCAATGCCAAGCAGCGGATAGAGGTGCGCCAGATTGTCGCCACGCAGATCCACCTGCATGTCCATCGCAGTGATTTTCAGCAAGCTGGTAATGCTGCCCGTGGCCTTCACCACGCTTCGACCGATCGTCAGTCCGGCGGTCAGCGGATAAGGCGTCTTTTCATCGCGTAATGCCAGCACGGGTCCACCGTGACCCTGCGCCTTGAACGGCAGGTTCTTGTATTCGCCCTGCGCTGTGAAAGCCAACTCGGCTTTGCCAGGCTGCGTATCGGCGGTCGAGAGCGTCGCCCGAATGTGGGTTTTGCGTGCGACATCGTCATAGCCCAACTTGCCTTCATCCAGCCTCAGCCGGTCGATCCGGATGCGCGCCGATTCGTCCTTCTGTTGGCGGTCGAGCAGCCAGTTCTTGCGGCCGTCGCGGCTTTGTTCCAGGAAGATCACCGGACGTTGCAGGCGCACCTCGGGGAACACCAGATTTCGCTGCAACAATTGCGGCAAGTCGATGCTCACTGTCGCCGCTGCGGCGCTGACCATCTGCTTTTCCGTGGCCCAAGCTGGATTGGCAAAACTCACCGCACCGGAATGAATGCGCGGCAGCGGCCAGGCCAACTCGACTTCGAGATCGCCGCCGATCAGCAGAATGCGTCCGGTTTTATCCAGCGTCACCCGCTCGATTGGTGCGCGCAGCCAGTTCCAGCCGAAGAGGGTGATGAACAGCACGGCCAGCACGACAGGTGCGAGCAGACTGCCGACGATCCATTTGAGCCAGCGCAACACAGCGCGCGTTCGAGAAGGAACCAATTGCGAGCTGAAAATGTTCGGGCTAGAAAAAGAGATAGACGAGAACCAGCACAAAAACGGGTACGCCTAAAAGCCAAGCCACAAGATATTTGCCCATGACACCCACTCCAGTTAACCCGGATATTTCATAAATTCGCGTGATGATCGCGCAGGATCTTGTTTGCAATGGAAATTTCGCGAAGGAGCGGCGTAGTTATTCATACGCCCGACTGAGCGAAGTTTTCCAGTGCGGACAAGGGACCAGCGAGGGCGCGCGAGCATTTATGAAATTTCCGGGTTAAGTTCGGGACAGACACAGTGCATCGAAAGTGATGTTGATTCCGTTCGCTATCGCACGTTGGCAGCCGAGATTCCAGGTTCAACAAACCCGATTTTGCCGCGCCGCCCTCCAGGAATTCGTCAGCGCCTGCTGCAGCAAGATGCGCATCCCGTTTCAGAATTGCGGAACATGGTTGTGGAGGTGCGCATGGCGCACCCGACGCAATCACATCGCGCTGCCAAACCCCTGGTCCTGCGCGCCGGAGGGCGAAGTCAGGCCGGCCAGCGGACAGCCTTGCGCGACCGGGCCGTTGGGAAACAGCGTGTAGAGATAACGGAGCCCCCCTTTCTGATGAAACTCCTCGTCCAGCGCATCATGCAAGTCGCGCATGTTGATGACGGAGTCTTCCTGATGCGCATAAAAGTTCTGCAATGCCAGAACCACCTGCCAGTGATCTTCGGTCAGCGTCAGGTTTTCGGCGGTGGCCAATTCGGTGGCGTCGCTTTGCGTCCAGTCGCTGGGGGCATTGGGGAAATCCGGAATCGGCAGGGTTTCGTAACCGGGACGGATAAAGTCCTGTGTTGCATGGTTCATGTTGAACCTCCGGTAGGTGTAGCCCGGATATTTCATAAATTCGCGTGATGATCGCGCAGGTCCTTGTTTGCAATGGGAGTTTCCCGAAGGAGCGGCGTAGTTATTCATACGCCCGACTGAGGGAAACTTTCCAGTGCGGACAAGGAACCAGCGAGGGCGCGCGAGCATTTATGAAATATCCGGGCTAGGTTGCGATACAAAGCCGGAACCGACCTACGGCAGTGAGCATTTGCGCCCGCTGTAAAAGCCGATTCAGACCGTCCTTTCAGCCGTTGCTTGCTTCCTCGCAACGTCCTTGCCCGCAGGATGACCCAGGTCAGAGCAAGCGTCTGTTCGTCGCCGAACATAGCTTGGTCGCGTGCGGCCGAGGGCAAGGTTCCGGCGCTTTGTACGCCAGCGCACGGACTGCCGCCGTATCCGAGTTCAACCTGCAATCTGCATCCGGAATTTACGAAATCAGTCAGGCCAGCCGCCTCCAATCCGCGACGGCCTGCAGGGACGAAGGATGCTCGATGGGCGATTCCGCCGATCGAACGCAATCAAAAGGAGATTTTCATGAACTGGGATATCGCCAAAGGCAACTGGAAACAATTCAGAGGCAATGTGAAAGCGCAGTGGGGCAAGCTGACCGACGACCATCTCGATGTGATCGACGGCAGGCGTATCGAGCTGGCAGGCAAGATTCAGGAGGCCTACGGCATCAGCAAGGACGAAGCCGAAATGCAGATCAAGCAGTTTGAAGACAGCAGGCCGAACTGACCTGCAAACCACGCTCGCCGGTCTCGATCCGGATGCGGTACGACACCCAGTACGGCATCGGGACCGCGAGCTACTGAAAGGATTTCTTCATGGCGCTTCTTGCCCATCTGATCCCGCCGCTGGTGCCGCATGCTTTCGATTGCGCCGTCTGTCCCCGCTGCGGCGGGGTAGTGTTCCGCACCCAGCGTCGACTCTTCGATCGGTTCATTGGTTTGTTCCTGCCGGTTTATCGCTACCGCTGCGGCTCGCTCGACTGCGCATGGGAAGGCAATCTGCATGTGCGGCAGAAATCTCCGCAGAAATAGTCGCCCTAACAATCTCGCCAGAGTAGAGCCATGCACGATAACCCGACCACGGTCCTGCTCATTGAAGACATTGCCGCCGACGCCGAACTGATCCAGGCCGCACTGGCAGGTGCGGGCGACAATTCATTTCGCATCGAATGGGTCGTGTCACTTGTCGATGCGCTCGAACGCCTGAGGCAAAAGGAAGTCGAGGTCATCCTGCTCGATCTGGCCTTGTCCGATGGTCAGGGCATTGCCGCCTTCGATCAACTGATCAAGGCGGCGCCGAAAGCGCTGATCCTGGTGCTGAGCGGCACGAGCGATGAAGAAATCGTGCATCAGGCCATGCAACTCGGCGCGCACGACTATTTCTCCAAAGCGCATATCGACGCGCACTGGTTGCCGCGTGCATTGCGTTATGTCATTGAGCGCCAGACGACACGGGCAGCGCTGAGCAACAGCGAGGCGCGCTTCCGGGCAATCAGCGATAGCTCGCCGCTGGGTATTTTCGTTGCCGATGCGCTGGGCAGTTGTGTCTACACCAATCAGGCGTATCACAAGATCTCCGGGCTGAAGCTGGAACAGACGCTGGGCACCAACTGGAGCATGGCGATCCACCCGGAAGATCGCGAACGCGTCCTCGCCGAGTGGCGCATTGCGGCGCGCAGCCTGGAGCCTTTTCAGTCCGAATATCGCTTCCAGCAGGAAGGCAACAGCGTGGTCTGGGTGCGTGTCAACAGCGCCGCCATGCGTGACGATCATGACGGCGGCAGGCCGTCGTTCGGCCTGGTGCAGACCGTTGAGAACATCAGCGAACGGAAAATCACGGAGTCCGTTCTGCGTGCATCGGAAGAAGCCTTGTTCGAGGAAAAGGAGCGTGCCCAGGTCACCCTCAACTCGATTGGCGATGCCGTGCTGACCACCGACCTCGCCGGCAACGTGACCTACCTGAATCTGGTCGCGGAAGCGATGACCGGCTGGTCGCGTGAATCCGCAGTGGGGCGACCGCTGGCCGAGGTATTCAGGATCATTGACGGCAAGACACGCGAATCCGCACCAAACCCGGCGCAGCTTGCCATCAAGGAAGACCAGACCGTAGGACTGGCGATCAACAGCGTGCTGATCCGCCGCGACGGCTTCGAGTCCGCCATCGAGGATTCCTCCGCGCCGATCCACAACCGGGAAGGCCGCGTCATCGGCGCCGTGCTGGTGTTCCACGATGTCAGCGAATCGCGCGCCGTGGCGCTGCGCATGGCGCATCTGGCGCAGCACGACTTTCTCACCGGTTTGCCGAATCGGGTGCTGCTGACGGAACGCTGTTCGCAGGCGATAGGCCAGGCCAACCGGCACAGAAAGCAGGTTGGCCTGCTGTTCCTTGATCTCGATTTCTTCAAACGCATCAACGATTCGCTTGGACATGCCGTCGGCGATCAACTGCTGCAATCGGTCGCCGAGCGTCTGGTCGCGAGCGTGCGCGCCACCGACACGGTATGCCGCCAGGGCGGCGACGAATTCGTGATTCTGCTGGCCGAAATCGAACAACCGCTGGATGCAACCTACGTCGCGGAAAAACTGCTTGCCGCCTTCGCACTGCCACACCTGATCGAAGGACACGAACTGCATGTCAGCCTCAGCATCGGCATCAGCATCTATCCGGATGACGGCAACAACGTGGACAGCGTGATGCAGAACGCGGACACCGCGATGTTTCACGCCAAGGCCAACGGCCGCAACAAATACCAGTTCTTCCGCGCCGACATGAACACCAGTGCGGTGCGGCGACTGGCGATAGAAAGCAGTCTGCGGCGCGCCCTCAGGCAAAACGAGTTTCTGCTGTATTACCAGCCGCAGATCGACCTGGTTTCCGGCGCAATGGTCGGCACCGAGGCGCTGATCCGCTGGCAAGACCCGGAACACGGTCTGGTCAGTCCCGGGCAGTTCGTGCCGGTCGCGGAAGATTCCGGCCTCATCGTGCCGATTGGTCGCTGGGTGCTGCGCGAAGCCTGCCGGCAAACTCTGGCCTGGCTGGATGCCGGCCTGCCAGCCGTGCCTGTGGCAGTCAATATTTCCGCCATCGAATTCAGGCACAAGGACTTTCTCGCGGGCGTTGCACGCATCCTGAAGGAAACGGGTTTGAATCCGCGCTATCTCGAACTGGAGCTGACCGAAAGCATCCTGATGCAGGACGCGGAAGCTTCGGCCACCACGCTGCAGGCGCTCAAGGCGATGGGGGTGCGACTGGCGATCGACGACTTCGGCACCGGCTATTCGAGCCTGAGCTATCTGAAGCGTTTCCCGATCGACACGCTGAAGATCGACCAGTCATTTGTGCGTGACATCGCCACCGACCCGGATGACGGCACCATCGTCAGCGCGATCATCGGCATGGGGAGAAACCTGAATCAACGGGTCATCGCCGAAGGGGTGGAAACGCACGCCCAGCTCGAATTTCTGAGCGCCCGGCATTGCAACGATGGACAGGGATTTCTGTTTCAGCCCCCTTTGGCGGCGGATGATTTCAGGCAGTTTCTGGAGCATGGGGCTTCGCCGTTGCCGGAGCTTGCACTGGTTTGAACCCGGTATAACGCTGCCCAGACTTAACCAGGTTCGAGCTGCGCACGGGCCGCGTTGGATGCCTCGCAAACCCGTGCCACGCAACCACCACGATTACCCGAATTTCATGCGCGCCGACGCCGACTCAAGCCGATTCCGGCGAGACCGAGTCCCAGCAGCGCCAGCGTGGCGGGTTCCGGGATGGCTCCGGTCGGGTTGACCGGGACGAACGGAAGCAGGCTGACCACGTCTCCCGCTGGCGTCGTGGTCACCTCAAGACCGCCGCTCAGGCCATTGCTGCCGATCAGATCGCCTGCGCAGATACCGGACAGACTGTTCTGAATCAAGGTCACGGCACCCGTTTGCACCAGGGCTCTGCCGCATAGATCGGTGGCGCCGGTGTTCATGCTGATGCTGGCCAGCGCGAGGATATTGCCCATGAATGTCGTGTCGGTATCAATGGTCGCGGAACTGCCGACATTCCAGTACACGCCGGCGCCCGAACCGGTATTGAGCACATTCACGACCGAGTTGGGCGAGGTGATCAGCGTGCTCGTCATCTGGAACACCCAGACCGCGTTCGCATTGCCCTGGCCGTCGAGGGTCACCGTCCCGGACAAATTGGTGGTTCCGGCGGGAACGGTATAGACGCCAGGCAGGATCGTGAGTCCAACCAGATCGGCGGCCAGCAGGGTGCCCGACCCGAGCGAGCCCAGATTGGCTATCGCGGTGATGAGTTGCGCCTGAGCCAATTGCGCATTCGGGCTTCCGGTCGAGGTGCCAGCGTGTACCAGCCCCCCGGTCACCTGCGGGTCCGAGACCGCGACACCAGGCGAGGACAGGAAACCGGTGATCGCATTCGCGCCGCCGCTTGACCAGACGCCGACATTTCCCCCGATGACGCTGGTCGGGACATTGGTCACTGTCGCACTGCCCAGAACCGTGAAGCCGGCCAGTTCCGAACCAAGTATGGGTATCGCCAACGCCGGCGGTGCGCCGCAAAGCGCGCCGATCACGGCAAGCGGGAAGATCAATGCATTTTTTGGCGTTTCCATGATGGTGACTCCGAAATGTGAAAACAAGGGAATGCGTGCCGCTCGTTACTCGAAGCGCGCTTGTGGTTTATCCGATGTGCAGTCCTCCGTATGTACGAAGCCGTACATAGCCGCCGAACCTTCGCCTGGAGAGCGCCGGACTGGTCAAGTTTGCCGAGGGATTTTCACTATGTGCGGCAGCGTACCGACAGCGCCGGCCGTTGTTTCTAATCTGTTTTCAGGTTTCGCAAGGCGGGCAAGTCAGAGCTGCCCTTTCTTAATATCGACAGGAGAACCAACCATGAAACACCTCAACACAAAATACCTTTCCGCATTCTTCCTGGCCATCGCGCTGGCCTCGACCGTAGGCTGTTCGTCCACTCCGCAAAGGGAAGGCGTCGGCCAGTATTTTGACGACAGCGTCATTACCGGCAAGGTGAAGGCGGCGCTGGTCGAAGATCCCACCACGAAGGCTACCGAGATCAATGTCGAAACCTTCAAGGGCATCGTGCAACTGAGCGGCTTCGTCAGCTCGCAGGCGGCGGCCAACAGAGCGGTCGATCTGGCGCGCGGCGTCGGCGGCGTCAAAGGCGTCAACAACGTAATGCGGCTCAAGTAAGCGCTGATCCGGCGCACCACGGCCGGATTTCGACCCCCGCTTTTTTCACCTCTGGAGATTCACCATGACAAAGTTCAACAAATATGTTTCCGCAGTTTTCCTGGCCGTTACCCTGGCCTCCGCGGTCGGCTGTTCGTCCACCTCGCAGCGTGAAGGCACCGGCCAGTACATCGACGACAGCGTCATCACCGCCAAGGTGAAAGCGGCGATCTTCGACGATGCCATGACCAAGGCGACGGAAATCAACGTCGAGACCTACAAGGGCGTCGTGCAACTGAGCGGCTTCGTAATCACTCAGTCGGCGGCGAACCGGGCAGTCGAACTGGCGGCCGGCGTCAGCGGCGTGAAATCCGTCAAGAACGACATGCGCCTGAAATAAGCTTGTTCACCAGCCGCGACCGGACACAGCTCCGGTCGCGGTCGCCGGGAGACTGTTTTGCTGCGTGAAATCAAAGCATGGCGTGGCAGATTCATTCGCGCCCTCCGGCTTTGCATCGATGCTCAGGCGCCCAGACAAGGCGTCAGGCGTTTCCAGTTCGTCCTGATGCAATCGCTGCATGCCTGGATCAATCATCGGGCGGATAGCAAGGGCGCCGCGCTGGCCTTCTATACCCTGTTTTCAATGACCCCGATTCTGGTGCTGGCGATCGCGGTTGCCGGCTATTTCTTCGGCGCCGAGGCGGCTCAGGGCGAGATCGTCGCTCAGGTGCAGGGGCTCGTCGGACCGGGCGGCGCCGAGGCGATTCAGACGTTGCTGGCCGGCGCACGCAATCCCGCTTCCGGCCTGATGGCGACGCTGCTCGCCAGCGTGTTGCTGCTGCTCGCCGCCACCAGCGTCTTCGCCGAGTTGAAGGGCAGTCTGGATGAGTTGTGGGGCGTTGAAAAATCCAGTCTGTCGACTATCCGCATCCTGTTGCGAACCCGGCTGTTGTCCTTCGGCCTGGTACTGGTGCTTGCCTTCCTGCTCCTCGTTTCGCTGGTGATCAGCGCGGCGCTGGCCATGTTCGAACGCTATGCCGGTGCAATATGGGGCGGTTCGTATGAAGTGCTCGCGACAACCACTTCGGTCATTTCATTCGCGGTCATCGCCGGTCTGTTCGCGGTGATCTACAAGACCCTGCCGGATGCTCCGCTGTCCTGGCGCGATGTCCTGATCGGCGCACTGTTTACGGCAGCGCTGTTCAGCCTGGGCAAATATGCCATCGGGCTTTATCTCGGCAACAGCAGCGTGGTGACCAGCTTCGGCGCTGCCGGTTCGCTGATCGCGCTGCTGCTCTGGGTGTATTACTCGGCGCAGATCTTCTTTCTCGGGGCGGAATTCACCCGCCAGTACGCGCTGGGGTTCGGCAGCCTGCGCCCTGCCCTACCCGATCCGAACGCTGGATGACCATGCCGCTTGCAACCACCCCAGCGGATGTTTCGCAGAACAACGAATCCATCACGCAACATGCCGCAGTCAGTTTGCCCGAGACCGGGCATGGCCTGGCGCTGATCATCATTGCCACGGTGGCGGTGGTGTTTGCCCTGGAATGGTCGCAGAGCTTCGTCATTTCCCTGCTGCTTGGCATCCTCTTCGCCTACACCCTCAATCCGCTCGTCGTGTGGCTTGAGCGTATCCGCGTTCCGCGCGCGCTGGGCGCCGGCATTGTGCTGCTGGGCGTCGTATCGACGCTGGTTCTGGGCAGTTATGCCCTGCGCGGGCAGGTGCGAACGATCGTTGAACAGTTGCCTGAAGCGGCGAGCGAACTATCGGCCGGCCTGTCCAGCCTGCGCGAGGGTCAGGCCAGCACCATGCAGAAGGTGCAAACCGCCGCGAACGAGATCGAGAAAGCGACAAACCAGATCACGGGCAGCAACTCATCGCCGAAAAAACCCGCGACACGCGTGGTCATCGTGCCGACCGGTTTCAAACTCGAAAACTTTCTCTGGGCCGGCTCCATGGGCGCCGCCGAACTCGTCGGCCAGGCCGCCATGGTGCTGTTCCTGACGTACTTTCTGCTGCTGTCGGGCGACACCTACAAGCGCAAGCTGGTGCGCATGACCGGGCCCACGTTGTCGAGCAAGAAAATTACCGTCCACATCCTCGACGACATCAACACTTCCATCCAGCGCTACATGCTGATGCTGCTGGTGACCAACCTGCTGGTCGGTCTGCTCACCTGGGTCACGTTGCGCTGGATCGGCCTGGACAATGCCGGCGCCTGGGCCGTGGCCGCCGGCCTCTTGCACATCATTCCGTACTTCGGCCCGGCGGCGACCGCCAGCGTCCTCGGCATGGCCGCGTTCATGCAGTTCGACAGCCTGTCGCCGACATTTCTGGTTGTCGGCGTGTCGCTGACCATTGCCACCGTCGTCGGCACCTTCATCACCACCTGGATGACCGGCCGAATCGCCCGAATGAACACCGCCGCAGTCTTTGTCTCGCTGCTGTTCTGGACCTGGTTGTGGGGCGTCTGGGGCATGTTGCTGAGCATGCCGATCACGGTCATCGTCAAAGTGGTGGCTCAGCAAGTGGAACAACTTGAACCGGTGGCCGAGTTGCTCGGGGATTGAACATGGCAAAGCTATCCAAGTACTGGCAACAGTTCAAAACGCGGTTTCTCGATGGCCGCTTGCCTGATCTCCGTCTCGACGAAGAAGCCCCACTCCGGGCCGAGCTGTTCAGCGCCGACCAGATGGCACAGCACGGCGCACGCCTGGCCGCCGCGCATCGCCTCGCGGCGGGACGGCAGCCGGACCAGTTGCTGGCACGACTGGATGCGAACGAAGAAGTGCTGGTCGAGACCTGCCGCCAGCTGACCCTGGCGGTGGCGGCGAAGCATCGCGTCACCCCGGCTGCGGAATGGCTGCTCGACAACCTGTATCTGATCGAAGAACAGATCCGCACTGCCCGCCGGCATTTGCCGAAGGGCTACAGCCGCGAACTACCGAGTCTGGCCGAAGGAGTTTCCAGCGGTTTCCCACGGGTGTATGACATCGCGCTGGAAACCATCGCGCATGGCGATGGCCGCGTCGACCCGGACAGCCTGCGCCGCTTTGTCGCCACCTACCAGACTGTCACGCCCTTGCGTCTGGGCGAGTTGTGGGCCATTCCGATCATGCTGCGCCTGGCGCTGATCGAGAATCTGCGCCGGGTTGCCGTGCGCATTTCGGCGGGCAGACGGGAACGCGACCTGGCCGTCGGCTGGGCCGATACGCTGATCGAGATCTCGCATCAGGATCCGAAAAATCTGATTCTGGTGATCGCCGACATGGCGCACTCGAAACCGCCGATGTCGCCGCCGTTCATCTCGGAACTGGCGCGTCGCCTGCAAGGCCAGGGCCCGGCGCTGAGCCTGCCGCTGACCTGGTTCGAACAGCAACTGGCCGATACGGGGCTCAACATCGAACAACTGGTTCGCGCCGGCAATCAGCAGCAGGCGGCCGATCAGGTTTCGATCAGCAACAGCATCGGCAGCCTGCGCCTGTTAAGTACGCTGGACTGGCGCGAGTTCGTCGAGGCGATGAGCGTGGTTGAAAGCACGCTGCGGCGCGACCCGGCCGCCGCCTATGCCGGCATGAATTTCGCCAGCCGTGACGGCTATCGCCATGTGGTTGAATCTGTCGCCAGAACAAGCAGGCTGGTCGAAGAACTGGTGGCCGCCAGCGCCATCGACCTGGCGCGGGCGAGCGCGGCAACACTGGGCGAGGCTGACCCATTTGCCAACCGCAAAGCGCACGTCGGTTATTACCTGATCGACCGCGGCCGGCGGGAACTGGAACAGATTTGCGGCGCGCATCTGCCGCTCACCGCCCGGCTGCGGCGCTGGGCCAGCCGGCGGCCGTTGTTGCTGTATCTGGGCGCAATCACGCTGTTGACGCTGCTGCTCGGCACGGGACTGCTGGCGCGGGCCTGGCTGAATGGCGTCAGCATCTGGGTGCTGCCGCTGATCGGCCTGCTCGCCCTGCTCGCCACGGGCCAGCTTGCGTCGGCGCTGGTGAACTGGCTGGCCACCCTGCTGGCGTCGCCGCGCCCCCTGCCGCGAATGGATTTTTCTTCCGGCATCCCGCCGCAATACCGCACGCTGGTGGCGGTGCCGACGCTGCTGACCAGCCCGCAAAACATCGAGCATCTGGTCGAGGCGCTGGAAGTGCGTTTTCTGGCCAATCGCGAGACCAATCTGCACTTCGCGCTGTTGACCGACTTTCGCGATGCCGCCGAGGAAACCCTGCCGCAGGATGCTGCATTGCTGGCCCTGGCGGCGGCGCGCATCGCGGCGCTGAACGCGCAATACGCGGCGGGCCGCAATGATGTCTTTTTCCTGCTGCACCGCCCGCGACGCTGGAATCCGCATGACCGCATCTGGATGGGCTACGAGCGCAAGCGCGGCAAGCTGGCTGACCTGAATACCCTGCTGCGCACCGGCCAGGCAGATGCCTTCTCGTTGCTGATCGGCGACACAAGCATTCTGTCAGGCGTGAAATATGTCATCACGCTGGATACCGACACACAGTTGCCGCGCGAAGCCGCGCAGCAATTCGTCGGCGCCATGGCGCATCCGCTCAATCGCGCGGTCTATGACCCGGTGCTCGGCCGCGTCCGCGCCGGCTACGGCATCCTGCAACCGCGCGTCAGCGCCAGCCTGCCGGTCGCCAACCAGTCGCGCTATGCCCGCCTGAACAGCGGCGAGCCGGGCATCGACCCGTACACGCGGGCGGTGTCGGATGTGTATCAGGATGCGTTCCAGGAAGGTTCCTTCGTCGGCAAGGGCATTTACGACGTCGCGGCGTTCGAACAGGCGTTGCACGGGCGCTTTCCGGAAAACCGCATTCTCAGCCACGATCTGCTGGAGGGCTGCCACGCCCGCGCCGGCTTGCTCAGCGACGTGCAGTTGTACGAGGAATATCCGGCCCGCTATGGCGCCGATGTGGATCGACGCTATCGCTGGATTCGCGGCGACTGGCAACTCGTCGCCTGGTTGCTGCCCTGGGCGCCGGACGCGCATGGGCGCTGGCAACGGAATCCGCTGAGCCCGCTGTCACGCTGGAAGCTGCTGGATAACCTGCGTCGCAGCCTGGCGCCGGCGGCCTTGACGCTGCTGTTGCTGCTCGGCTGGACGGTGTTTGCCTCGCCCCTGTTCTGGACCCTGGCGGTGCTCGGCATTCTGCTGATCCCGCCGGTGCTTTCCAGCCTGCTGGATGTGCTGTGCAAACCGGCCGACATGCGTCCCGGCCAGCATTTTGCCGCGACCGCGCACGCCGCCGCCCAGCGCCTGCTGCAAACCGGGTTTGCGCTGCTGACGCTGCCGCATGAAGCGGCTTACAGCCTGGATGCGTCGTTGCGCACACTCGGCCGTCTGCTGTTCACGCACCAGCGCCTGCTGGAATGGAAAGCTTCCGGCGACCAGGACCCGACCCATCGCGACGATCCACTCGTCGTATTGCGCAGCATGGCGTTCGCGCCGGTGCTCGCCATCACCACGGCGAGCTGGCTGGCGGTAATGAATCCGGCCACGCTGCTGCTGGCCGGGCCGATTCTGCTGCTCTGGCTGCTGTCCCCCGCCATTGTCTGGTGGATCAGCCTGCCGCTGCCGCGTCGCGAGGCGCGGCTGAGCGTCGAACAGACGCACTATCTCGGCCGCATCGCGCGCAAGACCTGGGCGTATTTCGAGACTTTCGTCGGCCCGGACGACCACTGGCTGCCGCCGGACAATTACCAGGAGTACCGTTCCGCCACGCTGGCACATCGCACCTCGCCGACCAATATGGGGCTGGCCTTGCTGGCCAATCTGTCGGCGCACGATTTCGGCTACATCCCGAGCGGGCAACTGCTCGAACGCACCGCCAACAGTCTGGCCAGCATGGCCGGGCTGGAACGTCATCGCGGCCATTTCTACAACTGGTACGACACGCTAACCCTGCGCCCGCTGCACCCGGCCTACATTTCGACGGTGGACAGCGGCAATCTGGCCGGCCATCTGCTCACCCTGCGCCCCGGCCTGCTGGCGTTGCTGGACCAGCCGATCCTGTCGCCGCGCGCGCTGGACGGTGTGCGCGACACGCTGGGCATCCTGATTGCGGCAGCGGGCCAGCCGACACCGGCTACGGTGACGCAATTCCAAATGGCATTGGAGTCCGCACAGAACGTAGGGCGGAAAAGCGAAAGCGCCTTCCGCCAACACGCGGTGCATACGGCGGAAGGCGCCGGCATAAAACCGCCGGCTTTTCCGCCCTACGAGATCTCGCTGGTCGCGGCGCGGCATCTGTTCGACAGACTGGCGCGATATGCCGCCGCAATCGTTGACGAACTCGCCGCCGATGTTGCAACCGATACTGCAAGTGAACTTGCAACTCCGCCGGCAAGCCAGGCCGACTGGTGGGCCGGCGTGCTGTCGCGGCAATGCCAGGCCATGCGCGATGAGTTGATCCATCTCGTACCCTGGAGCGGGTTGCCGGAAGCCCCGGTCGGGCTGGGCGGTTTTGACGACATCAATCTCATGCCGAGCTTGCGCGACCTGGCCGGACTGAAGCGGGCCTGGTCGGACCGCCTGACGAGCCGACTCGATGCCAGCACCACGCCGGAACAGACCCATTGGCTGACCACGCTCGAACGCGACATCGAACAAGGCAGTGCGCATGCCCAGGCGCGCATCGCCACGATCGAGCAACTGGCGTTGCAGGCCGGTGAAATGGCCAACATGGAATACGGTTTTCTGTACGACAAGGCGGCCCGCCAGTTGTGCATCGGCTACAGCGTGGAGGAGCGGCGGCGCGACAGTGGTTTCTACGACCTGCTGGCGTCGGAAGCGCGCCTCACGGTATTTGTCGCCATCGCCCAGGGCCAGTTGCCGCAGGAAAGCTGGTTTGCGCTCGGACGCCTGCTCACCCGCGCCGGCGGCGAGCCGATCCTGCTGTCGTGGAGCGGCTCGATGTTCGAGTACCTGATGCCGCAACTGGTGATGCCGACCTACGACCACACCCTGCTCGACCAGACCGCGCGCGCGGCGGTGGCGCGGCAGATCGAATACGGCCAGCAACTCGGCCTGCCCTGGGGAATCTCGGAATCGGGCTACAACACGGTCGATCTGCAACTCAACTATCAGTACCGCGCTTTCGGCGTACCTGGCCTGGGGCTGAAACGCGGCCTCGGCGAGGATCAGGTGGTGGCGCCCTACGCCTCGGCGATGGCGCTGATGGTGGCGCCGGAAGCCGCCTGCCTCAATCTGCAACGGCTGTCCGCCGCCGGAGCGGAGGGCGGCTTCGGTTTCCATGAAGCGATCGACTACACACCGCTGCGCCAGCGGCGCGGCGAAAAACAGACGCTGGTGCGCTCTTACATGGTGCACCACCAGGGCATGAGCCTGCTGGCGCTGGCCTATCTGTTGCTGGATCGGCCGATGCAGAAACGCTTTGCTGCCGATCCGCTGTTGCAATCGACACTGTTGCTGCTGCAGGAACGCATCCCCCGCGCTTCGACCCTGTATGCCCACAGCCCGGAACTGAGCGGCGAGTTGACCGGCGCCACCACCACGGAAATGCCGATCCGCGTGCTGACCAACCCCGACTCGGCGGTGCCGGAAGTGCAGTTGCTGTCCAACGGGCGCTATCACGTCATGCTCACCCATGCCGGCGGCGGCTACAGCCGCTGGAACGATATGGCGGTGACGCGCTGGCGGGAAGACACCACGCGCGACCCGTGGGGCAATTTCATTTACCTGAAGGACGTCGCCAGCGGCACCACCTGGTCCACCGCGCACCAGCCCGAGTTGCGCCGCGCCGACCATTACGAGGCGATCTTCTCGGAGGGCCGCGCCGAGTTTCGCCGCCGCGATACAGGAAAAAGCGGTGGCAAAAACGTTGGCAAGAACGAAGACTTCGATTTCGACACCCACACCGACATCGTCGTCTCGCCGGAAGACGACATCGAACTGCGCCGGGTGCGCATCACCAACCGGGGCGATACGCCGCGCAGCATCGAGATCACCAGCTATGCGGAAGTAGTGCTGGCGCCGGCCGCCGCCGATGCGCTGCATCCGGCGTTCAGCAATCTGTTCGTGCAGACCGAGATCGTCGAATCCCGCCGCGCCATGCTCTGCACCCGCCGCCCACGCTCGCGCGAAGAGCATTCGCCCTGGCTGTTCCATCTGATGTCGCTGCACGATGCCGAGGTCGAAGCGCTGACCTATGAAACGGATCGCGCCCGCTTCATCGGCCGCGGCCGCATCGCCGCCTCGCCGCTGGCCATGGACCAGGACGGCGTGTTGTCCGGCAGCCAGGGCTCGGTGCTCGATCCCATCGTCGCCATCCGCTGCCGCTTCACCCTGGCGCCGGAGCAATCGGCCAGCATCGATCTGGTGTTCGGCATCGGCGACAGCCGCATGGCGGCGCTCAATCTGGTGGATAAATATCAGGATCGCCGTCTCGCCGACCGCGTCTTCGAGCTGGCCTGGACCCACGCCCAGGTGCTGCTACGCCAGATCAACGCCAACGAGGCCGACGCCCAGCTTTACGGGCGTCTGGCGAATTCGATTCTCTACGCGCATGCCGGCCTGCGCGCCGACAGCAGCATTCTGCAGAAGAACCGGCGCGGCCAGTCCGGCCTCTGGGGCTATGCCATTTCCGGCGATCTGCCCATCGTGCTGCTGCACATCGGCGATCTGGCCAACATCGAACTGGTGCGCCAGTTGATCCAGGCGCATGCCTACTGGCGGCTGAAGGGGCTGGTGGTCGATCTGGTGATCTGGAACGAGGATCGCGCCGGGTATCGCCAGGTCTTGCAGGACCAGATCCTCGGTCTGGTCGCGGTGGGGCTGGAAAGTCAGGTGATCGACCGGCCGGGCGGCATTTTCATCCGTTCGGCGGAGCAGATTTCCGACGAAGACCGCACGCTGTTCCAGGCCGTCGCCCGCGTCATTCTGAGCGACAACCGGGGCACACTGGCGGAACAGCTCGACCGCCGTCCAGCTCCCTTGCCGCGTGTGCCCTTGTTGCTGGCCAGGCCGGCGCGCCCGGAAGCGGCCACCGCCTTCAACCTGCCGCACCGCGAGCTGATCCTGACCAACGGCATCGGCGGCTTCACGCCGGACGGACGCGAGTACGTCATCACCACGACGCCGGCGCAACTGACCCCGGCGCCGTGGGTCAACGTGCTGGCCAATGCGCAATTCGGCAGCGTCATTTCGGAAAGCGGCCAGGCCTATACCTGGGCCGAGAACGCGCACGAATTCCGCCTCACGCCCTGGGAAAACGACCCGGTGAGCGACGCCGGGGGCGAGGCGTTCTACCTGCGCGACGAGGAAACCGGCCAGTTCTGGTCGCCGACACCGCTGCCCCGGCGCGGTACGACGCCCTACGTCAGCCGGCACGGCTTTGGTTACAGCGTGTTCGAACACACCGAAAGCGGCATCCAGTCCGAGTTGTGGGTCTATGTCGCCACCAACGCGCCGGTGAAGTTTGCCGTGCTCAAACTGCGCAACCTGTCCGGCCGCGCCCGCCGTCTGTCGGCCACCGGTTACGTGGAATGGGTGCTGGGCGATCTGCGGCCGAAGTCGGTCATGCACATCGCCACCGAAGTCGATGCCGGCAGCGGCGCGATCTATGCGCGCAATGCCTACAACACCGAATTCCCCAACCGCGTCGCCTTCTTCGATGTGGACGATGCGCAGCGCACCTTCACCTGCGACCGCGCCGAATTCATCGGTCGCAACGGCAGTCTGGCCAACCCGGCGGCGCTTGGACGCACGCATCTTTCGGGCAAGCTGGGCAGCGGGCTGGACCCGTGCTGTGCGCTTCAGGTCGGCGTCAATCTGGGCGACGGGCAAACGCGCGAGATCGTGTTCCGCCTGGGGGTGGGTGGCGTGCCGGGTGCTGAAGACGCCAACCGTCTGGTGCATCGCTTCCGTGGCAACGACGCCGCCCGGCGCGCGCTGGAAGCGGTCTGGGCGTTCTGGAACCACAGCCTGGGCGCGGTGCAGGTGGAAACGCCGGATGAATCTCTCAACGTACTGGCCAACGGCTGGCTGCTGTATCAGACCCTGGCCTGCCGGATGTGGGCGCGCAGCGGCTATTACCAGTCCGGCGGCGCATTCGGCTTCCGCGACCAGTTGCAGGACGCGATGGCGCTGGTGCACAACGAACCCGGCTTGCTGCGCGCGCAACTGCTGCTCTGCGCCAGCCGCCAGTTCAGCGAAGGCGATGTGCAGCACTGGTGGCATCCGCCCGCCGGGCGTGGCGTGCGCACCCATTGTTCCGACGATTACCTGTGGCTGGCGCTGGCCACCAGCCGCTATGTGCTGAGCAGCGGCGACACCGGTGTGCTGGAAGAACGTGTTCCCTATCTGACAGGTCGTGCGCTTAAACCTGAAGACGAGTCCTACTACGACCTGCCCGGCCGTGCCGACGGCACGGAAAGCCTGTATCAACACTGCGTGCGCGCCATCCGGCACGGCATGCGCTTCGGCGAGCGCGGCCTGCCGCTGATCGGCTCCGGCGACTGGAACGACGGCATGAACCGGGTCGGCATCCACGGCAAGGGCGAAAGCGTCTGGCTGGGCTTCTTCCTGATCGAAGTGCTGCACCAGTTCGGTACGCTGGCGCGGCAACACGATGACCCCGCATTTCCCGAATTCTGTGCAACGGAAAGCCAGCGTCTGCGCGACAACATCGAACAGCACGCCTGGGACGGAGACTGGTATCGCCGCGCCTGGTTCGACGACGGCACCCCGCTGGGCTCGGCCGGCAATAGCGAATGCCAGATCGATTCGATCTCGCAAAGCTGGTCGGTGCTGTCCGGCATCACGGATGCCGACCATTCACGCCGCGCCATGCAGGCGCTGGATGCCCGCCTGGTAAGGCGCGAAGCGGGCCTGGTGCAACTGCTCGACCCGCCGTTCGACCAGACCGAGCTCGACCCCGGCTACATCAAGGGCTACGTGCCTGGCGTGCGCGAAAACGGCGGCCAGTACACCCACGCCGCGATCTGGGCGGCAATGGCCTTCGCCGCGCAGGGCGACAGCCGCCGCGCCTGGGAAATCACCACCCTGATCAACCCCGCCAACCACGCCAAATCAAAGGAAGCCATCGCGGTTTACAAGGTCGAACCCTACGTCATGGCCGCCGACGTCTACGCCGTATCGCCCCACACCGGACGCGGCGGCTGGACCTGGTACACCGGCTCCGCCGGCTGGATGTACCGCTTGATCATTGAATCGCTGCTCGGCCTGCGCCTGGAAGTGGACAAGTTGCACATCACCCCCTGCCTGCCCGCGCACTGGCCGGGCTTCAAGCTGCATTACCGCTTCCGCGAAACGGTGTATCACATCAGCGTTGTGCAAGGCAGCGTGGCGGGTTTCAGCGTCGATGGGGTGGATATGGAGGATCTGGCCATTCCATTGCTGGATGACCATCGGGAACACAACATTGAGGTCAAAGTGAAGTTCCGCTGAATGCGCCAGCGGTAATCTAGTGCAGTGCTGTAGTGCTGCATTCTGAAGTGCATGCGAAAGATCAGCTGTGAGACTCCGAAGGAGAAGATCCTGCATCTGCTCACCAATAAGTACACAACGCATAAGCACTCAACTGTGCAGGCTTGGCTGATGCCCAGGGAGGCCGAGAGTACTGGTGCCTTGTGTCGGCCTTCCTCATGCCCGGCATTGAGGCAATAGCCAGCGACTTCGTGGCATCGACTACCGCGCATTCATGTCAGGGAAGCCTCATCCAAGTTTCCTTGCCAGATCCTCAGCCTTCAGGTGGGTGTAGCGTTTGAGCATGGTCAGGATCTTGTGGCCGGTGATGCTGGCCACTTCCATGCTGTCGAATATACCGAGCTCGAACAACCTGGACGTGGCTTCATGGCGCAGATCGTGAAATCTCGGATCATCGATGCCCGCGCGATCGCACACTCGTATCCAGGTCTTGTTAAAACTGTCCGACCTAGCCCACCACCAGAACACCCGGCCGGAGCTGCCGATTTGGCGGAACAACCGGATTGATGATCTGTTGCCACTGCGGCAGTCTGCTTAATTCGGATTTGCCGTCGCTTGGGTAGGTGGGGCGGCTGGAGGCTTACGATTCTTTGACCGGCAATGCGAGTGCTCTATGCCACCTATAGGGCCGAAGTTCTCGATCATCCGTTTCGCAGACTGTTCTTCGGTGAGAACCCGAACGGCTCTATGCCGTTTCGAGTAGAACTTGACGCCATGAACCGTCTGGTGAGTGAGCCGAACGGATGTATTTCCCCCTCCCCTAGCCCCACCCCAGAGAGCGGGGGGAGTCCTCGCTGCTTCTCACAACAGCGGCTTGATCGGCGTCTGTTGCCAGAAGCGCACCCGGCTGCGTTTGACCAGCGAACTTTTCTGGTCCGGACTATCGGTGGCTGCATTCCAGCTGTTGCCGGGCGACATGTCGGTTTCCACTGCCTGTTCGACCGCGCGCGCTAGACCTTC
>CAMDGQ010000069.1 GCA_945897955.1 Tepidiphilus sp. J10 | reverse complement strand
AGGAATCGGCCTGCGCCAGACCGGCGCCCAAGGACAGGGAAACAAGCGCGCAAAGACTCAAGGTTTTAACAATCGAATTGGTTTTCATGACATGGCTCCTGAAAGAATCCCGCTTGGCGGTTGCCAGGCAGGTGAAGCCAGTGTGGGCGTGCGATGTAAGCCGAAGGTTTGCGGTCTGTAGTAGAAATGTAATGAGTTGTTTCAACCATGAATCCGCCACGAATGTCCCACACCATTCCGCCCTATCGCGCCCCTGTCTGGTTGCCCGGCGGCCATGCCCAAACCCTCTATGCGGCGACGCTGCGACGACCATCGGTCGCCTACCGGCGCGAGCGCTGGGAAATGCCCGATGGCGACTTCATCGACCTGGATTGGCTCGACGGCCCCGCCGAGGCGCCGCTGGCGGTGCTGTTCCATGGCCTGGAGGGCGACTCGCGCAGTGTTTACGCCCTGCATCTGATGGCCGCGTTGCGGCAGCGTGGCTGGCGCGGCGTCGTGCCGCATTTTCGCGGCTGTTCCGGCGAAGCGAACCGCTTGCCGCGCGCCTATCACTCCGGCGACAGCGCCGAAATCGGCTACATCCTGCACCGACTGCGGCAACACAACGCCGCGCCGTTGTTCGCCGCCGGCGTATCGCTGGGCGGCAACGCGCTGCTGAAATGGCTGGGCGAACAGGGCGCCGCAGCGGCGGAAGTGCTGCACGCGGCGGCGGCGGTTTCCGCACCGCTCGACCTGCCGGCGGCGGGCGCCGCGCTAGATCGCGGCTTTACCCGCATCTATACCGCCCACTTTCTGACCACGCTGAAACGCAAGGCGCTGGCCAAGCTGGATCGCTTTCCCGGCTTGTACGACAGGGCAGCGTTGCAATCGCTCAACCGCATCGAAGCCTTCGACACGCTGGTCACCGCATCGCTGCACGGCTATCGCGACGCCGCCGATTACTGGCGCAAATCCGCCAGCAAGCCCTGGCTGGCGCATATTCAGGTGCCGACGCTGATCATCAACGCCCGCAACGACCCGTTCATGCCGGGCCGGGTGTTGCCTGGGCCGGATGAGGTTTCAGAGCAGGTGACGCTGGAGTTTCCGGCGCAAGGCGGCCACGTCGGCTTCGTCAGCGGCGCGTTTCCGGGCCGCTTTGATTGGCTGCCGCGACGAGTGCTGGATTTTTTCGCCAGCGTTGCTCGGTGAGCACGGTAGGGTGGATAAGCAAAGCGCATCCACTTTTTGTGGCCGCAATGGTGGATGCGCTGCGCTTATCCACCCTAAAGAATCCCGTAGCCCGGATGCAGCGCCAGCGGAATCCGGGGCCTTTGGCCAGATACCGCAGATCGGCCTGATCTTGCGTACCACCAGCCTCCCGGATTCCGCTTCGCTGCATCCGGGCTACAAGGGCTGCGCGGGTTCAGCCAAACGCACGCAAAGCTTCCAGCTTGGCCAGCGCCGCGCCGGAGGCGATAGAGGTGCGCGCCCGATCGACGCCATCCGCCAGGGTATCGGCGATGCCGGCGGCGTAGATCGCGGCGCCGGCGTTCAGCGCCACGACATCGCGCTCGGCGCCGGGCGCGTTGTTCAGCGCCTTCAGGATGCGGTCGCGCGACTCTTCCACGGTCGCCACCTGCAAGGCGCGAATGTCATGCACACCCAGGCCGAACTGATCCGGATGCACGACATACTCATGCACCTCGCCGTTGCGCAGTTCGCCGACCAGGGTTTCGCCGGAAATGGAAATTTCATCCAGGCCTTCGCGGCCGAACACGGTCAGCGCGCGTTCGCTACCCAGGCGTTGCAGCACGCGCACCTGGATGCCGACCAGATCGGGATGGAACACGCCCATCACCTGATTCGGCGCGCCGGCCGGGTTGGTCAGGGGCCCCAGGATGTTGAACAGCGTGCGCACGCCGAGCTCCTTGCGCACGGGGGCCGCGTGCTTCATCGCGCTGTGATAGTTGGGCGCGAACATGAAGCCGAGGCCGACTTCGGTAATGGCGGTGGCTACCTTTTCCGGCGGCAGATTGATGTTGATGCCGAGCGCTTCCAGCACATCGGCGCTGCCCGACTTGGACGAGACCGAGCGCCCGCCGTGCTTGGCCACGCGCGCGCCGGCGCCGGCGGCAACAAAGGTGGCGGCGGTGGAAATGTTGAAGGTATGCGCCGAGTCGCCGCCGGTACCGCAGGTATCGACCAGATGCGCGCTATCGGCAACCGGCACCTTGGTGGAGAGTTCGCGCATCACCATCGCGGCGGCGGTGATCTCGCCGATGGTTTCCTTCTTCACGCGCAGGCCGGTAATCAGCGCCGCGATCAACACCGGGCTGACCTCGCCGGCCATGATCTGGCGCATCAGCGACAGCATTTCCTCGTGGAAGATTTCGCGGTGTTCGATCAGGCGCAGCAGCGCTTCCTGGGGTTTCATTCAGCGGGTCTCCGTCAAAAAATTCTTCAGCAGCGCGTGGCCGTGCTCGGTCAGCACCGATTCCGGGTGGAACTGCACACCTTCCACCGCCAGCGTCTTGTGGCGCACGCCCATGATCTCGCCGTCGTCGGTCCAGGCGGTGATTTCCAGGCAGTCGGGCAGGCTTTCGCGCTCGATCACGAGCGAGTGGTAGCGCGTCGCGATGAACGGATTCGGCAGGCCGTGAAACACACCGATGTCGGCATGATGGATCGGCGAAGTCTTGCCGTGCATCAGTTGCCTGGCATGCACGATCCGGCCGCCGAAGGCCTGGCCGATGCTCTGATGGCCCAGGCACACGCCGAGCAGCGGAATGCGCCCGGCGAAGGTGGTGATGGTCGCAACCGAAATGCCCGCCTCGTTCGGTGTACACGGGCCGGGTGAAATGACGATGCGCTCCGGCTGCATCGCCTCGATGTCGGCGACGCTGATTTCATCGTTGCGATGTACGCGCACCTCCTCGCCCAGCTCGCCGAAGTACTGCACGAGGTTGTAGGTAAAGCTGTCGTAGTTGTCGATCATCAGCAGCATGTTGCGGCTATCCTTTTGTTCTGTAAGGCTAAAGCACCAGTTTGTCGGGTTTTATAGCCCGCTCCGACAGACCGGAACCCTATGCGCGAAGGCCGCTATTGTGGCCAAGAACCGCCCCGCTATAAACCCGTCGCATGCAACTTCAGTAACGCCAATCCTCATGCCCCAGCGGCGCCTGACTCAACAACGTCGGTTGGAACAGGCGAGCGACTTTACTTGATGGCGGACCTGGGCGAACGCGGCAACACGCCGTCAGCGCGGCTCGGACGCCGGCAAATGGCCGACCTTGACCAGGATCAGGCAGCCTTCACGGCTGAACGGTTGGTGCTGGCTCAGATGCGGGCTGCGCAGCCAGGTGCCGGTCGGGTAGCGGCCGTGCTCGTCCTCGAACACGCCTTCGATGACATAGATTTCCTCGCCGCCGTAATGCCGATGCGGGTTGAAGAAGGTCTCCGGCGCCCAGCGCACCAGCGCCGTGTGCTGGCCGCCGAACTCGGACAGCGGCAACACGGTCAACCCCGCCACCATGCCGGCGAACCATTGCGCCTGCCGCGTATCGACCAGGCTCCGGCCGGAATCGAGCGGGTCGAGATGGCCGGATTTCACCAGCAGGGTGCAGCCGCCAGGGGAAACCACAGCGGACAAGGCGCCGGGCGGATGCTTGCGATAAGTACCCGGCGGATAGTCGCCGTCAGAGTCGGAGAAGGCGCCATCCAGCACCAGTATCTCCTCGCCGAACGCCTGACGGCATGCCGGCTGGCGCGCGCCGGGTTCGAAGCGAAGCAGCGCAGTCATGCGGGCATCGTCGCCGCCGGCATCCTCGATCATCCGGCGCTGTACGCCGGGTGCGGAGGTCTCGCACCAGGGCAGGCTGGGCGTATCGAGCACGACGCGTCGGGAAAAGTCTGTATTGAGCATGCAAGGCACTCCATCATGGCGTTAGCATCCGCTACGCCGAACTTCGCCGCGAAGGCTGTGTCGATCGGCGTCGAACCGGGTTCGCCCGTATTGAACCTTGAAACACCCTTTTCTGGCTGATCAACCTGGGACAAATCACATGCAAGCCGATCTCTTCTTCCGCGCCAATAGCCGCCGACCGGGCGGATTCGCCATGCGCGCGTTGTCCTTCATCGGGCTGCTCACGCTCGGCTCGGCGGCGCTGGCTGCGCCAACCTGGGACGATGTCGGTCCGCTGTTTGCCAGCCGCTGCACGCTGTGCCACAACGGCGATGGCGCACCGAACGGGCTCCGGCTCGGCAGCTACGCGGCGGCGCTCAAGGGCGGCGTCAACGGCCCGGTATTCAAGCCCGGCACGTCGGCCGGCAGCGAGCTGATCAGGCGCCTGAAGGGCGAAAGCCAGCCGCGCATGCCGATGACCGGCCCGCCCTTCCTCAGCGACGCCGAAATCGCTTTGGTCGCTGCCTGGATCGACGGCGGCGCGCTGCCGAGCAAGGCCGACGCCAAGTCAGACAAGACGGCGGCCGCCGCGCCGACGGCCGCCCCGGTCGCCGCGCGCAAGCCGGGCGACCCGGTGACCTGGACCGAGGTCGAACCGATCCTGCTGGCGCGCTGCGCCAAGTGCCATAGCGAAAACGGCATCATGGGCGCGCCGCCGGAAGGCTTCATTGTGCGCAGCCACGCCCAGACCCTGGCCGCCGGCGAGCGCGTTCGCGTCATTCCCAGGCAGCCGCAGGCCAGCGAACTGTTGCGCCGGGTGCGCGGCCTGTCGCGCCCGCGCATGCCGTTCGATGGCCCGCCCTGGCTGAGCGAGACCGAGATCGATCTGATCGAGCAATGGATATCCGATGGCGCGCGCGACCGCGCCGGCAAACCGGCGCCGATTCCGGTCGGCGCGAGCGTGCGCTTTCGCGGCATCCTGACCGGACCGGAGGAGATCGACGGTATGCCGTTCGACGGCGGCGGCGCGCGCATCGACAAAGCGCCGCGTGTCGGCTCGGAAGCGGAACTGCGCGGCAGCGTGCAAAGCGACGGCAGCATCCGCGCCACCCGGCTGCGGCGGCGCTGAGCGGCACGGGATGCTCAGGCAAAAAAAATCGGGCAACACGTTGCCCGATTTTTCTGTGGCGCTGAAGTTCAGTAGGTGTGGGTCATGACGATACCGCCGCCCAGATCCGGGCTGCCGTCGCTGAGACCAACCACGCCATAGAACTGCATCTTGTTGGTCGGGCTGATTTTCATGCTGTAGAAGGCGGTCACTTCACTGATCGGATCACCCGTGTTGGTGAGTGCCTGGCGGTAGTCCCAGGCTGCGCCCAGCGTGTGGCCGGATTTCAGCGGCATGCTGACACCAAGCGAGCTGAAGAACGGGCTCTTGTAGCTCACGCCAGCCGGCTCGCCCTTGACCGAGTAGCCGAGGGTGGCGAATACGGCCATGTTGGAGAAGGAACGAAACACATCCACCATGAGCGAAAAGTCGCTCTCGCCAGTGGTGATCAGGGTCTTGGCCTTGTCGGCGGTAGCAATCTTGGTTTTGCCGCCGATATCGAAGCTGTAGCCATCGGGGTTGTCGATCAGCGCATAAGTGGCGCCCACCGTCAGATCGCCGATACCGGATTCGGTCCGCTTGGCCACCAGCGTCGTTCCGTCATTGCGGTTGAACGTGCCTTCGGCGCGCACATAGGGCAGGCTCGCGCGCAGCGTCCATGCACCAGCCGTGTGCTTCAGCGAAATCGGCACGGAAAGCGTGCCGGTGGTATCGGCCGTGCCGTAGTCGCCGCTGGCGTAATCAACGCCAAGGCTCATCGAGGTAGCGGCGTTGGCCAGACCAAAAGGGACCAGCAGCGTGCATGAAGCAAGAACTGCGGTTAACAGGTGACGCGGGGGGTAATGCATCGACAATCTCCAGGAATCATTGCTAAGGGGTTAATCATTGCGCTCGGGACGTTCCACGCGTTCCGGACGTTCCACGCGTTCGACGCGTTCGGGTCGTTCAACACGTTCAACTCGCTCCGGCCGTTCCACACGTTCAACGCGTTCCACGCGTTCCACGCGTTCAACACGCTCCGGCCGTTCTACACGCTCGACGCGCTCGACTCGTTCAACTCGTTCAACTCGTTCGACTCGTTCAACTCGCTCGACTCGGTCAACGCGTTCGACTTTCTCTCGTTCCACGCGCTCGACACGGTCAACGCGCTCGACTCTGTCGCTTTCGACACGCTCGACACGATCAGCACGATCATTCCTGTCGCGCTCGACACGTTCCGACCGGTCATCCTTGTCACGCTCGATGCGCACGCGGCTGTCTTCCTTGGCACGCTCGCCACGCTCTTCGCGGCGGGCCTTGTCTCTTTCCGCCCGGCGCGCCTTTTCAGCCAGTTCGGCCTGCGTTTCAACCAGTTCCGCAGCGGCCTTGGCAACGCGATCATCTGAACTGTCGTCGTCGCTGCTGCTGGTTCGATCGTCATCCTTGCTGACATCATCGGAATCCTGCCTGATGGTGGAGTCATCCCTGGCGTCCGAGTCGTCGTCCCTGCTCTCGCTGGTGTCGTCATCCCGCGAGGCCTCTCCGCTCGCCTCGCCGACCCTATCCCTGCGCAGTTCGTTTTCGGCGCGCTCGATACGCAGCGGATGCAGATTGCCCGCGTTATCGACTCGTGCGGTCAGGCGAATCAGTGTGCCGGCACGCAGGTGCTCGTTCGACTTCCGATCGCCGTTTCTGGCCAGTGCGGCATCGACATCGGCGCGACCGGTGCGCACTGCCTGACCTTCAACCTGGCGCACCCGGGTTTCGATCACCACACGATCCGGACGTGTCGTCCAGGTCGAGCCGGCAGCCGGTCGGCTTTCACGCACCTGGAGTCGCTTGCCGTCCCAGCGTCCGCTGACGGTCAAGTCGCCGACACTCCTGCGGTCCACCACGACACCGCCAACACGCTGGCCGGCCGCATCGGCGAGTCCGCTCACCGTGGCCACTGCACGCGCCTTGATGGGGGCGACACGGCTGGCCAGGATGCCACCATCGGCAGTCGGGTGACCGCTCACCTGCACCCAGTCGCCAGCCTTGATGCGCCGTACCTGGGCGTTCATGCGTGAACTGGCCAGCGAGACCGCAGCCCCCATGACTTCAAGTTTTCCGCTCGCCTTGGCGGAGCGCGTTACCGGACCTTCCAGTGCATGCACGACAGCGATCTGGCGTGCCTCAAGTCCGCGTGCCGAATTGCCGGCTTCCACCACTACCAGTTGCCCCACCGCCAGGCCACGCGTTGTGGTCGGCTTGCCGTTCTCGCTGACCGGAACGGCTTCGTCGTAGTGCACTTCCAGGCCGTTGACGCAGATGGACGCAAAGCCGGTGATCGTACCGATGATGCCGGTGCCGCCTATGCCGCCGGAACCGTTCCTTGCACTCATTCCGGTGCCGCCGATTCCGCCGGTTCCACTTCCTGGAAGAGCACGCAAGCCGGTGCCGCCGATACCCCCGGTAGCGCCTTCAGTGCTGATAGCCAGACCGGTTCCGCCGATCCCGCCGATTTCGTACTCGCTGCCGACGCCAAAGCCGGTGCCGCCTATCCCGCTGACTGCGGCCTGCATGCCGAACAAGGCGCGATATTCGACCGGCGGCGCGCAGACATTGGCGCTGGCGGCATGGCCCAGGAGCGGAAATGCCCAGGCCAGCAACAAAAACAGCCCTTTTCTCATGGGTTTTCTTCCGGCGGCACACCGGCAGTTTCAACGACAGCTTCGTCAACAGCATCGTCGGCATAGAAGTAGATGCCGAACGTGAACCGTTGCCCCGCTTCGGCTGAAACGGTTTCTCCGTCGGCCTGGCTCGCCATGCCGGCAGTCTGCGCTTTCCGATTCAGCGTTTTGAGCAGACGCATGCCGCTGCCTTCGGCATCCTTCGCCAGCGCCTGCACAACGGAGGCCGGCAGATGGCTGTATTGCACGCTGCGTTCCAGGTAGGGCGCGCGCTCGCCCAGCAGATTGCTGGCGGCGGCGGCGGCATGATCGTGCAGGTTGTGGCCAAAATAGAACGCCTTCTCGGCGAAACCCTGATGCGGCACGAAAGCATCGGTCATCAATGTGACGATGTTGTCCGAATCGACGCTGGCTATACCCAGACGTGTCCATTCATCGAGCACGGCGCGCGAGCGGATGTCCTTGCTCACCGAGGTCACCAGGGTCTCGAAAGACAGTTCGCCGCCGTGGCTGGCAAGACGCGGCAGGGGCAGGGGCATGCCCTCTTCATCGGCAAACGGCGGCATCTGCCAGGCATTGATCAATCGCATGCCGAACGACACGGTATCCGGCACACGCTCGTCGGCCGGCGGCAACGCCCGCAAACGCTTCACATCCTTGCGATGGATGCCGGTCAACAGGCTGATGCGGCTGTCGGTCTGATCCTTGCCCGGCACCGGGAAATCCCGTACCGCCAGTTCGACATAAAGGCTCTTCAGCAACTCGATCAGTTGCGGATAGGCGATGCCCTTGGCCAGCATCAAACGCACCAGAGGGCGCAGTGCCTGGCGTAAAACCTTGAGTAAAGTCTCGCTGGTCGATGGAGTCGTCACGGCGGTGGGATCAGTAAAAGAATGTAGGAATGTATCGCAGCGTAGCATGTGGGTAATATTTCCACAAGCCGGGAACATCAAGTGCAAGCCTTGATTTCTACCGCATCCCTGTTCGCCCCGACATCGTTTGGCATCGCCGGATACTTCTCTTGGCATCCGTTGGCGAGCGCGGCCATTTTCACCGATTGCATGGGCGGCGTCTGCATGAATGTGACCTTGCACCCGGCTTCAGGCGGCGCGACTACATACAGGCAAGGCTATCGCCGGACTATTGATCCTTGAAACAGCAGGAAACCCGTTATCCCGCTTTTCCGAACCCGGTAGCAGGGCTGGGCTTGCCACCCCGGCGAAGACCGGGGCGACGGTTAATCAAGGCATTCAACATTTATCAACACCCTGTTAAACAAGCTCGGGATGAGCGGGGGCGCGGATGCACCTGGCCGATTCAACAGCAGTCTGTCCGCATCTCCGGAACTCGCCGGAAGGCTTGCCCCGACTGCTGATATCTCGAACAACAAAAATATGTGTGAAATTTTTCCACAAATTACTTGACCCAGAAACTTTGTCTCTCTATAGTTCGTTCAACGTGTGAATATTTCCCACGTTTAATTCTTCAAACCCAGATCGACAACGCTTTTAGGAGACTCACCATGAAACACCGTCAGATTATTTCGATGTTGCTCACCTCGCTCTTCATCAATGTCGGTCTTGCCAACGCACAAAGCGTTTCGGACGACTTTCTCAATGGCTTCAAGCTGCGCGGTGACGGAAGCGTCGATGACACCCAGCCCGGCGCAGTCGGTAGCTCCACTTCAAGCAGCATCGTCGGCGGTCTCAAGCTGCGCGGTGACGGCAGCGTCGATGACACTCAGCCCGGCGCAGTCAGCGGCTCCACTTCAAGCAGCATCGTCGGCGGTCTCAAGCTGCGCGGCGACGGCAGCGTCGATGACACCCAGCCCGGTGTAGCGAGCGGCTCCACCTCGGCCGATAGAACAGCCGACAAACAAGCCAGGATCGATACGCGCAAAACCGCACTCGAAGCCAGACTGGCAACGCAACTCGCCGGACTGGCTGCAGACGATCCCCAGCGCGCCGTGATAACCGCCCGGATCGACCGTCAAATTGCGCGTCTCGATGCCAAAGCCACCCGCGTTGAAACGCGCGGCAGCGACGATCGTGGCTCGCGCAGCGATCGCCGCGAAGACCGTGCGGTCGAGCGTATCGCCAAAGTTGAACGCGCCGAAAAGGTTGAACGTGTCGAGAAGGCCGAGCGTCCGGAAAAGGCCGAACGTCCGGAGAAAGTCGAGCGCGTTGAAAAGGTCGAGCGCGTAGAGCGTGTCGAACGGGTCGAGCGTCCCGAGAAAGTCGAGCGTGTCGAACGTGTTGAGCGTGTTGAACGCGTTGAGCGCCCGGAGAAAGTCGAGCGTGCCGAGCGTCCCGAAAGAATCGAGCGTAGCGGCCGCAACTCCTGAGCCTGATCGCACCTGCTACTCCGGCAACGTCGGCGTCAGATCACGACGTTGCCGGAAACCCGAATGAATGTGGGATTTTTTTCCACTTATTGTTGACACATCAAGCTGACCGTTCTACAGTACAACCATCGTGTGTATATTTCCCACACGCAAGATAAACCAGCCAAGACAGGAGGCAACTCAAAATGAAACACCATCACATGCTTGCCGTATTGCTTGCTTTCCTCTTCATCAATATCGGACTCGCCAATGCGCTGAGCGTATCGGATGACTTTGTCAATGGCGTCAAATTACATGTCGAAGGCGGCATGGACATGCCGCAGGCGAACCCTGAAGAAGCTGCGCGCTGAAGCCCGCACCTACCCAACACCCGATTCACAGTTTCCGGCAATGCCCGCACGCAGGTGGGTATTGCCGGTTTTTTTGGTGGGGACGAATCCGGCATCGGTCCACCCGCCGACGCGGACGAATCCATGCCGATTCCCCGCGCTGGCGCTACCTGCAATACTGATTTTTGGAGTTCAGTCAGGCGATGTCAGGCGGATCAGCACCTGCACCTTGGCCTTCTTGATCAGTTCCTGGGTGTGCTGCCGCGCGATTTCGGTGCGGCGCTCGGCGCTGAGACGCATGCGAATCGGCTCGCGCGCCTCGTCCAGGGTAAGCACCTTGGCCGGGCTTCGTCCTTCAAGCTTGATGATGTGAAAACCGAAGCGACTTTCGACCACATCCGATAAGTCACCCGGCTGCATGGAGAAAGCGGCGTCCTCGAAAGGCTTGACCATGCGACCGCGCGGAAACTCGCCGAGATCGCCGCCTTCATCGGCGGTTCGATCATCCGAGTGCTGTCTGGCCAACTCGGCGAAATCTGCGCCGGCACGGATTTCTGCCAGCAAAACCTCGATCTTCTTTCTGATCTCGGCACGCGCCTCGGGCGTTTTCGCGGCTTCGGTGCGCAACAGGATATGGCGTGCGCGCACCATTTCCGGCCGGGTAAAAGTTTCCGTCTTGTTCTGCTCGTATACAGTCCGGATATCCGCCTCGCTGATTTCCGGCTCGGCCTGCGATGCTTCCAGCAAATAGCGGGAGCCGGCAATCTCGCGGCGCACATAGTCGGCATAGCTGTTCGTGTCCAGGCCGATGTTTTCCAGCTTGCGTCTGAAGCCATCCGGCGTCTTGAACTGCGCCGCCGCGGCTTTCACGGCCGAATCGACCTCTTCCTGGCTGACCTTGACGCCGGCAGTCTGCGCCGCCTGCCAGAGCACTTCGCGCTCGATCAGTTGATCCAGCGCCTCGCGCTTGTACTTCTTGTAAACCTTCGGGTTGATCATCGTCGTGATGTTGCGGCGCTTGCTTTTGAGGTAATCCTCAAGATGGGCTTCAAGACGTTGATTGCTGATCTCGACGCCGTTGACCAGCGCCGCCGTACCGAAGATGTATTGCTGTGCGCCCGCGTTACCGCCCGAAAGGGACAGTGCAGCGGCGAGCAGGCCGACGGCCAGCAGTTTTTTGGGCATGTGCATGATTTCAGTCGATCCTCAGATAACCGCCGACGGGACGCATGGTGTGGGCATTGGTATCCACGACCATGACGTAACCGCCCAGCGAGCCAACGCGACGGTTGGGTCCGAAAGAGACCGGCGGCGTGACATGGGTTTCAAAACTCAGCATCCTGTCCAGTTCGGTCAGCAGTTTGGCCCGGCTGATTTCCCGGCCGGAACGCTTGATGGCTTCCTCCAGCACCCGCATCGCCGCATGCGCGGACAACTGGGCCGGACGCTGGCGATTGCCGATTTTGGCTTCCTTCTGCAAGCCGACCAGGTGCTCGGCACCGCTCTCCTTGATGTCGGCGGGCACGCTGGGGTAAGCCAGATAGACGCGTTTGCCGAAGGTGGTTGGCAGATTCAGCGCCGCGCGCCCAACACGCGCGCCGGGCGCAAGCAGGTAAGGCGTCCAGATGGCATCGCGAATATGGCCGCCGAGCGGTGTCAGTTCGGCATCCGTCCCAAGGAAGAAAATCGCCTGCACGCCATGTTGCTGCATGCTGGCCACTGCCTGGTAGGCATTCAGTTTGCCGGGGGGATACGGCAGCAACGCAACCTGCTTCCAGCCGCCGGCATGCAACTGGCTCTCTATTGCGCGCGCCGTTTCGGACAAACCTTCGGCATCCGGGTAAAGCACCGCGACTCCCGGATTGGCCAGTTGCAACTGGCGCACGGCGAACTCGGCCAGCACCCTGCCCTGCTCGGTCAGGCCGGAAAGAATATGGAAGGTATAGACATTGGAGAGTTGCGCCGGATTGGGCATCACCGTCAAAGGCCCGACCAGCGGCACTTTGGCCTGCTCCGCCATGGCAGCGACCTCATGGTCGATGCCGGCGGTGAACGGGCTGACCACGGCGAACACATCCTGGGTCGAAAACATTTTCTCGGCGGTGGCCAGCGCTTCGTTCCGAGCTTCCGGCAGCTCGCCCACCACCAGATCGAGCTTACGGCCAAAAATGCCGCCCTTGGCATTGATCTCGGCAATCTGCGCGCGCAGCAGACCGGAAACGACCTGCCCCGCTTCGCGCATGCGGCCACCGCCCGGAATCAGTGTGCCAATGCGCAAATGTTCCGCGCTGACGCCGGGATCGAGATCCCGGTCGATGCGCTTGAGATAAGCGATCAGGGCGGCGATATCGTCGTGCGCCATGATGTAGCGGGGCATCGTCACATCCAGCTTGTTGCCGGCCGAATCGGTGCCGTAGGTCAAGACCTCGCTGAAGGATTTTTCATCGAACGCCGGATGGATACGGCCGTTCTCGTGGCGATGGCCATAGGACAGCGTCAGGTCGCGCCAGACGATGCTGGTCGGCTTCACCGCGCCCTCCGGCCGACCGAGACCATCGGCGCCGTGGCAATTGGAGCAGGGCAGCGTCGCCGCCTCGACCGCCGTATTCCCCACGCCGATCAATGCCTGCATCGGCTTGCCGGAAGGGCTTACGCCCTCAAAAAAAATCTGCTTGCCCTGAAGTTCGAGCGGGGTCAGGGCGGCGGCGGAAGAATCCGCCGCCTGTGCGCCAACGAATGGCGACGCCAGACCGAACAACAGAACCGCGATGGCGCCGCGTGCGCGCCGGAATTGATCGCGCAAGGGACGGCGCGACAATTCAGTTCGCCCTACCGGCGCCGGCCACGCCAGCCAGGGGCAGGGCATCGTCGGAAAGCAGCAGGTTGATCTGCTGCGCGAGCGCTTCCGGCGGCAGGTTGGGCAGCATCTTGCGACCCTTGTCGGTATTGAAGTTCCACGCGATCAACTGCGTCGAATGCGACTCGATGTGTTCCGACCACGCGCCGAGCTTTTTCAGGATTGCGTCGGTGTCGATCTTGTTGCCGGTCAGATAGATCCAGCCGGGACCGTCAGCCTTGTTCTTGGCGGCGTACTTCTTCATCGCCTGCACGGAGTCCCGCGCCGGATCGGAACTGATGGAGATGAAAAAGATATCCTTGCCGAACTGCGGGCCGAGTTCATGGCTGACCCTCTTCAATTGCTCGGTAATCAACGGGCAGGCATCGCCGCAATTGGTGAAAAACGTACTGATTACGACCATGCGACCCTTCAACACATCGGAATAGAAGCGCACCTTCTTGCCATCCTGGGTCAGCAGCAGGCGGTCGGAAAAATAGGCCTGCGGATCGCGTTTCGGCTTCAGCGGCTTCGGCGGGGTCTGTACGCCGGCCTGGGGTCCGGCGGCATGATTTTCGTGCGCGGCGGCGTTGAACGAAAAAGCCATGACCAGCATGGCGACCAGCGCACTGACTGGCGACTTCAGCATCATGTTCATGTTTGCATCCTCGGTATTGATTGCACGGCTTACTTGCCTGCGGTACGTGCGGCCTGGAGCTGGCGGATTTTTTCCATCAACTCCTTCGGGTCGGTGAAACCGACGAA
This sequence comes from Tepidiphilus sp. J10, assembly GCA_945897955.1. Classification (GTDB taxonomy): domain Bacteria; phylum Pseudomonadota; class Gammaproteobacteria; order Burkholderiales; family Thiobacillaceae; genus PFJX01. The sequence continues at coordinate 5,969 of CAMDGQ010000069.1, read as the reverse complement.
GCGCGTCCAGTTGCCGCTGACCGGATCGCCGACCAGCACCAGTGGCGGGTGATCCTCGAAACGGGGCGTGTATGCACCTAGGCCTTTCAGCACCTGGCTGACATCGCCCGTCTTGCCGGTCAGCCAGACCCAGCCCGGCTTCGCGCCGTACTGCTTGGCATAGGCCCGCATCCGCGCCGGCGTGTCGCGCGCCGGATCGACGGTAATCGTCACCAGTTGCACGCCGGCCGGACCGGATTCCAGCAGTTCGGTCTGCAACTTGGCCATCAGGGTGGTCAACACCGGGCACACCGTGGTGCAGGTGGTATAGGCGAAGTCGATGACCGCCAGCTTGTCGCCGATGACATCGCTGCTGAGTTTGCGCAGCCGTCCGTCCTGATCGACCAGTCGGTCGTCGAGCAGCTTGACCTTGACCGAACTCGGCTTCTCGGCCGCGGGCATCATGTGCTTGGAATGATCGACATGATCGCCGTGGCCGGCATGCTGGCTATGGTCGTGATGCTCATGACCTGCATGTTCATTTGCGGCGCGCGTCGGCGCGACTGCGAAAACCAGGGAGGCCAGGGCGGCCGCGAGCAGAGAGGGTTTGATGGGTTTCATGCGTATCCTTCCGGTTGATCGAGACTCGAAGACGACAACATCGAACAAAGGTTCAACGTTTCTTGGCCGGCTTCCTGGCCTTCACCGGTTTCGGCGTCTCTACCGGCGCGGGCGGTTCGACGGCTTGCGGCTTCTCCTTGGCGACCAGCGTGAAGAAGGTGCTGTCGTTGTAACCCAGCTTGAGCGACGGCACGCTGACATACACGTAGTACGCACCGGCTTCCGGCATCTCGACATCGACCTGGTAAACACCCGGCGCGACTTCAACCGCCGTGCTGTCGATCGGCGCCGAAGCCGGCATCAGGAAATAGCGGACGAAAACGTCCTTCAGGCCGGTGCGGGGATCGCCGGTGCCTTCAACGATGCGGAAGCGCATCTTGGTCGTATCGCCCGCCTTGAACATGCGCGCCTGCGGCAGGTATTCGACGCCGGCAGTCTGGCGCAACACCTCCATCGCCGGATCGGCCTTCGCCTCGGTGGCAAAACAGTGAATCATCTTGGGCTGGTCGAGCGAGAAGGCGACGTCGAAAGCGCCCGCCGCCGGCATGCGGAAGCGGCCGGTGAACAGGCCGGGTTCGACTTCACGCAGGCTGCGGTCGATCACGGTCACCGCGCGCGCATACTTGCCGCGACTCGGATAGCTCGACATCGGCGCATTCATGCCTTCCATGTAGAAGTAGGTCGCGTTGTCGGCCGGGCTGACCACGAACACACCCATTTCGCCAAGCGCCGGCGCAACTGCGTCGGCCAGCGGCAGATCGCCGCCGATTTTCGGCGCGGCGCTGCCGGCGGCGAAGCTCTGGATGATCGGATCCTTGCCGGCGCCGAGCGAAGTCAGGTTGATCATGGTGACGCGCTCGCTGCCCAGGCTGCGCACATAGGCGAAGCCGCTGGTGAAATTCACCTCGAACGGCTGTTCCTGCACCTTGATGGTCTGCACGATCTCGTTGCTGGCCGGATCAACCACATTGACGACATGCTCGGCCGTGTTCACCACCAGACCGAAACGGCCATCCTGGGTAAAGCGCATCGGGCCGATGCCGGGCTTGGCGGCAATGGTCTTCACCACTTCCAGGCTCTTGCCGTCGATGACGCTGATCGTGCCGCTCTTGCCGTTGCTGACGTAAGCCGCGCCGGACAGTTTCGAATGGGCCACGGACAGCGGCATCGCGCCGACCTTGATGTCCTTGACCTTCTTCAGGGTGGCGACATCGAACACGGTCACCGTGCCGTCTTCACGGTTGCTGACAAAGGCCTGCCGGCTGTCGGCCGAGATCGCGATTTCATGGTGGCCCAGGCCGGTCGCTGCCTGCATCACCTTCTCCCCGGTGGCGGCATCGAGCACCGTCACGCCGCTGGCGTCGGCTTCACGCGCGTTGTTGCCGATCCAAAGATACTTGCCGTCGGGCTGGCGGGTAATCCGGGTCGGCTGCTGGCCGGCATCGACATCCTTGACCACCTTGAAGTTTTCGGTATCCAGAATGGCCACCTTGCCGATCGCCGGCATGGTCAGATACATGCGCTTGTACTCACCCAGATTGACCCAGTCCAGCGCCGGGCTCTTCAGGGTCACGGCGGCCAGGGTATTGGTGCGGCCGGCCATCGAAACCATCGGATCGATGACGGTGACGCTGTTGTCGCGGTTCATCACCACCAGGAAATAACCGTTCAGATCGACCAGCGGGCGAATGCCGACCGCGCCCTTCAGATAGAGGCCGATCTTTTCCTTGCACTCGCGCTGTTCGCTGCCGGCCTTGCCGTGCAGACTGGCGCCGATGTCAACCCAGGCCGCCGGACGGTTGCCGACCAGCGGCTTGCCGCTGTTCTCGTCGGTAATCTTGAAGCGCACTTCGGTGAGCGCGCCTTCGACCAGTTCGGTGCCTTCAATCGGACGCGCCTCGAAGTCGATGATGACGCCATCGCGCACCAGTCGGTTCGGCGTCGCCACGACGGCGGCGGTTGTTTTCTCGATCTTGGCGGCAGCAGCCAGAGGCGCGGGCGTCGCAAAGCTCGGGGAAGTGGCAAAAGGCAGGCCAAGCGCCGCCAAAACCAGGGCGGCAAGAATTTTGTTCAGGTTCATGGTGTTTGCTTCCTGTATTCCAGAATCCGGGGGTTACCCGGCGGTGTCTCAAGACATCGTGGCAATAGCCACGAACGCAGCATGGTACCGGAAGGTCCGCCCTGTCCCAAGCGTCGGCGGCTTGCCGTAACTCTTCACAACACAATCGTTTGACAGCCGTCAATTTTGGCTCTCGGCCAGCAGGGGAAATCCCCCGGATTCCGCTATCGCTCCATCCGGGCTACGGGTTGCTCCATGCTTTGCGCTCTTGTAGCTCCGGTTACTGCCTGCTCGCTGAATGACCCGTTCGAGATGGGCCTGCGCGCTGCACAGGCCCATCTCGAACGCACCCTCTCACAAATGGAGAAAGGGGCGGCCAGCCTGCGCCGCCCCTTTCGGGTTTGTTGCCGGGATCAGGCGAACCCGATCCCGCTTGCTGCTTTGTTACAACTGCTTACGACTTACTGCACCCGCACGATGCCCCAGGCGCCGTGTCCCATGCCGGCGGAGCCGGTGTCACGGAACAGGTAATCGCCCTTGACGGCATCCGCACCACCGGCGCCGGTAGTCGGCTTGATGACGTAGGCGGCGGAGCCGTTGATGCTCTCCTGCGCGCCGAAGTACATCTGCATCGGGTTGTCACCGATGACCACCGAACCGACGTTGTCGATGTTGGCGTTGGTCGGGAAGCCGGCGGCATCCCGGTTCAATGCCAGGTACGGATCACGCGGCCAGACATGGCCATGCAGCGTGAAGGTGGTACCGCGTGCGCTGGAGTTGGCGCTCACCAGACCGATGCGGAACTTCTGGCCGGCGGTTGCCTTGAAGACCGGGGTCTTCGGGTCGGCATTGGCCGTCAGCGTGTTGCTGAACAGGCTGCCAGCGTTGGCCACCGCGCCGAAGCAGGTGATCTGGCTGGCCGGACCGGCGAACGGCGCGGTGATCGGCGCCGCACAACCCGCGCCGCCTGCCGCCGACAACGGCGGGATGCCGAAGCGGAAGAAGGACGGCTCGGCCCGGTAGTTGGCGCCGTTGAGTGCGGTGTGAGCCGCGTTCTCGGGTACGCCGGGGCCTTCCTCGGACTCGTTCTGCACCGCGTTGCCGGAGGCATAGCGGTAGTTCAGCATCTTCTCCCAGTTCAGCGAGAAGTCGCGGTAGGTCTGCGCGCTCGTTGCCGGCAGGGTGTTGACACCGGCGTGGCGAGAACCGTCGATGGACTGCTGCATCAGGGCCGGAGCCGTGATGTCAACCGTCGCACGCGTCGTGGCATCCGGGAAGGTTGCCGTCGCGCCGCGCGGCATCACCAGCAGTTGGGCGAACATGCCCTTCTGCGGCTGCTTGATGCGGTCAGCGGCCAGGATGTTGCCGGGGCCGAATTCAACAGCGGTGGCCAGAGCGATATCCAGGTTGGCGCGGTTGTTCGCCGCGACAGCCTCGGCAGTCAGATCGACATCGGTATCAGCCATGGTTTCCAGCGCGGCCATATCCAGCTTGGTCGCGGTGGAACCGGTACGGTTGAACGCGCTGGTCGGCAGTTCGCCCAGGCGCAGATCGCCGGCGTAGAACACATAGGTCTTGGCGGGGCCGCCAGGCGCGACAGTCTGCACCGGGTTGCCGCCGACGTTCATGCCGTCGGACTTGGTCACGTCATACTCGAGGAACTGAGTGTGGAAACCGACGTGGCTGGAAGGACGGATGTGGTTGACCTGGAAAGTCGTGGAACCCTCTGCTTTCAGACGATCACGCTTGTTGGCCTGGCGCAGCGCGTTGTAGTTGGGCAGGTCGGGCGCGACGGCAGGCAACGCGTTGTTCAGCGTAACCTGGACGCAATCACCGGCATTGACGCGCATGACGAAGGGCTCGACCGGTACACCGGCTTTAAGCTTGCCCAAGTTCAGGTCGCTGGTCAGGACATACATCATGCCGGTCGGGTCATGCAGCGGACCGCGTTCGTCAACCGTGATGTTCTGCGCCGTACCTTTGACGGTGGAAGTGCGCGCGTTGTACACCAGCGTACCGGTACCGGTCAGCGGAGCGCCGGCATGCAGGGTATCCAGCGCCACCGTGGCGGGCAGGTTGCCTTGCTGCAGGTTGGCCGTGTTGGCGGCAAGTACATTGCGGCCATTCGGGCTGATGGTGACGCCGGCAACAGCGGGCAGGGTCTTGTTGGCCAGAACCGCAGTGATGTTGAAGGTCTTCAGCGGCGCATCCTTCGGGCAAACGGAGAGATCGCCGTTCTTGAAGTCGCGACGGTTGGTGACCTGCACCGGCTTGGTGTTGTTGGGCAACGCGAACAGGTTGGGTTGCAACGAGTTGTAGTTGCGCAGCACGCCCCAGTCGCCCATCCAGAATCCATCCTGGAATGCGCTGGTCATGTACAGGTAGTCAGCCACGTTGTCCTTCTGGCTGAAGTCCATGAACACCGGAGAAGCGAGGTTGAACTGCTCGGAAATGCCACCCGAGGTCTGGGCCTTCCAGCCGGAGTTCGGTGCGCGGCCAAAGCCGGAACCGCCCTGCAGCCACTTGATGCCGTTCAGACTGACCGAATGCTCTTCTTCGTCACCACCTGCCTGCACCTTGATACGTACACGGTCGCCCGAGTAGGTACGCAGCATCGGGGTGAACGGATCGCCACCATCGAAGCCTGCCTTGTTGATGTGCGGCGGGAAGGCCGTAACAGCCATGTTGGTGGCGGGCAGAACGCTGGTTTCAGCGGGCGGGTTGGCGATATCGCCCTTGGCCGGCATCCGGTTCAGGTCGGGAATCGCACGGACAACGTCGGAACGCAGGGCGTGTGACAGATCGCCGGCCAGACCATCAGCCTGGGCGCCTTTCTTGCCATCGGTACCCAGCTTGTTCGGGTCATAGACACGCAGACCGACCGGCTCGTTACGGTAGTTGACAACGAACATACCCGGCTCAAGGAAGCTGATCGAGAGCGGACACGGACGCTGGATACAGGAACGAACGAAGCCTTCAGGCGCTTCCGCACCCGGTGCCAGATTGACGACAGTCGGAGACAACGCGCCATTCTCCATGGTCACTTTCTTCGCCAGAACGAGGTCGGGGAAGATCGGGAACACGGTCTGGGTCAGCGGCGGCTCGATCGAGAAGCGGAAGGTATCGGACACCGTCGCGCCTTCGGCGAACGCGGGGTACAGGCCTTCAGCCGGAGCGTGGTGGATTTCCGGGTAGAACAGCGCTTGCAATGCCGGCGCGAAGCCCAGGTAGGCCTTCTCGTCGAACGCACCGTTGTTCTCGCCGAGGTTGCCGGCGCCAACGTACACACCTGCTTCATAAGCATGCTGGA
>CAMDGQ010000068.1 GCA_945897955.1 Tepidiphilus sp. J10 | reverse complement strand
CGGCGTCGCCTGGAGAGCGTCAAGCGCATCCACAAGGCAGCCGACACGCTGGATGACCGCATCGGCGAACTCGATCAGATGCTCATCGAAGTCACCCGCCAGCATGCCGAATTGAACAACCTCTCCGAAGGCATTCGCGGCGCACTCATTCTGTCCGTATTGCAACCGGAACGGCTGGCGGCCTGAACCTTGAAACAGCAGTTGAACCCGGCCGACAGCGGGCGGGTAGCGGGCTCACCAAATGGGTGAGCGTCATCGAAGCGCAAAACATCAGCCAGCATGAGGCCTCACGAGGGATAAGTAGCGGTCAATTGCTGTTTCAAGGTTCAGTGATTTTCCTGGATGAAGGCCAGCACATCGCCCAGGGTCTGTTTCAGAAATGCCGCGTCGATCCAGAAGAACACTTCCTTGCCGACCTTCTCCGAACGCAACACGCCGGACTCATGCAAGACCCGCAGGTGATGCGAGATCGCCGAACGGGACAACGGTGACGCTTCGACGATCTGGCTGATGTTGAGACGCTCGCCACGCTCGAACAGCAGCAGGATGCGTTGCCGCTGTTCATCGCCCAGAGCCGAGAAGACCTTGGACATCGAAACCCACTCGGGGGCAAGGGCGTGTTCGTAGCTGCTTTTCATGACTACATTATTAGTTATTTAGTTTTGTTTTGACAAGAAAAAAGTTCAGTCCGGGCGGGGAATCCCCGCCCGGACTGAACTCAATCGAACGCCTGAACCGGCGAAATCGCAGCCGCCGGGTTCGGCGGGTACAGCATATCGACCAGGAACATCGAGATTTCCGGCACATAGGTGATCAGCATCAGATAGACCAGCATGACGCCGACGAACGGCAAGGCTGCCTTTGAGACCTCCGTCAACCCCATGTGCGACAGATGGCTGGCGACATAAAGGTTCAGCCCGACCGGCGGCGTGATCATGCCGATTTCCATGTTCACCACCATGATGATGCCGAGGTGGATCGGGTCGATGCCCAGGGCCATGGCGATGGGCAGGAACAGCGGCGCCAGGATCAGCACGATCGAACTCGGCTCCATGAACTGGCCGGCAAGAAGCAGCACAACGTTGACGAACAACAGGAACTGCCAGGCCTCCAGATCCTGCGCGATGACCCAGGCCGCGAGGCCCTGCGGGATCTGTTCAGAGGTCAGCAGGAAGTTGAACAGGATCGCGTTGGTGATGATGTACAGCAGCATCGACGACGTGTTGGCGGCATGCAGCAAAACCTTGCCGATATCACGGAACGGCAAGGTGCGGTAGATGAAGGTTGCGCAGATGAAGGCATACACCGCCGACACCGCCGCCGCTTCGGTCGGCGTGAAGACGCCGCCGTAAATACCACCCATGACGATGACCACCAGCATCAGACCCCAGAACGCATCCAAGAAGGACTTGCTGACGTCCTTGAAACTGGCGCGCGGCAGTGTCGGGAAGTTGTGCTTCTTGGCGTAGAGGAAGGTTACGCCCATCAGCAACAGGGCCAGCAGGGCGCCCGGCACGATGCCCGCGACAAACAGTTTGCCGGCGGATTCGGATGTGGCGACCGCATAAACGATCATCACGATGGACGGCGGAATCAGGATGCCCAGGCTGCCGGAACAGGCGATGACTCCGGTTGAAAAGCCCTTCGGATAGCCCTGCTGCACCATTGCCGGCAGCATCAGCGAGCCGATCGCCATCACCGTCGCCGGACTGGAACCGGACAGGGTGGCGAAAAAGGCGCAGGCCACGATGGAGGCCATGGCGAGGCCGCCAGGCATCCAGCCAACCAGATTGATGGCGAAGTTGATGATTCGCTTGGCGACGCCGCCATCGGTCAGGAAAGTGCCGGCCAGCACGAAGAACGGCACCGCCATGATCGCGAAGCTCTCCAGGCCGGTGAACAGGCGCTGCGAGATGATGTTCACCGTGGTCATGTCGAACGACGAGAAGAACACCAGGAAGGTCATCACCGTCATGCCCAGCGCGATGGAAATCGGCGTACCGGTGATCAGCAGCAGGGCCAGGATGCCCATGATGATTGCGGCGGTCATTTCGCTTTCTCCTTGGTGGCGCCCAGATCAAGCGCGCCCTCGCGCAGTTCGGCAACCGGACCGGCCGAGGTGGTCTGGCCGCTGTGCAGGAAACGCAGCAGCGACTGGATGAAGCGGTAACACATCAGGCCGGAACCGAACGGAATCGCCAGATAGATGATCCACATCGGCCATTCCAGATCGGGTGAAATCTGCCCGGTGCCGTAGATGAAGATCACCCAGCGCGCACCGAAGAAGGAAATGATCCCGGTGAAGGTAATGCCCAGCAGCAAACCGGCGATGACCAGAAAGCGCCGCTTGGCGCCTTCCACCTTGTTCACCACATAATCGACACCGACATGAATGCCGGTGCGCACGCCATAAGCGGCGCCAAACTTGGCCATCCAGATGAACAGATAAATCGTGAGTTCGGTGGCCCAGGTGAAGCCCGTACCCATGGTGTAACGCATTGCCACGGAAACGAAGGTGACCAGGGTAGCGACGGCCATGAAGGAGAGGATGATCCACTCCTCGAAACGGTCAAGCATGCGATGAAACATGAAGCTTCCCCTACGAGTTTGGCTAAATCAGCGGGAAAGAAGCCCCGGCGCGATGCCGGGGCCGAGCGACAGACGCCGGCTTAATTCTTCTCCGGCTTGGCAGGCCTGGTCGCCTTGACCGGGCCGGGCTTGTCCTTCATCGCAGGGGCGACCGCCTTGGCCGCTTTTTCCTTCTCGACCGTGGCGGCGGTCTGATAGGCGGCCTGGATCAAATCGCGGCCGATTTTTTCTTCGAACTCCTTGTGAACCGGCAACATCGCCTGTTGCCAGACCACGCGATCCCGGTAGGGCAGCGTGTAAACCTGGGTGGTGCCGGCCGCTTTCACCTTGGCCAGCGCCTCGTCGTTTTCTTCCTGTGCGATCTTGCGTTCAAACACGGTGGTTTCCTGCATCGCCTTGTTCAGCGTATCGCGCAGATCGGCCGGCAGATCGTCCCAGAACTTCTTGTTGACGATGACCGCATAGCCCAGATAGCCATGGTCGGACAGGGTCAGATGTTTCTGTACCTCATGCATTTTCTGGGTGTACAGATTGGACATCGGGTTCTCGGTACCATCCACCACGCCCTGTTGCAGCGCCGAGTAGACTTCGGAGAAAGCCATCACCTGCGGGTTGGCACCCAGCGCCTTCATTTGCGCTTCCAGCACCTTGGATGACTGGATGCGCAGCTTCAGCCCCTTGAAGTCATCAACCGAATGCAGCGGCTTGTTTGCGCTCATCTGCTTGAAACCGTTGTCCCAGAAGCCGAGACCGGTAATCCCCTTGGCATCGAGCAAGCCGAACAATTTCTTGCCGATATCGCCATCCATCACGCGATACAGGGTTTCCTTGTTCGGGAAGATATAGGGCAGGTCGAACAGCTCGAAGGAACGCACGCCGAGCGGCCCGAATTTGGCCAGTGATGGCGCAAGCATCTGTACGGCGCCGATCTGCAGCGCCTCCATTTCCTCGCGGTCCTTGTAAAGCTGGCTGTTGGGATAGACCTCGACCTTGACACGACCCTTGGCGCGCTCCTCGGCAAGCTTCTTGAAATAGTCGGCTGCGCGCCCTTTTGGCGTATCCGGCGCGACAACATGGGAGAACTTGATAACCACCGGATCGGCGGCCTGACTGGCAAAACTGGCGATGCCCAAGGCAAGGGCGGAAAACAGTGCGGCAAGTTTCATGACTTCCCCTCATGACCACGTTGAAAACGAAAAATATGGTAGGCCCGCGTATATCCAAAGACAAGCCGGCTCGAAGCTAAATTTTTCTTATTCGCGCAGGCTGATGACCGGCCAGCCGCGAGCCTCGGCGCAGGCCTTCAGTGTTGCGTCCGGATCGACCGCGACCGGGTGATGCACCAGTTCCAGCAACGGCAGATCGTTCAGCGAATCGCTGTAGAACCAGCTCGCCTCGACGTCATCCCAGCTCTGGCCACGCGCGGCGAGCCATTCATGCAGACGACGCACCTTGCCTTCCTTGAATGACGGCAGGCCGGCGGGACGGCCGGTGAAGTCGCCATCGACCTGCTCCGGCTCGGTCGCGATCAGGTGCGGCACGCCGAGGCGAGCAGCAATGGGTGCGGTAACGAAGCTGTTGGTGGCGGTGATGATGACGCAAACGTCGTCGCGATGCTTTTCCAGCAGTGCGGGTGTACCTGAGGCGATGATCGGAATGATCTTGCGCGCCATGAAGTCGGCGTGCCAGGCGTCGAGCTGCGCGCGCGGATGGCGCGACAGCGGCTTCAACTGGAAGTCGAGGAACGCGTAAATATCCAGCGTGCCGGCCTTGTACTGGTCATAGAAGGCCTGATTGCGGGCTTCGTACACCTCGCGGTCGAGCACGCCCTGTTCGATCAGGTATTGCGCCCATTCGAAATCGGAATCGCCGGCAAGCAGGGTGTTGTCGAGGTCGAACAGGGCAAGGCGCATGGTGGAATCCATTCAGGTTATTGGGACAGCGGGATTTGTTCAGGCTGGTCAGCCGGCTCAGATCATGCGCAAAAGGCCTTCAAGTCGCTCGGCGGACAGATCGATCTCCTTCACCTCGACTTCCACCTGCGTATCGCTCAGTGGCGATCCGGTTGTCAGTCGCACCGGGTCAAGGATCACCGGTGTCGCGGCAAGCAGGACAAAGTCGTCGCCCATGACCCGGCTGATCACGGCATCGGGGAAGGCCGCGCTCAGATGCGCCGAGAACCGGGTCAGCAGCAGGTTGCCGGCCGCCCAGCCCTGGCTGTCGTTGTAGCGCGAGAAGTGCCGCAGCATGACCATGCCGGCCCAGTGGTAACCGACGTCCAGGCCGCTCTTGCTGATGAAGCGGAGGTATTCGGCGTTATGCAGGCCGGTCAGATGGTCGTTGAAAAAATAGGCGAAACGCTGTTTCTCAAGTGGCGTTTTCGGCAACTGGTCGGCGAGCGGCGGCGGCGCGACCTTGCCCAGGCTGTTCTCGGCGGCGGCGACGATTTCCGGATCGAACTCGCTGCCGGCCAGGCGACGCAATTCCGCCAGCGCTTCCGGGACGCTCTTGCGCGGCTTGTAGATGCGGTTGGTGGTCATCGCGTCGAAGGCGTCGGCAACCGCCATGATGCGCGACAGGCGCGGAATGGCCTCGCCCTTGAGGCCCGCCGGATAGCCGCAACCGTCATGGCGTTCGTGATGATGGCGCATGATTTCGGCCAGTTCGCGATACATCTCGATGCGGGACAGCGCCTCGTAACCGACTTCGACATGCTGTTTGATCAGGTCGTACTCCAGCGCGCTCAGACTGCCCGGCTTCAGCAGCACGGCGTCGGGAATGGCGATCTTGCCGATGTCGTGCAGGATCGCCGCGCCCTTCAGACGCTCGATGTCTTCCGCGCCATAACCCAGATGCGCCGCGATCAGTTCGCAATACTGCGCCACGCGCCGGGTATGGCCGGCGGTGTAGGTGTCACGTTTTTCGATCATCTCCACCATCGACAGAATGGTGTCTTCGTAATTGCCGATGCGCTCCTGTTGCAAGCGCGCGCTCTCGCTCTGATGGCGATACGACTGGATGGCGAAACCGATGTCGCCGGCGAGTTGTTCAAGCATGGACACCTCCTCGGCGTCGAAGCCATCGACCCGAGCGGTCAGCACGCACAGCACGCCGAATGGCTCGGCATAGGCATCGCGCCGCAGCGGCAGCGAGGTGACGGCGGAAATGCCGGCCTCGATCAGCGCCTGATCAAGTTCGGCGCCGGGCGCGGTGACGGTATGGTTGTCACGCAAAGCGCGATGCGCCGGGCCATCATTCAGGCAATAGCGCAGGTTGCGCGAAAGATCGGCGTGGCCATACGACTTGGCGGCTACCGCCAGTTTGCCGGCATGCAGCAGACTGACCCAGGCGAAGCGGTAATCCGGATTCGCCACCAGTCGATCGCAACAGGCCTTGAGCATTTCTTCCTGACTGCCGGTGGTGATCAGGATCTCGTTGATGTCGGCCACCATCGCCAGGATGCCGCGCAGGTAGCGCTCGCGGTCGAGCAGGGTTTCCACTCGATCGGTGCGTTCGCGCACGCGCGCTTCGAGGTCCGTATTCAACAGACCCAGTTCGCGCTGCTGGCGACGCAGACGACGATTCATGCGGCCGACATAGGCGGCGACCAGAAGCGCGACAAGCAGAAACAGCAGCGTCAGAATGATCCAGTGACCATACAGCGTCATCACCTCGGGTAGCGTCAGCCTGTTCTGGCGCGCATACGGTCCGATACGCAGTGTGCGCAGGGCTTCATGCACGGCCTGGTAGTTCAGCGGCAGCGTCCAGCCCATGACCTGGCCGGCAAGCGCCGCCGGATCGTCCGCCGGCATCTGCATCAGCGCCACCGCCACCTGCACCGCCAGCGCGTCGGATACCCCCTTCAGTTTGGCCAAAGGCCACTCGGGATAGAGATCGGTACTGCTCAGCAACGGAAAATCATCCTGCCGCCGTTCGCCCAGTACGAAGAAGTCGGACAGATGGATGGTCCCTTCCGCCGCCATGTGCTCAAGCGTTTCGGTGCGCACTGTGCCGGCATCGGCCTTGCCATCGCGCACGGCATAGACCACGGCGTCATGGGTGCCGGCGAATTTCAGGCTTTCGAAGTCGGTTTCCGGCTTCACCCCCTGGCGCAGCAGTTCACGCCAGCCCGCGTGCCAGCCGCCAAACGACTCCTTGTCGACGGCGGCAAAAACCTTGCCTTTCAAGTCACTGAAATTGCGAATGTCGGAGCGATCGGCGCGCGTAAATATGACGCCGCCGAACTTGCTGTAACCCTGGCCGCCATCGTGCCGGTTGCGCATGGTGACAACCGGACTGACGCCGTAAAGCGCCTCCATTTCGACATAGAAGGACGGGTTCGCCAATACGAACTCGATGCGGCGCTGACGCACGGCGAGGTGAATTTCGTCGAAATCCAGCGGCACGATTTCGAAGTTCCGGCCCGGCAATTTGCGCTCCAGATAGGCAGCGGTTGCCGACCAGGTCTGCGTCGCCCGCTCGGCGCCGCGCAAGGCCAGCACGCCGATGCGGACATCCCGCTCGGCGGCGCTGGCAAGCCCAGCAAACAGGCATGCCACGGCCAGAAGCAAGCGAAGCAGCAGGTGCATGAAAAAAGTCCCTGATCGAGTGTGCGGATGATATGCCAACTCCCCGGCCGGGATGGCTATGCGTTGGCCCTCGACGTGTCCGGGAGAGACTCCCGGGGAGCAAAGTTTGCGTTTCCAATAGAATCACCCCGCCCTATCAGCTTTCCTCGAACCCGTCCCGGACTTGCCCTCTATGAATCTGGTCGCCGCCAATATTCCCCCGCACTGGCTCTGGGGCCTCTGGCTGCTGGCCGCCGCGCTCGGCCTGCTGATCGCGCGCCGCGCCGGCTGGCGGATGCTGCTTGATCAGGCCAATCTCAACATCTTTCTCGCCGCCACCGTCTGCGTGCTCGGGCTCTGGCTGATCAAGACCGGCATCAAACCGGGACTGAATTTCCATCTCATCGGCGCAACCGCGCTGACCCTGATGTTTCGCCCGCTGTTCGCCCTGTTTTCGCTCGCTCTGCTCACCGCCGCGATTTCAATCTGGCATGGCGAATACGCGGCATTTCCGGCCAACTGGCTGATCATGGGCGTGGTGCCGGTGGCGGTGTCATGGAGCATCTACACGCTGGTTGACCGCAAACTGCCCAATCACCTGTTCATCTACATCTTCATCAACGCCTTCTTCGGCGCCGCGCTCGCGGCGATCGCGGTCGGGCTGGCCGCGACCGGTTTTATCGCATTGTCCGGCGTGTATCCGCTCGACTATCTGCTGGAAGAGTACTTGCCCTATTTCTTTCTGATCGCGTTCAGCGAAGCCTTCATCACCGGCATGCTGATCACGATGATGGTGATCTACAAACCGGAATGGGTCGCCACCTTCGACGACAAGCGCTACCTGCTGGATAAATAAGCATTCCTGGCTGGTCTGCGGCGTTGTGCTTTGTCGACGCCGCTCGCCTGAAGTCTCCCGCCGAGCAAGTTGGTCTATGTGCGCTGCCGTTCGCGTGTGATATTTGCGCTTTACAAATTTGAAGAACAGGTTTATTGCCTGACGCGCCTGGCGTTGAACTCCAAAGGGGGATGAACTGAATAGCCGCCGGTATTTTCAAGCGTGAACTGGATTTCGTCGTCTTTGACGCGGCCGCTATAGCGATGGGTAACCACTTTGTAGGGATTGTCGCTGCCCAGCATTTCCTGGCTGCGGGTGATGAAGCTCAGCCACTCGCCTTCAAGTGTTGCCTCCTCAATAATCAGGCGGCCTTTGAGGTAGCTGGCGCTTCCATGCAGCCGTCCTGCGAGGCGCTTGAATTCGAATACTTCATCGAATTCATCGCCCCAGTCATATTTGACCCGGGCAGTCCAGCGTCCACTGATGTCGATAACGGGAATAGGCGCTGGCTCCGGCAGCGCTTGACGCCGCCAGTTCAAGATACCCAGCGCCAACAGGAACAATCCCGCGCCACTCCCCGCCAGTCCCAGAATCAGCTTGCGTCTTCCGGATTTGAAACTGTTAGTGTCTGGTAACACGGCGCGCAAGCCCACCACCAACTTTTCCAAATCGCCTCGCCAGTTGCCATCCGAAAGCATGACAGCCTGCTTGCGAGCCAGACCTGATATTGATTCGGGCAGGCTGGCTTCGCCCGGCATGAGCGCGCCACCCACCAGCAGGGGGATGACTGGTTTGTCTGACGCCAGCGCCGCTTCAATTTCCTGGCGGACAAAATCATCCGGATCGTCCAGGCGATTCTGCCCGCCGACGTTAGCCAGCCAGTGCGGGCCGATCATCACCAGCACGACGCCTACATTGTGCAGATGGGCTTGAATGGCCTTGACGAAATCCTCGCCCGGTTTGATATCGTCCACATCCCGAAACACAGCACCGGCGCCAAATTGCACTTCCAGCGCATCCGACAATCGGCCGGCAAAGCCAGCACTGTCGTCGCGGCGGTAGGAGAGAAAGATTCTGGCCATGAATTAGAAAGCGGTGAAATGCGCTGGCCTGACTTTTGTGATTGCGGTGGCGATTCGCCAATCAAAAACCGCCCCATGCTTAGCCTTGTGATCAAGCACAGTGTAGGAAAGATGGACCTTGGCCATGATCATTGGGAATCTCCTCTTGCGATGGTCGGATTCTCGCTGGCGTCGATATGGAGCGATAGACAGCCAGACGTTTATCAGCTGATTACTGGAAGCTTCCACATAGCGCGCGCAAGCCCACTGTGGCCAGATCGGCCTCCTGGTTGCTGATATTGACACCCCACGCACTGCCATTGCTGTCGAGGCTGGGTCCGGTATGGCCGATGGTGGTAGCGCTGCTGTGCACTCCGGCCGAAAGCCCCTTCCAGTTATTGCATGACAGAGGGGGTGCCACCAAAATGCCGCCCTGGCCGACATTGGCATCAGGAGAAGAAACCAGGCTACGCGCGCCAGCATAGCGGTCGGATACGCAGATGCCGAACACCTGGGCCAGGCTTCCCCCGGGCAACTTGAGGTCATTGCGAAAATGAGCCTGCCAGGCGCCGCCGTCCGCACGCGGTCCGCTGGCTGCGGTGTACACCGTCCGCTGGGTACGCGTACCTCCACCGATCAGTACCTTGCCGGCCGGACAACCGACTTCCACCACCGCGCGTTGGCCTGCCGACAAAGCCTGGCCCTGCAAAGTGATCTCGTAACCTTCCGGCCGGTCGATGCAGATGGCTTCGATGTGCCTGAGCCCCGGGTTCTCGTTCACGTTGAGCAGAGCACCGTTGTACGCGGTGAATCGCATACCGCTGCCGTCCTGCGTAGGTGTCGCTTCGATGATGTAGGCCCCAGCGGCGATATAGGGTCTGACTCTTGAGTAACCGCTGACCACTTTGCCTGCCGGACATTGAGCGACAACGGTAGCCTCAGTCTGCGGATCGACGTTGACCGCGGGTGCCGGCGTCACCGTATGGCCGGAGAAAAGCAGAGGTGGCGGTGGCGGCACGATAGCCGTACCCGTAACCACACCAGGGCCGATAAACGCGGGCACCAGGGTGGCCGACCAGTCGTAACTCAAGCGACCAGGGGTGGCGCCGCCATCCGGACCTAGGGGGTAGAACTGGCCACCAAGCTTTCCTGGCGAAACGGTTCCGATGAACACCTGATAGGGCTTGCCACTCTGGTAGCGCACAAAAGCCAGGTTGCCGGCCCCAGGAGAGTAATAGCCCTCGATCGTCTGACCATAGACCGAACCGGTCAGTCTTCCGTCGGCTGCCTGGCTGATCGCCAGGTCACCCGGGTAGCCGTTGCCGTTGATCTTCCAATTGGCGCCAACGCTGGCAGGCGCTTCGGCCAGGGCCGATCCACCTATCAAGGCCCAGGACATCGCCAATAAAGACATCGTTGATTGCGCAAAAGTGGTATGGGGAATGTTCATGTAGTTCTCCGATGCATTAGTTTGAATCACACGTTACAAAGCATTGTTCACCGACAAGGCACCATCTGATTTTCCGTACCTGATTGAATTGCCCACAAAATCGCTGCGCTAAATATTGATATGCCGCCTTCGGCGGGACCGGACGATCGGTTCAACACCCGCTGCACCTCAGCGCCGAACAGGGCAGACATTTCAAGTGTCCCTGTCGAACTCAACTGCCCGCAGGCTTTTCCTGCCTTCTGCCGCCTCGCCGAACAGTGCCGCCAGCACCTGCCGGGTCTTGCCGCCATCGAGCCGGCCGGCGTCGAGCCAAATGAAGCGTTCGGCCGGCGCGCCGGCCAGGTCCATGGTGGCGGCGTCGAGATCGGTGGCGGCGTCGCGCAGCAGCACCACCCGGCGCAAATGCGGCGATTGCGCGAGCACGCCGAGTTCGAATCGGCAGCCCCTGTTCTCCGCACGGAAGCCGCGCAGGTCCATCAGCACCACGTCGCTCGTCCGCACCAGTGCGTGCAGGGCAGCCTGCCAGGTGGTGTCGAAGCAATAGCATTCATTGACCCGGTAGCGCCCATCCGGGTCGGGTGCGAGGTCGAGTTCGGCGAGGCGGCGCGGCACTTCCGCCTCGCTGGCGATGAAGCGTTCGGCCAGTCGGCCGTTGAGAAAAGCGAACAGCTCATCCGGGTCGAGCGTGCGACTGACCAGATCGGTGCCGGCGATCAGCACCGTGTTGCCGGTCAGACGCCAGCGTTCCACCACGCGGTCGAACAGGCGCTCCACCGCCGTGTCGCGCTGGAATACGCGCAGCACCAGCAGGGTGGGCGGCGTAACGGTGGGCTTCAGCCAGTCACGCGCCAGCGCCAGAGCGACGGGAATCCATAACCAGGGCAGCAACTGGGTGAGTCCGGCCGCGCCGACCCCTTCGACCGCTGGAAAGGTGCTGGAGACCAGAACGACAAACCAGTAAGCAGCGAACAGGTAAGTCAGATCCGAGAAGCGTTTTTCGCGATAGGCCCGGGCCAACCCGCGACCGAGCGCATACGTCGGCCAGGCGAGCAGCAGCCAGGGTGCGAAGGTGAAGAACAGAATCGTGCCGGTCGCGCCCATCAGATCCAGAATCGGGTACACCCAGGCGGGCGGATTGCTGCTGCTGGCAGCCATCCTTTGCAGCACCAGCACCGAGGCGATGGACAACAGCAAAAATATCGGCAGCAGGTACGGCGCGACAGCGCGGATGCGCCCGCTGATACTGATCAGCAGGGTGATAACGATGGGCAGGGCAACCACGACGAGCAGCCAGGACAACACGTCGGTCAGTGTCTGATCGACTTCCGAACGCAGCATCGCCAGCACGGTCAGGCCCGCGACATAAGCCAGTATCGCCAGCAGCACACGGCCCCAGGACCAGCGCAACACCAGCCCCCAGCCCAGCACCATCGGCCAGGCATAGACGATGCCCAGCACCAGCCAGCGGTTGAAGGAGAACTCCCGGTCGTCATATATAAACGTGATGGCCAGCCAGGACTGGCTTAAGCCAATGAGCAGGCTTAGTCCGCTGAGCGCAAGCAGGAAACGCGTTTGCGAGCGCCGGTTCGCCACGGCGTCGAGCACTGCCAGCGGGCGTTCAGCCGGCATGTTGAAGGCTTCGCGCGTTTCAACCTGAGAAGCGCCCTGAATCGGCCCACTGCGCATCAGTGCGACCATGCGCCGCCGATACAGTCCGGCCACCAGCCAGGCCATGCCAAAAGCGAGCAAAACGGCTGCGATCAGGGCGGAGAAGATGACGCCGGTTTGTCCCTGCATGCCGGCTGCTATCGAGAAATCGTCCTGGACGCACACATTGCCGGCATTCCGCCATGCCCATGGACCACTTCCCAGACACCCGCCATTTCGAACAATGGCTTCACCGGACATCCTGTCTGGCGCTCTGCGCCAACTGTGCGGCGAGACTGGCGCGCTCGTTGTCACCCAGCCAGCCGAAAAGGGCGGAGAGATTGCTGAGAGTCGGCACATGGCGCGGGTCTGCCAGGGAATCTCTGGCCAATTGGCTGACAATGGCTCCGATGCGCTCTCGTTCCAGCGGACGTCTGTCTCCCAGCGCGGCAGCCTTCTTGCCTGGGCCCACGATCTGGATCAAGGCGCGCAGGTTGCAAGTGGCGCCGCCGCCGGGTGAAGGTACACCGGACTGCGGATCGCACCAGGGTTTGAGGATGGCCAAGGCCTCCTGCTCGGCTTCGATCGGAGATGCGCGGTTGAGGGCATCAACTGCCAGCAGTTGATCGATGAAAACCCTCGCATCGTCGGCCAGCGAACTCCTGCGCGCGGGAATGCGATATTCGTGTTCGTCGTAGGCCATCAATTCCGCAGCAAATTGCGAAACATCAAGCAAGGACGTGCAGACATCGGTGCAGAAACCTTTTGTGCGCAACCAGCCCGATTTTCCACCCTGAATAGCGACCTTCACCCAATCGCCACGACGCTCGATCAGGTAATGCACCTTGCCGAGCGGCAGCGGAGTGGCAACCGGCGCGTTGTCGCGCGGCGCTGAGCGCAAGCTGTCCAGATTTTCAGCGACATTGAGTAGGCGTTGAACTTCCGAATCGGTAAAGCTGCGCCGCTGAACCTGCAGACGATCCGGACCCACCCGGTGGACGAGGGGCGCGCCGCCCATCTCGCGCGGCCGGAACGTGAAGCTGAAGGTCTTCTGCATGACGGAGGGCGACAGTTGCACGTAGCTATCTATCCTCACGCCGCCTTCGGTACGCCGAATCACGCCCCAGACGGCGACCTGAACGCCTTGCGATTCGATCAGCGGCTCGACTTTTTCGAAATAGCGCAGCTGCTTCTCGTCGCTGGACTTGCCCAGATCGCCCAGATAACGCAGCACACCGAGTGAACTTACCTTGCCGTTGACCAGCAGGTCATGGCTGATGATGGTGGCCAACGCATTGCCCAGGCCGGTCTGATCGGGGTCTTCGTAAGTGAAGACGGCATACCGATAGCGCGCCCCGCTGATATGAATCTTGACCTGACCATCGCGCAAAAGGCTGAGTTCGCGTTCCATATCCAGCGGCATGCCCGCACGCGCACTCGGCACGAACCCATCAAAAGGCGACCATCCGATGAACAGCAACGTAAACAGCCAGACGGCCAGAAGGGAGAAGCGGCGGCAGCCGCACGGGGTATTCATTGCCCACCTCCACTGACCAGTCCGTTGTTCGGCAACCTGGCCTGGCATGCTTGGCGCTGCTCGGCCAGCTTGGGGTTTGCGCCGAGCAGGCGCTGCGCCGCCACGGCAAATTCGACGCACTCGGCGTAACGCTTTTCCCTGTCATAGGCAGTGAGCAGCGCAAACACGATGGGCTCCATGGCCGCATGGCCAAGATTTGCCGATTCGGGTCGATCCAGATTCAAAAGGGGCGTGGTCGCCCGGCTCGGCTTTGCGGCCTCGCCATCCCGCGCGCTGACCTGGAGATCGACGCGGAATTTGTTGTTCACCGGTTCCGCGGCCCCCACCATGAAGGCATCGGCCTTGAGCGCCTTGGCCCAGAAGGGCTGCTCGGCCAGGTTCTTCGGCCGTGCGTCCGGACAGGGCAGCACCACGGGCTGCTGCGCAGTTGGCAGGCGCACCTTCTGCACTTCCGCCAACAGATCGTACTCAAGCACCTCGCCGATGCGCTCCGTCAATCTGAGGTCTGCCGTTGCCGAGGTCGGCGGCCGTACATGGCCGACCACGATGGTCCTGGCCCAGGTCGGGTTGCAGCCCCTGGCCTCGTTACGCAACAGGCGGAAGCGGTAACTGTCTTGATTCGCTTTGCCGGCGGTGACGAACACCTGTTGCGTTCCCTTGTCGTAGCCGGGCAGATCGACGGAAAGTCCCAGCGCGACCGGCTCCGGCTTGAGCGGAATATCCACCAGCAACTGGAAAACGCCATCGTTTGCGCTACTGCCGGAAGCGAGCGGGGTTCCGCCACGGCTCACCGAAACCTGAACGCCGGCAAGCGGCTGTTCTGTGATGGAATCCAGTACCCGGCCGGAAATGTTGGTTGCCGACCAGGCATGAGTAGGCAACAACCCAGGCAAACCGGCGATGGCGGCCGCAAACATCAGCCATTGCCCGGACCCCTTATTTCGGCGCCAATTCCAGTGCATAGCCCTCTCCAAAATCGATCCGCGTTCGGGATGCCGGACAGCCGGTCATTTCTTTTTTTCCAAGTTCGGAACCATCCCTGCTTCTTAGCAGGATAGCCCAGGCTTCACCCTTATCTCGGGAAACGGAGGCCAGTTCAAGCGACATTAGGCTGGCGCTCAGCACATAGGCCTGTGTCCCCGCTGGCGTGGTGACATCCATGGCCAGACCGGCCTCGACCATTCCTGGCGGCAACTCGACGGCAAGCCGGCAGGATGCAGCGACGGGCTCGGTATCGCCGTTCTCTTGGTTCCCATTTCCCGACAACCAGACCGCTCCTGCCACCAGCGCCATCAGAACGCCGGCATAAATGGACATGCGCAACCAACGCGACTGCTTGCGGCGGCCTTCCATCTCGCCGATGCGCGCCACGGTTTCGGCAACCGTGTTGCCCTCCGGCTGCAACACCGTCACCGCGCTCAGATAGGCCGGAATATCGCGAAAAGGCGTCGGCGCGATCATCACCGGCAGCACGCGACCATGCGGATTGGGAAACTGTTCGCGCGCCAGCTTCATCTCGGTCAGCGTGTAGCGGCCTGCCTTCAGCGAATTCGGCGAGATCAGGAAAACGTACACGTCGCATTCGGCGATGGCTTCGCGTATGGCGGCGTCGTAGCCCTCGGCCTCGGGCAGATTGTCCTTGTCCATGAACACGGTATGCCCTTCGGTGCGCAGGCGCACCGCGAGTTCATCCGCGACAGGCCGATCATCGCTTGCATAAGTGATGAAGAGCTTCACCTGAGGTTCTCCTTATCCTGGGAACGCGCGTTCATGGCAGCGGCTGCTGCAAATCGATCATGGTCTGCACGATCAGCCGGCGTCCCTCGGCGCGCTGGCAAAACCGGCGTTCTTCCTCTGCGTTGTGCAGCCATTCGAAGAAAGCGGCCACTGCGTCGCGAGTCGCACCGGCATCGTTGCAATCGGCCAGAAACACCATCTGGATCATCTGCACATGGTCGGCCACATAGACGCCAAACCGCGTCTTGACGATGGTGGCATCGGGAAAGCCCAACTGGCGAATAGCCTGCGACTCAGTCACCGTCCGGGTGCAGGCGATCAGATGCACCGGGCCGATGGGTTTGTCGGCTCGGCTCCTGGCCTTGGCCATGTACTCGTGATCGCGTAGGAAAGGCTGACCGACCATTTCGCGCGCGGCAGCCACGCTCATCGCCGCCGGAATGCCGTGGCAGACGAAGAGGACCGGCGCTCCCGGCGACAGGGTGCGCACATGTCCTTGCGGCAACCCCTTGACCATCGGATTCAGTTCCACCTTCTCGAAATAGGTGCCGATGGCGTCTTCCATTTGCTGCTTTCGTCTGGCGAAGTCGAGACGGCTCCAGTCCAGCGGTGCGCCCTCGGAATAGGCCGCGCGGCTGGCTTCCAGCCGGCCCAATACGAGCAGCTCGACGGCAATTTCGCGCACTTTCAATTTGCCGAATGTGACGATCTCCTCGACGCTGGCGGCGCTTGCCGAAATGGGCACGCGATGTTCCTCGACATCCTGGCGGAATGCCTTGTCACGTTCATCCTCGGCCTGCGCCCTGGCTGCGTCCTGCGGTGCTGCCGACTTGCGTTTAGATTTGATCGGCGAGCCGATGCGCACGATTCCCAGCTTCGGCCGTTCCTTGTTCCAGGCTTCGAGAAACTCCAGATGGCAGATGCCCCGGGTGTGGTTGGGAAAAGCCCAACCCGCCTCGCCGTTATAGAGCACCAGCACGATGTCGGCGGCACGCACCTGCTTCAGCGAGCCTTCCAGGGCCGGCTCGGTACGGCCACTTGATTGGTCCTCGGAGTCGTCGGAAAGCCAGACCTCGAACAACGGCTGGCCAAACAGCAACTCCGCTTCCAGCGCAGCCTTGAGCGCGGCGCGCGCCGCGCCCAGCGTCACCTGCTTGCGGGTTTTGGCGTCCTTGAAGCGACTCTGGACGCGGCTGGATATCATCACATTGATCTTGCGTGGCTCCGTCATTGAACACCCCGAACAGTTTTTCTAAAGACCCGATATGAAGTTTCGCTTCAAGCAAACACCGCAAAGCCGCCCGGTGGAACCCGGCGGAATTTGAATGTGTACCGCCCGGCCGTTGTACGCCGCGACCGGCGCGCCAACGCCGATTTGCGCCGCGTCGGTGGAGTACAGGCAGGTCAGCGCCGCCCGGCCGCCTTGCAGGCTGGCATCGACAGTCACCCAGGCGGCGCGCGGCTGGTTGGCGTCGGTGTTGATGGCGCACAGCACTTCCTTATCGTCGAACAAGCGCGACCAGGGCACCACCGAACGTATCTGGCCGCCGATCATGCGCGGCAGACCGAAGCTGCCGGGTGCGCCGGTTTCGGAACTCTCGTGCAGGTATTGGCGGCCGCGACGCAGGGCCAGATGTTTGTCACGCAGGGCGCAGACCTCGGCGACGAAGCGGTAGATTTCGTGGTCTTCGTTGAAGAAGTGGCGGCCGTTGCTTTGCAGGGTGCCGAAGCGGTGCCGAACATGCACTCGCGCAGGAAGCGGTCGTTGTCGCCGGCGCCGTCAAAGGCCTGCTCGCTGCCGTAGTAGAGGCACGCGATGCCCATCGAGCACAGGTTCAGGCCCATTACCGCCTTCAGGTGCGCATAGCCATTGTTTTCATGATCGCCGCAAAAACGTGCATTGGCATTGCCCCGGCGCACCTGGTCGTGGTCGTCGAACATGGTCACCACGTGATCGCTGAAGCAGACGAACTCGGACTTGCGCTCCAGTGCCGAGTTGCGAAACAGGCTGAAGTAGTCGCCCGGATCGCAGCAGCCCTTGGCCAGAAAAGGTGGTGGCTGGTGTTATCGATGGGCATGGTTTCCTCCTTGGTTATATGAAGCTCCAAAAACCAGAGAGCTCTGTTTTTTAATCGAAATCAACGCATTACAACGGGGAAATCGGCGCTCCCTAGAAAGCCGGTTACCGATTGCAGGTAGTTGTTACCCATTTCACGGATGATGCGTCTTACCTCTTTTTCGACATCCACACGCAGCTCGGTTACGCGCAATCTCCTGTCAGTGTCGTCATCTGCCTGTTGTTTCAATACCCGTAGAAGTGCCGCGGTGAATACGCCGTGACCCTGGTAGCCCTCTTGGGCGAACTGACCGAGGCGGCTGGCGCCGATCACCGCGTGCTGGCTCATGCGATAGAGGCGTACATAGGAATCCTTGATCATCTCGACAGCCCCGCCGGCGTCACAGGTGTCCAGCAGCAACAGGGTCTTGCTTGGGCTCTGCTCCAGCAGCTTGCGCAAGCGCGCCTCGTTCAAGCCTTCGCCAGCCGGCCCCGCCGCTCCCCTCTTGAAGTCCCAGGGGAGGAAGGTGTAGCGATCGTTGGACGCTTCCCCGTGTCCGGCCAGAAAGATCACCAGGGTGTCGGCGGGCTTGATGCGGCGCTTCAGTTCGGCGAAGGCCTGTTCAATCCCCGCCAGGCTGGCCTCTTGGTCCTGAAGCACCACGGGCGCGCTCACCCCGCGTTTGAACAACGGCCGGGCTTTGGCGGCAATCTCGGCCGCCAAAGCCCGGGCGTCGGCGACGCTGTGTTTCAGTTTCAGACCGGGTGACCGGTAGTTCTCGACGCCCACGGCAAGAATGTGCAGCGCGGTATCGCTGACGGGGCCGGTCAGCGTGGCCAAAACCCGCTGTCTTGGGCCTTCCACAAGGGCGCGATTCAAGGCCGCGACCTCGATACGGTAGGGTTGGGTCGGCCGGCCGGGCAAGGGAAATGACCGGCTGTCGGTAGCATCGGCGATCGCCCCCGCCTGCCGTCCGGCCATGGGCTGGCACTCCGGATCACAGAGGTAATAGACCAGGCCGCCGATGCCGCCGCCCCGGTCGGTGACCTTGACGCTGATCGTCACCTCCTCCTCCCCTTGGACCTCGGTCTTGCCGACGACTTTCACCAGGGGCGTGCGCGAAGCGGCCCCGGCCAGCAATTTCCGCACATCGCCCAACTTGGCCACGGCTTTGGCCAGCAGCTTGTCGCCGTCGGCATCCAGCCGCCGGCTGATCAGGCCGGGCTGGTAGTAGTGCTCGCGCAACTGGCGGGCGCTGACGAATTCGCCCGCCTGGTCCTTGCCCCGGTTGAGGTGGTAGCCCATCAGTTCCTCCGCGTCTGGCCCGGAGGCGGCGTAGAAGCCTTCCGGCGTCCAGGCGATCCAGCGCTTGCGGTCGGCGTGGGGGAACAAGGCCAGCACCTCCTGGCCATCCGAGAAACGGTGCCAGCGGATCGTGCCGTCGCCGTAGCCGGCCACCACAAAGCGGCCGTCGCCGCTCAGGTTCACCGCCCAGGCCACGCCGGGCACCAGTTTCTGCCATTGCTCGTCGCCGTCGCGGTCGTAGCGGCGCAACAACCACTCCGTGCCGAGCACGAAGTGACGACCGTCGGCGGCGATGGCCAGGCTGCGGGACCGCTCGTAGGGCTTCAGGGGCAGCGGGCGGCCGTTCAGGCTGGGGGCGGTGGTGTTCTTCCAGCCCGCGATCTTCAGGCCCGGCGCCTCGGTGCGGGCGGCGGCCAGTTCGGGGGCGTCGGTGCCCAGGGCGCGGGTGGCCAGGTCGAAGACGCGGGCGTCCTGGCCCCACTCCTGATAGCCGAAGCGCACCCGGCGACTGTCGGCCGACAGGCGCAACTCATCCCCTCGTCCGCGCAGATCGGCTAACGCGCCGGCGCGGCGCAGCACCTCGCGGCCTTCCCGGTCCAGCACGCCCCAGACTGGGTCTTGGGCGGCGAACAGTAGGCCGCCGTCGGGCAGGCTACCGTCGGGCAGGGGAGCCAGATCCATGAGGGTGTTGTCGCTCAGCGGCAGGTCGGCCTCCGGGCCCCAGTCCGCCACCCGCCAGCGGAGCAGTGGGTGCTTGCCGTTCACCTGCCAGCGCCCGCCGGCCAGCAGGTGGCGGCCGTCAGCGCTCCAGGCGACGCTGTACGGATTGCCATTTCCCACCCCCGCGCTATCGGGTCGGGCCACCTCGGACAGGGTCTGGCTGTCCAGCACCCGCACGGCGCTGCTATCGGCGAAGCCCACCGCGATCAGGCGCCCGTCCGGGGAGAAGCGGGCGGCGTAGGGGCGCTGGCCCCCCGCAGGTCGGACCGTCTTGCGCAAGTGCGGCTGGCCTTCCTCCAGGACGTAGAGACGCACAAGGCCATCATAGCAGGTGGTTACCAGGCGGTTGTCGTCGGGGCTAAAGTGGACACTGTAGGACTTGCCGCCATAGTCGGCGTCGCGGCCGCTCTCGATGCCGCGGGCGGCGTCGTACACGCGCAGACCATTGTTGGCACCCAGGCTGGCCGCCAGCCATCGGCTGCCGGGGGACCAAGCCAGATGGTTGATCACGTTGGGCAAGCCGCCGAGGCGGCGCAG
>CAMDGQ010000067.1 GCA_945897955.1 Tepidiphilus sp. J10 | reverse complement strand
ATGACTCTGATGGCTCGACCGGCAGAACGTCGGGCGCCGCGCGCAGGAATGCCAGCGCAGTTCCGCCCCACAGCAGTCCGATTCCGCATGCAAGCGCTATATGCCGTTTCATGTCCAACCCTCCGGCAAGCAATGCAAGCGGTCAATGGCGTGCTGACGAGTCAGCGAAAAATCGGGTAACGGCAATCCAGGAACGGCTCCTGGCGCAGGTAATGGATTGGGCATCTGATTACTCGGAGGTCGGGTTGGTGTCCATCTCTTGCGCGCGGTGATCATCAATCTTTGATGCTGACGACTTCGGTCCGGAGCTCCGCATTCGGAAAACGCCTGTTTCACCAGCCGGAACGCTTGGCAATGATGAAGGCGCCGAGGCGTTTGTCGGTGTTGAGAATGTGGTTGACCAGCCAGGTATTGAGGAAATTCAGGATGTCGTCAGCGGCGACGGGCAAGCCGCTCTTGAGGCTTTCGCGGACCGCAAGCACCTTGGCCGAGAAGCCTCGATGCTGTTCAAGGTGGCGATTCATCGCCTCGTCGGTTTCTTCGGCGTAGCCATATTCCTGCATCAGTTCCTCTTCGGTATCGAAGTGGTAGAGGGCATAGCTGAGCAGATCCTGAGTGATCTGTTTGAACAGTTCGGGGCTGGCGTCGCGGGAGAGCTTGCTGCCGGCTTCGTTCAGGGTATGGACCAGAATCATGTGCTGTTCATCGATTTCGACCACGCCGGTGGCGTAGCCGTCATTCCAGATCAGGGGCTGATACGGTGTGCTCACGTTTGCATCTCCATCTGCGGCCGAAATGAATGTCTGACGGGTTTGGCGGACAGCGCCAGACGCAAATTATGCATCCGTTCGAGCAGGTGGTCGCTGGCCTCCACAAGTGCTTGCCTGGCGAGATGGATCGTCTCTGCATCGCCGGTTCGATAGGCGGAAACCAGCGACTCCGCCAGGCGATGTGCTTCACGGTGAGCCTGATCGATGGCCGGAAACTCGGGGTGGGCGCCGTAACGACGCAGTCCGTCGTTCTCGCACCAGTTGTGAAATCCGCATTCATCGAGCGCCGTGGCGGGGAGGTCGGGATCGGCGAGGTTCCCGTCGAGCCAGCGTTCCAGCCAGTGCCGGTGGGTGACTTCCATCAGCAGAAGATCAAAGTCGCCGCGCGAGGGGAAATGATCACTGGCCAGTTGCCAGCGCGGATCGGGCTGGAACTCGCGCACCCAGCCAAACACCTTCTCGGCCGGCATCGGACGGGAGATGGCGTAACCCTGCATGATCTCGCAGCCGAGTTCGAGGAGGATGAGGATCTGTTCCGTGGTCTCCACGCCTTCGGCAACCACATGATGATGAAAGGCTGCGGCGAGGCCAATGACGCCTTGCACGATGGCGAGGTCGCCGGGATCGTCAAGCATGTCGCGCACGAAGGTCTGGTCGATCTTGAGGACATCCACGTCAAGCCGCTTGAGCTGAATCAGCGAGGAATAGCCGGTGCCGAAGTCGTCGAGCGCGAGGCGGACGCCCTGGTCATGTTGCTGTGCCATGGCAAGGCTGACAGCGTTGATGTCATCCAGCGCGGCGGTTTCGACCAGTTCGAGTTCAAAGCGGCCGGCTGCTTCCGGCGGGTAGGCCGACAGCATTGCCCGCAGCCGCTCGCCGAAGCTGCCATGCACGAATTGACGCGCCGTGACGTTGACGCTGATCGCAAGATCAAGCCCGGCCAGGCGCCAGGCTTCCATCTGGCGCAGGGCTTCCGCGATCACCCAGTCGCCCAGCCGGATGATCATGTCGTCATGTTCGATGATCGGGATGAATTCGGCCGGGCCGCGTATGCCCAGCGTGGGATGGTTCCAGCGGATCAGCGCCTCCATGCCGGTGATGCGGCCATTGCGACAATCCACCTTGGGTTGGTAGTAAAGACAGAACTGGCCCTTTTCCAGGGCGGTCACGATGCGCTTATAGAGGCCCTGGTTGGCGCGCAGCCGCAATTCGACAGCGGTATCGAAGATGTGGAAGCGGTTCTTGCCCCTTTCCTTGGCGACATACATGGCCTGGTCGGCATGGCGCAGCAACTGGTCCGCGTCGGTCTCGTCGCCCTGGTAGAAAGTCACGCCGAGGCTGCCGGAGACGCGGATCGGTTTGCCCTCATGGGAGAACGGCTGCACGATGGAGTCGAGCAGGCGGCGCAGAAGGAGATCGCAGGTCTCGGCATTCCTGAAGCCGCCCAGCAGTAGCGCGAATTCATCACCGCCCATGCGCGCCACCGTGTCGTCGGCGCGCACCGAATCGAGCAGGCGGCGGGCAATTTCCTGCAGCACGGCATCGCCAGCCTTGTGTCCAAGGTTGTCGTTGACCGGTTTGAAACCATCCAGATCCATGAGGCAGACCGCCAGCATTTCGCCGCTGCGCTTGCTGTGCGCCATGGCCAGGCGCATGCGGTCGGCCAGCAGAAGGCGATTCGGCAATCCGGTAAGTGAGTCATAGTGGGCGATGTGCTCCAGTTGGCGCTGATGTTCCTTGATCTGGGTGATGTCCGAAAACAGCGACAGGTAGCGCGTGATCTCGCCGTTGTCGTCGCGGATTGCGCTGACAGTTTGCAGCACGGCGAAGATTTCGCTGTTCTTGCGACGGTTCCACACTTCGCCGACCCACTCGCCCTGCTCGCGCAGCGCGCGCCACATGTTGGTGAAGAACTCGCGATCATGCCGGCCTGAACGCAACAGGCGGGGATTGCGGCCGACTGTTTCGTCGTGGCTGTATCCGGTAATCGTGCTGAAAGCCGTGTTGACATCCAGTATGGTTCCCTTGGCATCGGTGATCATGATGCCTTCGCGCGCATGCTCGAACACGCTTACTGCCAGGGCGAGCGAGGCGACGGCGCGTTTCTGCTCGCTGATGTCGGCATAGGTGACGAGCAGGTTGTAATCCTGGTGTTCGAAGGGGGTGGCATTGACTTGCAGCCAGACTCTGCCTTTGGGCGTGCGCAACTCCATTTCGACGCCGAGGATCTCGCGCCGCTCGGCGAGCGCGCGCGATCCGGCGTATTCAGCCGGCGGCATGACGCTGCCATCCGGCCGGTAGGCCCGCCAGTCCTTGCCCTGGTAGTCGCGCGCCAGGTGCTCGGCCTTGCCGATGCCCAGCATGCGTTCGGCGGCGGCATTGCAATCGATGATGCGACCCAGGCGGTCGGTCAGGGTGATGCCGACAGGGAGAAGCTCGAACAGCTTGCGAAGCAGGGTTTCCGAAGCGCGTGTCCGCTCGTTGGCGCGTTCTCGTTCGCCAAGCACGTTTTGAAGCTGACGATTGCGTCGCGCCAACGCGGCCACCAGCAGAACGATGATGATCAGACCTGCCAGCGCGATCAGCAAAGAAACCTGGTACTTGCGCAAGACATCCGGCAGCGAAAATTCAGGCGCCTGGTCTAATGGCGCCGGGCGCAGTGTGCTCGACAGTTCCGCCACCGCCGGATAGGGCATTTCCCGACCGTTTTCCATACTGACATGCGTGGTCATGGCTGCCGACATGCCGCTTTGTTCCAGCACTGCCAGTCGGATGCGTGTGTTTCCCGCCCGCTGGCTCGGAGGGGTGGCCGGAGGATGAAAGCGCTCCAGCATCTCCGGCTTGGGCTGGAATGCAGGCACGCCGAGGGTGAGTGCCTGCCCGGCGTGCAGCGTGGTTGAAAGAATCAGGCCGGATATCAGGCTTATGGCCGGATGCCATCGCGTCATGCGGAATCGCCGTGAGGCGTGGATGAAGAGCAAGTCTGTGAACTGGCGGGTCGAATGGCGGGATGGAAAGATCGCCGGACGATGCCGGAAAGTGTCGATCCAGGATTCAAACCCGTCGCGACCGGCTGGAAAACGGGTATCGAAAAGCCGCCCGAGAAAGGGTCAGAAGGGCAGTTTGAATCCTGGCGGTAGCGGCAGCCCCGCAGTGGCGGCGGACATTTTTTCCTGGCTGTAGGCTTCGACCTTGCGCACCGCGTCATTGACGGCGGCTGCGATCAGGTCTTCCAGCATGTCCTTGTCGTCGGCCAGCAGCGAAGGGTCGATGCTGACGCGCTTGACATCATGTTTGCCGGTCATGATGACCTTGACCAGTCCGGCGCCGGATTCGCCTTCAACTTCCATTTCCGCCAGTTTGGCTTGCAGCTTCTGCATGTTCTCCTGCATTTGCTGGGCTTGTTTCATCAGGTTGCCGATGCCGCCTTTGATCATTTGTCGCCTTTCAAAAAGTCATGCCGCAGCCGCGTCGCGCGGGCGGATATGGGTGAGGGTGGCATCGCATTCGCGCACCAGGGTTTGAACAAACGGGTCGTCGTGGATGGCCTGTTCCGATTGACTCTGGCGCACAGCCTGCTCGCGCGCGCGCGCGGCTGCGGGCGATTGCCGGGTGTCCGCGACCAGGTCGATTTCGATCTTGATGACGCTGCCGAGTTTTTCCGCCAGCGCCGCACGCAGCTTGTCGCCGACGCTGTTGAGCAGCGCTTTCTGGCTTTCCGGCAGGCACAGGCGCAGCGCGGTCTCGCTGCGTTCGACCTGCTCGCATTGCATGGCGAGCTGTCGTACCAGGCCAGGCAGACTTTCGGCGAGCGGACGCCATTCCAGGCTGGCTGGCGTGACGAGACCGGGGGCGGCGACAGAAAGGGTGGCAGGGGGCGCTGCTTCCGATCGAGCGGCGGGCAGCGGCTCATTCGCGGCAGCGATGGCAAGCTGCGCGCGGGGCGGGCTCGCGGGGCGGAGCGCGCTCAATGCTGCTGCGGCCGAGCGTTGCGGCGAACCGGCCGGCTCTGCAACGGGAACAGGCGCGCGCGCGACCGGCGCCTCGCCCGGCGCAAACGCCAGCATGCGCAGCAAAGTCATGCTGAAGCCGGCGTATTCATCCGGCGCCCATTCCAGATCACGGCGACCGAGGGTGGCGATCTGGTAATGCAGTTGCACGCTCTCCGGGTCGAGCTGGTGCGCCAGTTCGAACAGGCGCTCGCGTTCCGGCGCGTCCTCGCTGACCGCTTCCGGCACGCTTTGCGCGAGGGCGATCTGGTGCAGCAATCCGGCGAGATCCTGCAACGCAGCATCGAACGAGAAGCCGCGCGCGGCCAGTTCCGCCGCTTCATGCATCAGGCGCGGACCGTCATGCGCGGCCAGCGCTTCAAGCACCGGCAGCAGATAGGCCTGGTCGATGACGCCGAGCATGGCGCGCGTTTCTTCTTCCTTCACCTGGCCGCTGCAATAGGCAATGGCCTGATCGGTCAGCGACAGCGCATCGCGCATGCTGCCGGCGGCAGCGCGGGCCAGCAGGGCGAGCGCGGCGGACTCGAACGGGATGTTTTCCGCTTCCAATACGTTCTTCAAATGGCCGGAGATGTGGCCCGGCGGCATTTGCTTGAGATTGAACTGGAGGCAGCGCGACAACACGGTGACCGGCACTTTCTGCGGGTCGGTGGTGGCCAGGATGAAGATGACGTGTCCGGGCGGTTCTTCCAGCGTCTTCAACATGGCGTTGAAGGCGCTTTTCGACAGCATGTGGACTTCGTCGATGATGTAAACCTTGTAGCGCCCGGCGGTCGGCGCGTACTGCGCGTTTTCGATCACGTCGCGCATGTTGTCGATGCCGGTGTTGGAGGCAGCGTCGATTTCGATCAGATCAATGAAGCGGCCGCCGTCGATCTCGCTGCAGGCCGGGCAGACGCCGCAAGGTTCGGCGCTGGGATGGTCTTGCGCAGTGCAATTCAGGCATTTGGCCAGGATGCGCGCCAGCGTGGTCTTGCCGACGCCGCGCGTGCCGGTGAACAGATAGGCGTGATGCAGACGGCCTTGCGCCAGCGCGTTGGACAGCGCCCTGACCACATGTTCCTGGCCGACCAGTTGTGAAAAATTGCGCGGACGCCATTTGCGGGCGAGGACTTGGTGGCTCATGCGGGGCGCGGAAGGGTCAGTACATCGCGCGGCTTGTGATGGCCGCGTCGACAGGAACGAAAGCCGGCAGGTGCGCAACCCGTCTGATGGAAAACCATGGGACGCGTGGATAAGCAGCAATGAGCGGAGCCTGGATCATGCTGAACTCCTCTGGGATTTCATGAATTCGGGAGGTGGCGAGCCTGACCCCCGGCACTGGTATCGACCGCTGTGGCTGCTTCCTTCCGGACCTGACCAGGTTGACGGTTTAGCCATGCGGGGAGGCCCGCCGGCGCGGATTCTAGCCTATCGCCCGGCCTGCTGTCCCGATCGCAATCGCTCTCGCGAGATCGCGGCTTATTCTTCCTCGCGCGGCGCGACCAGTCGGCGCGCACGCACGGCTTCGGCGAGTTCGCGCAGCAGCGGCTCGGTGGCGTCCCAGCCGATGCAGGCGTCGGTGACCGAGACGCCATGCGCCAGCGGCTTGCCGGGTACCAGATCCTGGCGGCCGGGGTTGAGGTGGCTCTCGATCATCACGCCGAAGATGCGTTTGTCGCCGGCCGCGAGTTGTGTGGCGACGTCATGGCCGACATCGATCTGGCGTTCGTATTTCTTGCTCGAATTGGCATGCGAGAAGTCGATCATCACCTGCTGGCGCAGATTCGCGCCGGCCAGATCCTTGCAGGCCGAATTGACGCTGGCGGCGTCGTAGTTCGGCGTTTTGCCGCCGCGCAGGATGATGTGGCAATCCTCGTTGCCGGCAGTCTTGAACACCGCGACGTGGCCGGATTTGGTGATCGAAACGAAATGATGCCGCGCGGTTGCCGCCTTGATCGCATCGACCGCCATTTTGACGCCGCCATCGGTGCCGTTCTTGAAGCCGACCGGACAGGACAGGCCGGAAGCCAGTTGCCGGTGCGATTGCGATTCCGTCGTGCGCGCGCCGATGGCGCCCCAGGCAACCAGATCGGCGATGTACTGCGGCGAGATCAGATCAAGGAATTCGGTGCCGCAGGGCAGTCCCATTTCGTTGATGTCGAGCAGCAGCTTGCGCGCCAGGCGCATGCCCTCGTTGATGTCGAAACTGTCGTCCATGTGCGGATCGTTGATCAGTCCCTTCCAGCCGACCGTGGTGCGCGGTTTTTCGAAATACACGCGCATCACGGTGATCAAGTCCTGCTCCAGTTCCTTGGCCAGCGCGGTCAGCCTGCCGGCGTATTCCAGCGCGGCGCCGGTATCGTGGATGGAGCAGGGGCCGACGACGACAACCAGACGGTCGTCGGCGCCGCGCAACACGTCATGGATGCGGTTGCGCGCCTGAAAAGTCGACTTCAGCGCGGCTTCGCTTGCTTTCAGTTCACGCATGATCTGCATTGGAGCGAGCAGTTCGTCGCTCTGCTCGATGCGGGTGTCGTCGGTGCGGATATGTGCCATGTCTTGCTCCTGGGTGTGGTGCCAGCCCGAAACGAAAAAAACCGCCAGCGGGCTGGCGGTTTCTCGGGAATTCATTCAACGCGTCTGCGTCAACACATTCAAATCAAGCTTTCCCGACCGCCTGGGGCTGCCGGGTAAATCGGAAAAATGGGTGTTGAGCGGTATGCATAGGCGGCCGATGCTAACAGAGATTGTTGCCGTGCAACAAGGCACGCGGCGGCAATCGCGGCTTTGCAGGCGCGGGGTTTTCCGCTGCGTCCGACCGCCTCCCCTGGAATGGAACAGGCAGATGGTTCGGCTCATGCGCCGCGTTTGAAACGCAAGGCCAGTTGCAGGCGGTCGCGCAGTCCCAGTTTGGTGAATATCGCCGACAGGTGGGCTTTGACCGTGCGCTCGGTGATGTCGAGCCGACGGGCGACTTCCTTGTTGCTCAAGCCCTGGGCCACGAATTCCGCCGTTTGCCGCTCGCGCTCGGTGAGCAGGACAAGATCGGCGTGCGGGTCGGCGCCGGGATCGAACGGGGTCAATGCCGGTGGCAGGCTGTGGATCAGGCGATTGAGCAGTTCCGGGCCAACCCAGAGACCGCCGTGGCTGACGGCGGCGGCGACATCGCGCAGCATTGCCGGCGCGGCCAGTGCATGGCAGTAACCGCGCGCGCCGGCGGCGAGCGCGGCGAGCGCATTGTCCTGCCGGGGCAGCAGGGAAATCACCACGAAAGGCCGGCCGGCATCGCGCAGTTCAGGCAGCAGATCGACATGGCGGGGATGGTCTTCGCGCGCCCAGATCATGGTCGTGGAGGGCGTCAGGTCGGCGCGGCTGAAGTCGGCGACGGCGCCGGCATCGGGAAAGGCCTCCTGCCAGCGCGGATGCAGACGGCCGTCGGACGTGATGAACAGGTGTTTCAAGGTTCAACGTTCCGTGAAGGCTTCCGATCTGGCCCTCAACACGGGTTTCAACAGGTAGGTGAGCAGGCTCTTGCGGCCGGTGGTGATGTCCACTTCGGCCACCATGCCGGGCATGATCGGCAGGTCGCGGCCGAGGCTGGCCTGACTGGTGCGCACGCGCACGATGTAGAACGCTTCGCCGCGTCCCGGCCCCTGCTCCTCGATCACCGTGTCGGCGCCGATATTTTCCACCCGGGCGGCGAGGCCGCCATAGATCGCGCTGTCGTAGGCGGTGAATTTGACCAGGGCTTGCTGGTCGGGGCGGAGAAACGCAATGTCCTGCGGGCGCACCTTGGCTTCGATGACCAGACTGTCGTCGAGCGGCACGATCTCGACGACATCGCGTCCCGGTTGCACGACACCGCCCCGGGTATTGACCAGCAGGCGCTTGACGATGCCGCGCACCGGCGAGCGGATATCGGTTTTCTCGACCTTGTCCGCCAGCGCCGTGCCGCCTGCGTTGAGGCCGCCCAGCCGGGCCTGGGTTTCCGCCAGTTCGGCGCCGCGCAGATTGCGGAAGGCGAGATCGACTTCGGAGATCTTGCGTTGTGATTCCTCTATGGCAGCCTGCACGCGGGCGATCTGGGCGCTGAACTGTTCACGATCACCGCGCAGCCGCGACAGGTCGCGCTTCAAGCGCAGCAGTTCGACTTCCGATGCCGCGCCGGTGGCCAGCAGCGGTTCGGTGGCGTTGATCTCCTGCGTCGCCAGTTCGATGGCGCGGGTGGTCTGGGAATATTGCGCCCTCGCTTCGCGCAACTCGTGTTCGCGCTGGCTGAGTTGCTGGCGGGCGATGCCGATCTGGGCGGCGCTTTCGGCGCGTTGCGAGTCATAGAGCTGGCGCTCGCGCAGCACGATGTCGGGCGCGTCGCGTTCGACATCGGCGGGCGGAATGAACGGGCGTCCCTCGACGATGGCGCGCAGACGCGCGGCGCGCGCCGACAGGGCGTGAATCTGCGACTGGTTTTCGCGCAGCGAGGAGACGAAGCGGGTCGGCTCGATGCGCATGACGCGCTCGCCGGCGCGCACCTGCTGGCCTTCGCGGACGAATATTTCGGCCACCATGCCGCCGTCCATCGACTGAATGATCTGTACTTGCGAGGACGGCACCACGCGGCCTTCGCCGCGCGTCACTTCGTCAATCTGCGCGAAACCGGCCCAGACCAGCAAGGCGAGCAGCGCCAGCGCGCCGACCTTGAGCAGGGCGCGGGCGCGCAAGGGTTCCTGTTGCAGCATCGCCCAGTCGGCATCGGCGCGCCAGGGCGGGGTGTCTTCATGCCCGCCGGAAGGCGCCCAGCGGTCGAACAGGCGATCGAGCCCGCGCCGCAGAGCGGCAAAGAGGCCGGCGAGAGGTTTCATCCTTTGCCCACCCTGCCCTGGCGCAGCGCTTCGATCACCTCGGCGCGGGGTCCGTCGGCGACGATCCGGCCCTGGTCGATAACGATGACGCGCTCGACCAGGTCCAGCAACGAGGTGCGATGCGTGACCAGCAACAGCGTTTTCTCGGCGGCGAGGCGGCGCAAAGCCTGTTTGATGGTTTCCTCGCTGGCGTGGTCCATCGCCCCGGTGGGTTCGTCGAGCAGCAGGATGGACGGGTCATGCACCAGCGCGCGGGCGATGGCCACCCCCTGGCGCTGGCCGCCGGAGAGTGATTCGCCGCGCTCGCCGATACGCTGGTCGAGGCCTTCCGGATGCTGGCCGATCCAGGCGTCGATACCGGCTGCGCGCGCGGCGGCGAGGATATCGCTGTCGCTCGCCGCGCTGACGCCCAGCGCGATGTTCTCGCGCAGCGTGGCGTAGAACAGCGTCACATCCTGTTGCACATAGCCCATCGCGCGGCGCAGTTCGGCCGGGTCGAGCTGGCGGCTGTCGGCATCGTCGATCAGGATGGCGCCGCCGGTGGGCTGATAAAGGCCGAGGATGAGCTTGAGCAGCGTTGACTTGCCGGAGCCGACGCGGCCCAGGATGGCGACATGTTCGCCCGCTTCGATGCGCAGCGAAATGCCGCGCAACGAAGTCAGCGACTGGTTCGGGTAGGCGAACTCCACTGCCTTGAATTCGATGCCGCCGCGCACTTGCGGCCGGCTGACGAATTGCCGTCCGGCGGGGCGTTCGCGCGGCTTGTCCATGATCTCGCGCAGGGCCTGGAAGGCGGTGCCGGCCTGATGGTATTGCGTCATCAGCCCGGCCACCTGGGCAATCGGCGCGAGGCTGCGCGAGGACAGCATATAGGCGGCGATCAGGCCGCCCAGGCTGAGAGCGTGGTCATGGATCAGATAAACGCCGATGACGATCATGGCGACATTGGTCAGCCCGACCAGCCATTGCGCGCCATACGTGGTGGTGGCGGCGAGCAGGCGCAGATGGTGCGAGGTGGCGGCCAGGAAACTGGCGGTGCGCTCCCATTTGCGCTGCATCCAGCCTTCCAGCGCCTGCGCCTTGATCGTCTCGATGCCCACCAGGCCCTCGATCAGCGCGGCGTTGCGGAGCGCGCCGGCGCGGAAGGTGGTCTCGGTCAGGTCGCGCATGCGGCCCTGCACGGTCCAGGCATAGATCAGCAACAATGCGCCGCCGAGCAGGATCGGCAACGCCAGCGGCGGGCTGATCCAGGCGATGAAGATCAGGAACAGCAGAGCAAACGGGATGTCGATCAGCACCACCAGCGTGGCGGAGGTCAGGAAGTCGCGCACGGTCTCGAACGAGCGCAGATTGGCGGCAAACGCGCCGGCCGATTGCGGCCGGTATTCCAGGCGCTGACCCAGCACCTGTTCCATCAGCAGGGCCGAGATGCGCACATCGACGCGCTGCCCGGCGAGATCGAGAAAGTAGCCGCGCATCGTGCGCAGCACGAGATCGGCCAGCAACACGATGCCGACGCCGATGGCCAGCGCCCACAGCGTGGCGGTGGCGTGATTGGGCACCACCCGGTCATACACATTCATCACGAACAGCGGCAGCGCCAGCGCAAACAGATTGATCAGCAGCGAGGCCAGCAACACGTCTCGGTAGAGCGCGCGGTTTTCCAGCAGCACGCCCCAGAACCAGTGCCGTGCATTGATCTTGCCGACCTCGGGCGTGCGCTCGTCGAAGCGGAACTCGGGGCGTAGATAGATCGCCTGGCCGCTGTAACGCGCGGCCAGTGCGTCGAAGTCGAGGCGGGATTCGGCCGCATCCCCCGGCAACAGCAGGCGCGCTGCGCCGGTTTGCGCGTCGCGACCGAGATAGACCGCAGCCTGCTCGTCGGCCAGCAACAACACGATCGGACACAGCGCCGGATCGAGCGCTGCCAGCGGCAGCTTGACCAGCTTGCTGGCGAGGTCGGCGCGGCGTGCGGCGCGTTCGAACAGGGACGGGGTGAGCCGCTGCTGCTCCAGCGGCAGACCCGCCGTCGCCGCCGCAGCCGTGATCGGCCGATCATGCAGACGGGCAACGCGCAGCAGGCAGTCCAGCAGCGAGTCTTGCGTGTCGCTCATTGAACGCCGTTCAGGACTGCGCGGACTTCAGGATATCTTCGATGCTGATCGGGACGAGATCGAAGGAACGCAGTTTCTTCGGCATGCGCGCTGCCGCTTTCTCGGCCGATTCTCCGCTCGGGTAGAGGCCGCAAGTGAGGACATGCGCGGTCTGTGCGTTGTGCTGTTTGGTGAAGGTGTGGCAGCCATTCAGGTCATGCCTGCGGACAAAGGCGTCGATGTCCGGCGCGGATTTGGCGCGCAGCATCTGCAACACGTAGTGCTTCGGGTTCTGGCGGGCGAACCAGTCGTCGCTCAATTGGTAGGATTTCGCCAGGCTGGGCGTGTCGGCCGTCGGCGTATGCGGGGGCGGTACGACCGCAACCGGGCGGTCGCTGACGAAAGGCGCGGCGGCGCCGGATTGCAGGGCCTCGTCAAGAATTGCCTGCTTGTCGAAGCGTGCCATGCCGGGAGCTTCGGCCGGGCAGACATCGGCAGGGTCGCTTCCGGCGCGGTTGGCGGCGGCTTCTTCGGCCATCGGCATGCCGTCACGGCTGATCTGCAAGGTCACCAGCAGGCGACCCATGCCTGCCAGGGTGCGCGCCTGGGCGATGCCGAGTTCGTGTGCTGCGCTGATCTGGGCGCGGCGGGCCTGGAAATATTCGTTTTGAATGTCGAGCAGATCGAGCAATGTGCGCTGGCCGATCTCGAACTGTTGCCGGTAGGCGATGCGCGCCTTGGCGATGGCGTTCTGATGCCGGCCGAGATAATCCAGTTGCTCGTTCAATCGCGTGATGTCGTTGTTGGCGATGGCCAGCGTCTGGCGGATGTCGCGGCAGGATTTGTCGCGCAGATCCTTGGCTAGATTCAGGCGCTCGGCGTATTGGCGCTTGGCGGCGGCATCGGCGCCGCCGTTGTACAGATTGAAGTTGAGCAACAGTTCGACGACCTGATTTGCGCGGCTGCCGGCGACGCCGTCGATGTTTCTGCCGAGGTCTTCCCTGGCGCGGAAGTCCAGGCGCGGCCGGAAAGTCGCATCGCGACCATGCAGGTCGGCCTGGGCGGCGCGGATGTTCTCGGTGGCGGCATTGAAGGCGGGATTGCCGCTGTAGGCCAGTTTGATCGCCTCGGCGATATTGGCCGGCAGGGCCGTGGTGTCGAACCTGACCGGGCTGAGCGCTTCAGGCGGCAGTTCGCCGACCAGACGCTGATAGCGGACGCTTACGTCATGCAGGTTGGCGGCCTCGGTGAGCAGATTGGATTCCGCCAGCGCCAGACGGCCGCCTGCCAGTTCATGATCGACGCGACGACCGACGCCGGAGTCGGCGCGCTGCTTGACCTGGTCGAACAGCAGCTTGTGTTGCACATAGTTCTCGCGCGCCTGTGCCATCAATTCGCGGAAGCGCAGCACATCGGCATGGGCGCGCACGCTTTCCAGCGCCGTGTTTTCGGAGATGTCGAGCACCTCGTAGTAGCGCACCAGGCGCGCGTAGCCCATTTTTTCGACTTCGCGCTTGTTGGCGAGTCCGTCGTACAGCATCTGGGTCAGGCTCAGCGTGGCGCCGCTGCGCGTGTAATGCAGCGTCGCGCCGCCGGGCGGGTCCAGGCGTTCGCGGCCGATGCCGGCGGTGAGATCGACGCGCGGCCGGTAGCCGCTGCGGACCACATCCTGCTCCTCGCTGGCGGCGAGGAAGGCATGCCAGCGCGCTTCCACTTCCGGGTTGCTCATAATCGCCTTGCGCGCCGAGTCTTTCACGCTGATCGCGGTTTCGGCGGATGCCGGCAGGCTGGACAGGAAGGCGAGAATTGCGGCAGTGGCTAGAGGTTTCATCATGATTTTCTGTTCACAGGGACTGGAAGGATTGACCAGCGCGCAAATATGCCACGTTAGCGGAAATGAAATTAGTGACTTACTTCACGATGATGCAACTGATGGCGAAATAATTCGCCATCGACTTAGTGGTCGGGCTGATCGGTCGGTCAGCCCGGCGGCGGTCAGCGCAAGGGCAGGGTGACGCGTGCCAGCAGGCCGCCGCTCGGCGCCGAAGCCAGTTCAACCCGGCCGCCATGCAGCAGCGCGACCTGTCTGACGATGGAGAGCCCGAGGCCGCTGCCGGGGATGTCGGAACCGGCGACGCGATAGAAGCGTTCGAACACGCGCTCGCGTTCCGCCGCCGGAATGCCCGGGCCGTTGTCGCTGACGCTGATTACGGCGTTGCCTTCGGTTTCCGCCAGTTCGACATCGACACGCCCGCCGGTCGGGGTGTAGCGCATCGCGTTGTCGATGAGATTGCCGAGCAGCATGCGCAAATTGTCGGCCTGCCCGACCAGGCCGAGCGTCGCGCAGGCGCCCACGCCCAGATCGATGTCGCGCGCTTCGGCCTGTGCCGAGAAGTCCGCCACAGTCTGTTTGATCAAGCCGTCCAGCGTGAGCGGTTCGAAAGCGCCCTGGCGCGCCGATGGCTCCAGGCGCGCCATGTGCAGCAGTTGGTCGATCAGGTGGGCGGCACGACCGACCCCGCCGGCCAACTGCGCCAGCGCAGCTTCGCGTTCGCGATCGGAACCGGCGCGACTGGCGATCTGGGCCTGCAATCTGACCGCTGTAAGCGGTGTGCGCAGTTCATGCGCGGCATCGGCGATGAAGCGCCGCTGTGCCGCCATGGCTTGATCAAGCCGTACCAGCAGGTCGTTCAAGGCGTCCACCAGCGGCGCGACCTCGTCCGGCATGCCGCGCGTGTCGAGTGCGTGCAAGGACATCACACCGCGTTGCCCGATTTCCGTGCGCACCTTCTCCAGCGGCGCCAGCGCGCGGCCGACGGCGGCGCGGATCAGCAGGCCGAGCACCAGCACCAGCACGACCAGCGGAATCAGCAGCAAGGGCGCGATGGCCGCGAACTTGCGCGCGAGGCTGGCCGAGGTAGTCGCCACCTGGATGGTCAGGCCGCCTTCCCGCAAGGTGAAAACGCGCCATTCGATGCCGTTCGATTCGATCACATGCAGGCCGGGCGCTTGCCGGGGCGGGCCGGCATTGTCGAGCGAGGAATAGAACAGACTGTTGTCGGCCGCCCAGATCTGGCTGACGAACTGGCCGCGATCGTTGCGCACATCTTCATCGTTGTCGTATTGCACGCCATGGCGCACCACCGTGTGGGCGATCTGTTCAAGGCCGTAATCCCGCATCTTGTTGAACGCATCCCAGGCCAGCAGATAGGTGATGATGCTGACCAGCAAGCCGGTCAGCATCAGCGCGCTGATCTGCCATAACAGCAGACGGCCGCGTATCGTATTGCTCATATCGGCGCGACGATCTTGTAGCCGACTCCGCGAACATTGCGGATCCAGGCTGCGCCCAGTTTGCGGCGCAGATTGTGCAGATGTACTTCGACGGCATTGCTTATGATCTCGTCCTGCCAGCCATAAATGCTGGTTTCGAGTTGTTCGCGCGACAACACTGCGCCAGGGCGCTCCATCAACGCTTCCAGCAGTGTGAATTCGCGTTGCGATAGCGCGAGAGTATGGCCATCGAGCCGGACTACGCGCTGAATCGGATCGAGGCACAAACTGCCCAATTGCATCTCGGCGTTAACCCGGCCGCCCTGGCGGCGTGTCAAGGCCCGTACCCGCGCGATCAACTCATCGAGGTCAAATGGCTTGATAAGGTAGTCGTCGGCGCCCAGATTGAGGCCCGTGACCCGGTCGGCGACTGCGTCGCGCGCAGTGACGATCAACACCGGCAGGTCGTTGTCCATCTGGCGTATTTTTTTCAGCAGTGTCAGGCCATCCAGGTGCGGTAACCCGAGGTCGAGCAGCAACAAGGCATAGCCGCCTACTCGGACAGCTGCTTCCGCAGCCTTGCCATCGCGCGTCCAGTCGACAGTAAATCCGGCATGGCGCAGACCGAGTTCCATGCTGGCGCCGATCATCGGATCATCTTCGGCCAGAAGCAGTTTCATGTGACTAAATTCGGTTTCATGGTTCGGCAAGAATAAGCCTGTTGGTCGGAAATGAAAAAGCCGGACGTCATGCAACTTCCGGCCTTTTCCGGCCGTAGTCTGCTTACTTGGCGGCGACCTTGTCATGATGTTCAGCCGGGTCGGGTACGCTATTCTTGCGCTTGGCCACCCCCCAGGCGGCTTCAATCGCGAGAAATGTGCTCCGCACGGACCTGATTAATTGATGGGCAAACTTGATGAAAATTTCGGTTCAGAACGAAGCCTTCGATCTGTCGGAGGAAGTGGCCTCGCTGTATCGGGCCAATCCCAAGGTCGGCGCGGTGGCCAGTTTTCTCGGACTGGTGCGCGACAGCAATGCGGGCCAGGGGGTCAGCGCGATGACCCTGGAACACTATCCCGGCATGACCGAAAGGGCGCTTGCCCGCATCGTCGAGGACGCGCAAGCGCGCTGGGAAATACTCGATGTCTGCGTCATTCACCGCGTCGGTCCGTTGTCCCCGACCGATCCGATCGTGCTGGTCGCGGTGGCATCCAGCCATCGCGGCGAGGCCTTCGCGGCCTGTGAATTCATCATGGATTTTCTGAAAACCCGCGCGCCGTTCTGGAAGAAGGAAGCTACGCCGGAAGGCGAGAAATGGGTTGATGCGCGCGAGTCGGATGAACACGCGGCGGCGCGCTGGCAAGGCTGACCGCGTTCAGCCTGTGACCGGCCCGGGAGCTTCGCATGTCGGCCTGGCGCCGCTCAAACCAGACCCATGTCGCGCGCCAGCAGCGCGGCTTCGGCGCGCGAGGAGACGTTGAGCTTGCGGTACAACTCTTTGACGTAACCGGCCACCGTGTGTTGTGAAATGCCGAGCAGGTTGCCGGTTTCGGCTTGCGTCATGCCTTTGGAAATCATGCGCAGGACATCGGTTTCGCGTTCGGTCAGGGCCGGTGCAGGCAATGCCGGACCGGGCTGGAAGAAGGACAGCATGCGGCGTGCGATGGCAGGCGACAGCGGCGGCTGGCCGCTGGCGATGCCGGTCAGCGCGGCGACGATGGCGGCGATCGGTTCGTCTTTCAGCAGATAGCCGCGCGCGCCGGCGCGCAGGGCCGGGAAAATATGCCCGTCGTCGTGATAAATGCTTGCCACGATGCACAAGGTGGCGGGCGCGCGGTGTTGAATGTTTTCGATCAGATCGACACCGCTGCCATCGGGCAGCCCGAGGTCGATCAAGGCAATGTCCGGGATCGGGCCGGTAGCCAGTTTTTCGCGCGCTTCCTGCAAGGTGAAGGCGGAGTCGATGGCAATGCCCGGAAAGCTCAGGGTGAGCGCTTCGCTCAGCCAGGTCTGCGATTCGGGCA
Organism: Tepidiphilus sp. J10; assembly: GCA_945897955.1. Lineage (GTDB taxonomy): Bacteria > Pseudomonadota > Gammaproteobacteria > Burkholderiales > Thiobacillaceae > PFJX01. Next base: position 3,431 of record CAMDGQ010000067.1, on the reverse strand, counting down.
AGTCTTCCAGGATGAAACCGGTATGCATGCGCACCCCCTTGTTGGGCGCGATGATAAGCGCAGGTCAGCGCGGTTCGCCTCCCCCTGAACGCGGGGTGGCTTTCGCTCGTGTGGCATGGAAGCAGTTAAGGAAACTCCGCAGGGCGCGCCGTGCGCACCGTTTGACGCTGGATGGTCCGTACGGCGCAACCCGCGGAATCAATGGGTTGCATGTTGTTTGTCATGCGCAACTGCGGTTTCAAGGTGCTACCCGTCAGCCGGAGTCATTCCGGTGGTTTGTCCGCCTCGAAGCCGTCGTGCCAGATGCAGACGCGGTTGCCGCCCTCTGACTTGGCGATGAGTTGGGCGCGCTCGACGCGCTCGAGGGTTTCGTCGATGAAGAAGATGGGCTCCAGATTGACCAGCCCGAACGAGGCGGTGAGTTGAATCAGGTGACCATCGATTTCGAAGCTGTGCTGGGCGAGCTTTTCGCGCAGGCGGTTGATCAGGGCGCCGGCCTGGTCGAGGTCGATGTTGGGCAGGCAGAGCAGGAATTCTTCGCCGCCGAGCCGGAAGATGGTGTCGTAGCCACGCAGATGGTTGGCAAAGAAGCCGGCAGCGGATTTCAGCGCTTCGTCACCGATGAGTTGGCCATGTGCCGCATTGATGCGGGCGAAATCGTCCAGATCCACGAAGCAGATTGCACAGGGCTGTCGGGTGCGCTGCACGCGTTCGATTTCTTCGGCCAGGCGCAGATGCACGGCTTGTCGATTCCACAATCCGGTCAGTTTGTCGACCGCGCCGAGGCGCTCGGTCAGCTCCTGTTCCTTGCGTCGCAGGAGTTGCCGGATGCGCGTGGCGACCGCGACCAGCGCGTCGTAGTCGGCGGGGGCAATCGGCTCGCTGGCGGCTTGCGCGCGCAACAGATGGCGGGAAATTTCATGCATGGACTGATGCGTCGCCTCCAGTGCGGTATGGCCCGGATCGTCTTCGGCACGGGCATGCTCGACGCCATGCAGCCAATGTCCGAGCTGGCAGCGCAGGTGCGCGTCATCGGACAGATCGTCCGGATTGGGCGTGCCGCCGCAGATCAGTTGCCGGTTCAGCCGCGCCAGCCATTGCGCATGTTGCGCGATGGCGCGGTCAAGTTCGTGCAGCCGCGCGAGGACTTCGGCGTGGGCGAGTTCGGATGGTGTCATGGTGTTTCTCCCATATCGAGTCCGGGGTGATTGGCCACCGGACGGTCCAGATGGTAGCCCTGGGCTTTGTCCACACCCAGTTTGGTCAGTAATTTGAGGGTAGCTTCGTCTTCCACGCATTCCGCGACCGTGGTTTTGCCGAGGCCGCGCGCAACTTCAACCATGCCGCGTACGAAGACCTGATTCTCGTGGTCGTGCGGCAGGTTGCGGATGAACATGCCGTCGAGCTTGATGGTGTCGACACGGATGTGCTTGAGGTAGGCGAATGAGGCGAAACCGGCGCCAAAGTCGTCCAGGCAGACGCCGCATCCGGCTTGCTTCAGTGCTTCGATGAAGCGTTCCGCATCGGTGAGGTCGGACACGGCGGCTGTTTCGGTGATCTCGATCAGCAGGCGCGCCGGATCGGCATGAAATTCACGCAGCAGGTCGACGATATAGCCGGGTAGCGCCGGGTCGTCGAAGGAGCGGCCGGAGATGTTGACCGCTATTGGCGGCGCATGCGGACGCTCGCTCAGAAGCTGGATGGCCTGGCGCAGCACCCAGCGGTCGATTTCGAGAATCTTGTTGCTCTTTTCCGCGATCGGGATGAACTGGCCGGGGGGGATCAGTTCGCCGGAGATTTCGTCGCGCAGTCGAATCAGGGCTTCCAGATGCGCCAGCTTGCCCGATTCGGCGTGGTAAACGCCCTGGTAATGGAGTTCGAACAGGTTTTCGCGCAGCGCGCGCGCCAGGCGTTCGTTCCAGGACAGGCGATTGACCATCTCCGGCGTCGTATCGAGATCGGCGCGATAAAGTCGCCAGGCATTCTTGCCGGCCTGCTTGGCCTGGTACATGGCGGCGTCGGCGCAGGCGACCAACTGGTCCTGATCCGCAGCGTGCAGGGGGTACAGGGCGATGCCGAGGCTGGACGATATGTGCAGCGACTGGCCTTCAAAGCGGAACGGTATTTGCGCGATGGCGCGCACCACGCGCTCGGCGAGGGCTTCCGCTTGTTGTATGTCGGCATTGGGCAGCAGCAGGGCGAATTCGTCACCGCCAAGGCGGAACAGCATTTCGTTGCGCCGGGTCAGCCCGGAAACCTCGCCCGCGACGCGCACCAGCATCGAATCGCCTGCGGTATGGCCGAAGTGATCGTTGATGGTCTTGAATTCGTCGAGATCGAAGTAAAGCAGCGCGGATGTGATGTTCGAGACACCGGACTGGCGGCCCGATTCGATCAGTGTGCGTTCCAGTTCGTTCTGGAAGCGGTGTCGGTTGTACAGGCCGGTCAGCGAGTCGCGCTCGGCCAGGTAGAGCAGTTGCTCGGCGGTCTGGCGCTCGCTGGTGACATCCTCGTAAACCCACAGATGGCCTATGAAGCGACCTTCCCGGTCGCGCACAGCGTAGCTCAGTTGAGTGACGACGCGGCCATCCCGCACGATGATTTCATGTCTGTCCGCGTCGCTCTGAAGGCTCAGTACATTCGTGATGAAGTCGAGATATTCCGCTGGTTGCGCCAGTTCACTGGCGCCGCGCGCAAATACCGCGTCGGCGCCGAGACCGATCAGGTCTGCATTGGGCGGCAGCAGCCAGATGTGGTTGAAGGCGGGGTTGTGGTAGATGACGCGGCGGTCGTCACCGACGAACAGGATGCCCAGATTCATGGCCGACAACAGCGCTTGCAGGCGGGCGCGCTCGGTTTCCGCACCGGCCAGGTATTCCAGCGCTTTGGCTTCCGATGCCTTCAGTTCGGAAATGTCGCGGATGCTGGCGCGGACTCCAAGGAACTGGCCTTCGCGGTTGTAGATGGCATGCCAGTTCACTGCCGCCCAGAAACGCGTGCCATCCTTGCGCTGCATGCGGAATTGATAGCCCTCGCCGGTGCCGCCGCGCAGGGCATGCTGAAAGTGCTTCGCCGCTTCGAGACGGTCGCTTTCCGCGACCAGACTGAGCGGAAAGCCGGGCAATGCAAGACATTCGTCAGGGTGGTAGCCGGTCATCCGCGTTACCGAGGGATTGACCCAGATGGCGCGTCCGCCCGGCTCGATCCAGAGTTCCAGGTCGTAGGTGTAATTGGCGATGGCAAAGAAGCGTTGTTCGCTGTCCTTCAGTTCGGATAGTCGCACCTTGAGTTGATGCGACATGACGCGGAAGGCATGGGCGAGTTGCCCGACTTCATCCGGCCCCGAGGCGGGCAGCAAGGCGTCGAAATCCTGGTCGGCCAGCGCATGACTGGCGTGGGTGAGCTGCTGCAGGCGTCGGGTCAACCAGTAA
>CAMDGQ010000066.1 GCA_945897955.1 Tepidiphilus sp. J10 | reverse complement strand
AAACGGCAACCGCTCGCTTGCGTAGTGTTGTAGCGCTTCAGCAAGGCTGGTTCGCAGCGGACCTTGGCCGGCGGGTTTACCCATATTCTCGATGGCCTGGCGCTGCTTGTCGGCGGCGTCGCTGGCCGCTTTTGCGGACTTGTACCCCGATAGATAGATATCCTGGCCGCTGATACGCAACCGCACTGACCAGCCTGAGCCTTCCTTAAATGGCTTAGCCATGTCGCACCTCCTGTGAACGAATTTCTCTGGAGGGCTGCGATGAAGGGAAGAAAACGGGGCTCACCGCCGAAAGGCGGGTCTCTGAAAAAAGGCAAAACATGACAACTCCTAGGTTTGAGGAGCTGCGTATAGCTATCGGGTTGGATTTCTGACTTGGCCGTAAAAAAACCGCCTTCGGCGATCTTGGAACGCAGTCGAACGCAAGCAAGCGCGGGCGTTCGCAGATGAAAACGTCAGAAAAGTGTCAGATTGGCAGTTAAATCGGGGTTTTCGGCGCGAACCGCCTAGCCTGAATCCACTGTAACACTATGATTTCAATGGATTATAAATTGGTGGCCAGAGGCGGAATCGAACCGTCGACACGCGGATTTTCAATCCGCTGCTCTACCAACTGAGCTATCTGGCCACGTCCGGAGCAGGGGAACCCGGCTCGAGAAGCCGCGCATTTAATAGTGAAACCCTTGCTTCGTCAAGGCGGCGCCGGTTTAGCTTGCCTACGCGGAATACGGACTCGCTCGGTGTGCTGTATGTAAGGCGAACCTGATAGCGTTAAGCTTGACGTGGTCAGTTGATCAGGCGGGTTGAATCGAATGCAGAGTTCATGGAAAGACAACATCTATCAGCAACGCGAGCAGTTGGCGCGCATGCTGCACGATCCACTGGCTTGTCTGGCCGAGGAATGCGCGCCGCAATGGGGGAACAGGACTGCTATGAATGCGGCCCTGCTGGCGGGTTACGAGACCATTCCGCACTGCACTTATTTGTATTGCCTTGATACCGATGCGCGGCAGATCTGCGACAACGTGGGGGCTGACGGCATTGTCCCCGGACACTTCGGGCGTGACCGTGCGCAGCGTCCCTACATGAAGGAGGCGGTGCCGGTATGGGGGTTTCTGCTTTCGGATGCCTATATCAGTCTGGTGAAGAGCCGTCCTTCGTTGACTGCTTTGCAGATCGTGCGGGCCGAGAACGGGTTGCCGCTGGGTTATCTCGGTGCGGATTTCGATCTGCGCAATCTTCCGGTTTCTTCAACGTTGTATGAGGAGCCTGGGCATTGGCGCCAGATCAAGGGTGATCCGTCGATACGCGGAAACGTGTTTCAGCAATGCCGCGTGGATAGTCCGATGGACCAGAACCTGGAACAGGCATTGGCGATCATGGAGGAGTTGCTGACTCAGCGCGGCGTATTCCAGTGCCAGATCCATTTTTCCAGCGGTCAGGCGACGATCTGGACGCTGGATGATCCGTTCCGTTACCGCATTCTGGACCATGAGGCCTTGAGCGATACCGATATCTGCCTGGTCTATCCGCCGCGCACTTATCCGGCCGATGCGGTGATTCCTCTGCCGGATATCGCGCGTATCCTGGCCAACCTGCATTCGTTGCGGATGGCCGACGAGAACATTTATCTGCGTATGTCGTCCATCAACATTTTCAACGGCATGGTCAGTCTGACGTTTTCCTGCGACGGGACGCACTACATGCGTTACGACGAGTTTCTTGGCAAAGACGGTCCGTTCTGGTTTTGATGTGTCCTCGGATGCATCACTTCGCCGACCTGATCACCATTCATCCTGGATTGTTCATTACTGCTTCGATCCAGGAGTTCGCAGGGTTCGCCGTGCGCACCATCGCATACCAATCGGTGCGCACGGCGCACCCTGCGGTCTGATAGCCATTCATAGGGGGCGGCAATGCTGCGCGTGATTCTGTTTTGCGGTCTGATGGCTTTTGGCGCCATGCCCTGGGCGTCTGCGCCGGAGAAGCCGAAGCCGGTGGTCGTGCAAACCTATACCGTAGTCGCTGCCGAGCGTTCTGCCGGCATTCAGGCAGTCGGCCAGCTGCTGGCCGACGAGCAGGTGGTGATTCGCCCGGAAGTCGCCGGGCGAATAATCGGGCTCGATTTCCGCGAAGGCGGACCGGTGCGCGCCGGTCAGGTGCTGGTCCGCCTGGACGCGGCGGAGGTAAAGGCGAAAGTCCGCGAGATGGAGGCCGACGTGCGTGGTCTGGAAGACCGCTTCAAGCGCGCCGAAAGCCTGTTCGCTCGGCAGTTCGTGTCCGAGCAGGCGGTGACCGATGCACGCCAGTCCCTGGAGATGGGCCGCGCTCGTCTGGACGAGGTGCGCGCGCAGGCGGAGAAGACCGAAATCCGCGCGCCGTTCGCCGGCAATATCGGATTCCGGCGGGTATCGCCCGGCGCGTACGTCAAGGAGGGCGACGATATCGTGACGCTGTCCAAGGTGGATGTGCTGAAGATGGATGTGCGTGTGCCGGAAACCCGTCTCGGCCTGATCAGGCGCGCCAGGACCGCTTCGGTGGAAGTTGATGCCTGGCCGGGCGAGCGCTTCCAGGCCCGCCTGCAGGCAGTTGATCCATCGGTGGATGCAGCAACGCGCACATTGCTGGTGCGGGCGCGGGTGAACAACGATGGCCGTCTGAAGCCGGGCATGTTTGCGCGCGTCAGCGTCGATGTCGAAGCCGTGGCCGGCGCGTTGCGGGTGCCGGAAGAGGTGCTCGTGCCGAAAGCCGGCAAAACGCTGGTGTTTCGTGTCGAGGCCGGCATTGCCAGGGCGGTGCCGGTGCGCATCGGCCGACGCGAACCGGGTTGGGTGGAAGTCACCGGCCTGCGCCTGGGCGATGTCGTGGTGCGCGATGGTCAGCTCAAGCTGAAACCGGGCGCGGCCATCAAGACCGGTAAATAAGCGCCGCCAGCGACGATGACTCTTTCCGATATTTCCATCCGCCGGCCGGTTCTGGCCACGGTGATGAGCCTGATGTTGCTTCTGGTCGGCATCCTGTCGTTCACGCGGCTGTCGGTGCGGGAGTATCCGGATATCGATTCGCCGACCGTATCGGTGCGGGTGGTTTATCCCGGCGCGTCGGCGGAGGTCATCGAAAGCCAGGTCACGGTGCCGCTGGAGGATGCGCTGGCCGGCATCGAGGGTGTCGAGTTGCTGCGTTCCACTTCCAGCGAACAGGTCGCCAGCATTACCGTGCAATTCCTGCCCAGCCGCGATCTGGACGAGGCTGCCAGCGATGTGCGCGACCGCGTGGCGAGGGCGCGCGGCAGGCTGCCCGACGGCGTCGATGCGCCCATCGTCGCAAAAGCCGATGCCGACGCGCAGGCCATTCTCTGGCTGGCGCTTTCGAGCGTGAAGCTGAATCCGCTCGATCTGACCGATTTTGCCGAACGCCAGGTGGTTGACGAGTTGAAGAACCTTTCCGGTGTTTCCGCCGTGATGATGAGCGGTGTGCGCCGCTACGCCATGCGCGTATGGCTTTCCGGCGAGCGCATGGCGGCCCTTGGCGTCACTGTGCAGGACGTGGAAAACGCTTTGCGCAGCCAGAACGTGGATATCCCCGCCGGCCGGGTGGAAAGCCGTCAGCGCGAGTTCACGGTGCAGTCGGATACCGGCATGAAGCGGCCGGAGCAATTCGCGGCGCTGATTATTCGCGACCAGAACGGGTATGCGGTGCGGTTGTCCGATATCGGTCGTGTCGAGCTGGGGGCGGAAGACGATCGCAATATCGTGCGCGTAAACGGCAAGCCGGCGGTCGGTCTGGGCATCGTCAAACAATCCACCGCCAATACGCTGGAAGTGGCGCGAGCCGCCAAGGCCTTGTTGCCGAAGTTGCAGGCGCGGCTGCCGGAAGGCACGCAGATTCAGGTCTCGTTCGATTTCTCGTTGTTCATCGAACGCGCCGTGGAGGAGGTCTATGTCACCCTGGCGGAGGCGTTCGTACTGGTCGCGCTGGTGATCTTTCTGTTCTTGCGCGGCTTGCGCGCCACGTTGATTCCGGTGGTGACCATCCCGATTTCGCTGATCGGGGCCTTCATCTTTCTCTATGCGCTGGGTTTTTCTATCAACCTGCTGACGCTGCTCGGACTTGTACTTGCGGTCGGCCTGGTGGTCGATGATGCCATCGTCATGCTGGAAAACATCCATCGCCATATCGAACGCGGCATGGCGCCGAAGGAGGCGGCATTTCTCGGCAGCCGCGAAATTGCTTTCGCGGTGCTGGCGATGACGTTGACCCTGGCCGCCGTGTTCGCGCCGCTGGCGTTCATGCAGGGCAAGACCGGGCGCTTGTTCGTCGAGTTCGCGATGACGGTGTCGGCTGCCGTGCTGGTATCCGGTTTCATTGCGCTGACGCTGACGCCGATGATGTGCTCGAAATTGCTGCGCCCGCATGGCGAACACGGGTTCTATGCCTGGACCGAACGCGGTTTTATCGCCCTGAACAATGGCTATCGCCGCGTGCTGGGCTTCATGCTGCATCAGCGCTGGATCGCGCTGCTGTTGATTCTGCTGGCGGCCTGGGCGGCCTGGACGACGCTGCCGCAGTTGAAGAAGGAACTGGCGCCGCTGGAGGATCGGGGCAACTTCATCATCAATCTCATCGCGCCGGAAGGCGCCACGCTGACCTATACCGACGGCTATGTCCGCAAGCTGGGCGGCATCGCGGCGAAAATACCGGAAGTGAAGACGGTATTCATGGTTACCGCCCCAGGCCTGGAGCGCCCGTCGCCGGTCACGCGCGGCATCACGTTCCTGCAATTGAAGCCCTGGGAAGAACGCGAGCGCAGCCAGCAGGACGTGATCGACGGCTTGAAGGGGCCGTTGAACAACGCGCTGGCCGGCGTGCGCGCCTCGCCCATCGCTACCGCGCCCCTGGGACAGGGCCGCAGCACGCCGGTGCAATTTGTGGTGCAGGCGAGCAGCTATCGTGAACTCGACAAGGCGGTGGAAACCCTGTTGAAGGACGCGCGCGCCAATTCCGGCCTGGAGAATGTCGATACCGATCTGAAACTGGAAACCCCGCAACTGCGCCTGAGCGTGGACCGGGAGCGTGCCGCCGATCTCGGGGTGGAGGTGGAGACCGTCGGCCGCTCGCTGGAAACCGCGCTGGCCGGGCGTCAGGTCACCCGCTTCACGCGCGAGGGCAAGCAGTACGACGTCATCGTGCAACTTGAGGCGGCGGGACGCGATCAGCCGGAAGACATCGCCAGTCTGTATGTGCGCGGTCGCGACGGCCAACTGGTGCAACTCGCCAATCTGACCAGCGTCAGCGAGGATGTGGCGGCGAAGAGCCTGAATCACTTCAACCGCAAGCGCGCGGCGATCATCTCCGCCAACCTGAAGCCGGGGTATTCGCTGGGCGAGGCGCTGACTTTCATGGATCGCAGCGCGGCAAAGCTCAAGCTGGCGACCGACTACGACGGCCAGTCGCGCGAGTTCCGTTCGGCCAGCGGCGAAATTGCGCTCACCTTCATTCTGGCCGTGCTGTTCATCTATCTGGTGCTGGCGGCGCAATTCGAGAGCTTCATCTCGCCGTTCATCATCCTGCTCACCGTGCCGCTGGCGGCGGCCGGCGGCCTGGCAACCCTGTTGTGGACCGGGCAGACCTTCAATGTTTACAGCCAGATCGGGCTGGTCATGCTGGTCGGGCTGATTACCAAGCACGGCATCCTGATCGTCGAGTTCGCCAATCAACTGGCGGATGCCGGCAAGGACGCGCTGGAAGCGGTGAGCGAGGCTGCGGTTCTGCGTCTGCGCCCGATCCTGATGACCACTGCGGCGATGCTGCTCGGCGCCTTGCCGTTGGCGTTGGCTATCGGCGCCGGCGCGGAGTCGCGGCAGCCCATCGGCTGGGTGATTGTCGGCGGTCTGGCGTTCGGCACGCTGCTGACCCTGTTCGTGATCCCCTCAGCCTGGTTGTTGTTCAGGCATGGATTTAGTCGACTGTCGAAATCCTGACAGGGCTGTCGAAAGGCTGGCAACGATGCCAGACCACTACGTCATCAAAAATTCAAATACACCTGATTTAATGGGGCTTCGCGGCATTTCCCGCATTTTCCATAGCCTGGCACGATTCCCGCTAAATGACTCCCGCACGGTGATTTAACCAGGTCATTGGGAGCCACAAATGTTGCAACTCGAGGTAAGTAAAATGGATGTAAGTCTGATTTCCAGCGATGAAGGGGTTGATCGTATCGCCATCAAGCTGGTTAGCGGCCTGACCGGTGAAGCGGAACCTTCTCTGTCGTTGACGCCAAGCCAAGCCAGAGCGCTGGCCACCGAATTGATCGCGGCGGTGAATCGGGCTGAAGTGAAAAACAGTCTCAAAACCAGCCCAAACCTATGGCGCCGCCAGGGGGAAGCCCGTCCCCGTCTGGCAACGGCGGGGTAAAACGGCGCAACAAGGTGGCGAAACCGGCTACCTGATCTGATTGAAAGTTTGACGTCTGTACACGCTGATTCCTCTCTCCTTGCGCGTGATACCATGATGCGGCCGACGTAAGTCGGCCGTTTTTTTTGCCGATTTCGCCTGTCGAATATTTGTCGCGGCGCGGTTTTTTCAGATCTATCACAGGGGTTTTTTCATGGCGGTCCTTGAACTCAATGAGCAGAACTTTGAAGAAGTCATCCTTAACAACGATTTTGTCGTGATCGACTTCTGGGCGCCCTGGTGTGGTCCCTGCAAGGGTTTCGCGCCGGTATACGATGCCGCCTCGGAAAAGCATGAAGGCATTGTCTTCGCCAAGGTGAACACCGAAGAACATCAGGCACTGGCCGGGCACTTCCAGATCCGCTCCATTCCGACCCTGGTGATCTTCCGGGAAAAAGTCATCATCTACGCCCAGCCCGGCGCCATGCCGGCGAGCGGTTTCGACGACCTGATCGCGCGCGCCAAGGAAGTGGACATGGCGCAGGTACATGCCGAAATCGCTGCCGAAGCAGCCAAAAGCAACGCCTGATCGTCTGCTTCAGCGCGCCAGCAAAAGGCGCGCCGCCTGATCAGCCCCGTCGGCCCGGATTGCCGGCTTGCGGGGCTGAAGCCACAGGTTCGCAAGTTCCTGCGCGAGTTGTCCGGTAAACAGAATCGGCTCATCAATAGCCGTCGCATTGCCCTGACCGATCAACCACTCGGCAAGATAGGGCGTTTCCGGCCAGTCCGGCCGGTCGAGATAAAGCACCGGCACAGCATGCGCGGCAGCCTCGACAAAACTGCCGTAGCCGACTTTGGTGATCAACGCATCACTGGATGCCAGCAAATCAATAAACGGTAGCCCGGCGCGGCCGAAGGCAATGATGTCGACGCGGGATGCGTCGTAATTGTTTAGCCAGTCGTCCGGCGTCAGCCAGATGACATCGGCCATTTCCGGCAGGCGTCCTTGGCCCTGGTAGCCGATGCCGCCGAAGCCGATCAGCACCAGTTTGCTGCTGACCGGCAACGCCAAATTCTTGATCAGTTCCGCACGACGGTGGCGTCCCGTGGCGGCGATCGGCGCGATGCTTCGCCGACGCGCCAGCGCCGGCATCGGCATGGACGGCGTGGGTTGCAGGAAAACGCCGGCCGACGCATAGGCGGCGTGCATCTGGCCGAGTATCTCCGACATGCCGGGCAGGTCGCTCAGATAGGCTTGGGCGATATCGGCCCAGTTCAGCGAACACATGGCGACGCTTCGGATACCGGCTTCGGCTGCTGCCGCCAGCGGCAAGTAGGCGATATCGGCGAAGACCTGATCAAACGCCCGAGTGCGCAGCCATTCCGCTTCCTGTCGCACTCGCGCCGGCCAGTCAACGTGAAACGCCAGATATGCGGCGTGACTGGCGGCCTGATCGACGCGCATCGCGTTGTGCATGACGAGACCGAAATCGACGGATTCCAGCCTGTGCTTGAACGGCCCTTCAATGCGGGCTTGCAGCGCGGCGTTACCGAGCCCGCTCCAGATGGTCAGTTCCAGTTCGGGATGCAACGTACGCAATGCATTCAGCACTGGTGCGGCCTGCGCCAGATGGCCGAGGCCATGCTGGCTGATGGCTGCCAGCAATTTCACGACGACTGGCTCCGTTGCAGCAGTTCTTTCAACAGCGGCAGCGAAGCCGCGCGCTTGCGGCTGAGCGAATAGGTATCGAGCAGATCCACCAACGTCAGCAGATGCGGCAGATCGCGCCGGCAATGGGTCAACAAATAACCCAATACCTCGTTCGGCAGGCTCAACCCGCGCGCCTTGGCGCGCACCACCAACGCCGTGCGCTTGTCGGCATCGCTGAGTGCATGCAGGCGGAACACCAGTCCGTGCGCCAGCCGGGTGGCCAGGTCGGGGCGCAGCGCGGATTCGGCCAATTGACCCGGCGGCAGCGAGCCGGTGACCAGCACGCGGCCGTCGCCGTCGCGTGCGGCATTGATCAGGCTGAACAGACGGATCTGATCCTCGCCGGAGAGGTTTTCCACGGCATCGACCGCGATCAGCGCCACAGGCGGCTCCGGCAGCGGCGCAAGCTGAAGCGCGCCGGTGGCGCTGCACCAGGCCCGCAACAGATGCGTCTTGCCGGTGCCGGCCTCGCCCCAGAGATACAACACCGGCTCACGGGTCAGTCCTGTCGCGTGCTCGATCACGGCGGCAAGCGCTTCGACATTGGGGCCGGGCAGGTAATTGTCGAAACCGGCCGGAGCGTCCGGGCGGATATCCAGAATCAATTGGTTCAATAGGGGAAAACTCATGGCGCAGGAGTTTAGCAGCGCCTGGCAAAGCGCTCGGGCGAGGCCACTATCGTCGCCGGCTTGACAGCCGCCACGACCAGCGACTAAATCGCGGCATGACCTTCGACCTGACCGAACCAGTTGTTCCTCCCGCAACACCCGTAACCGATGTGCCCCCCGTGATCGAGGAGCTGCTGGCGCCTGGAGAACAGGAAGCGCTGACCGCCCGCATCAAGACCTTGCTGGTCGAACAGGATGCGGTTCTCGTGGCGCACTACTACACCTCGGCGGCATTGCAGAAACTGGCCGAGGAAACCGGTGGTTGCGTGTCGGATTCACTCGAGATGGCCCGCTTCGGGCACGCTGCCAGGGCGAAAACGCTGATCGTCGCCGGCGTGCGTTTCATGGGCGAGACCGCAAAGATTCTGAATCCGGAAAAACGCGTCCTGATGCCGGACCTGCGCGCCGAGTGTTCGCTTGATCTGTCCTGTCCGGCCGATGCCTTCAGCCGCTTCTGTGACGCGCATCCCGATCGCGAGGTGGTGGTCTATGCCAATACCTCCGCCGCCGTAAAGGCCCGCGCCGACTGGATGGTGACTTCCAGCATCGCGGTGAAGGTCGTGGCGCATCTGCATGCCCAGGGCAGGAAACTGATCTGGGCGCCGGATCGTTACCTGGGTGACTATGTGCGCAAGACGACTGGCGCCGACATGCTGCTCTGGCAGGGTTCCTGCGTGGTCCACGAGAAATTCAAGGCGGAAGGCATCCGCGCGTTGACGGCGCAGTATGCCGACTCGGCCGTGCTGGTGCATCCCGAATCGCCGGCCAGTGTCATCGCGCTGGCCGATGTCGTCGGTTCGACGACGCAACTGATCCGCGCGGCGGCCGAGTTGCCACAGAAAACCCTGATCGTCGCCACCGACAACGGCATTTTCCACAAGATGCAGCTCGCCGCACCCGGCAAGACTCTGCTCGAAGCGCCAACCGGCGGCACCGGCGCGACATGTGTGTCCTGCGCGCATTGCCCGTGGATGGCGATGAACGGTCTGAAGGGATTGCTGCACGTCCTGGAAACGGGCGCCAACGAAATAAGCATTGATCCGGCAATCGGCCGCCGCGCGGTGGTCTCGATCAACCGCATGCTGGAATTTGCCGGCCAGGCCGGCATCAGCGTCGCCGGCATGAGCGGGGATTGAAGTGCGCCACGAGTGATTCATTTCACAGTCGCGCGGGGTTGAATGTGGTCATATCCGGCGTTCTTGCCAGTAACACCTCAAACAGGAGAAAGACATGAGCTTCATGCAGGAATTCAAGGACTTCGCGATGCGCGGCAACGTCGTCGATCTGGCAGTCGGCGTCGTGATCGGTGCGGCGTTCGGCAAGATCGTCGATTCGCTGGTCAAGGACATCATCATGCCGATGGTCGGCGCCATGCTGGGCGGCGTCGATTTCAAACAGTTCTATATCAATCTCGGTTCGACCGCTTACGAGAGCCTTGAACTGGCGGAAAAAGCCGGCGCGCCCCTGATCAAATACGGCGCCTTCATCAACAGCATGGTGGACTTCACCATCATCGCGTTCGCCATCTTCATTGCCGTGAAAGCCATCAACAAACTCAAGCGCAAGGAAGAAGCCGCTCCCGCCGCCCCCGCGCCAACACCGGAAGATATCGTTCTGTTGCGTGAAATTCGCGATGCTCTGAAAAAATGAACCCTTATCGACGCCAGCTGGTTCAAGCGCTCGTCCTGTTGCCCTGGGCGGGCTGGGCGCGCGCCGAGATCGGCGCCAGCGACCTGCTTGCCGCGATCAGCGGCCCGGAAGCCACGCAGGCCCTGCGCGACAGTCTCGATCGCGGGGCGCGCAATGCCATTGCCAGCCTGGGCCGGGAAAATGGCTACTTCAACGATCCCAAGTTGAAGATCGGCCTGCCGAAGAATTTCGCCAAGGCCGAGCGCTTTCTGCGCGGCATGGGCTACGGCAAGAAGGTGGATGATCTGGTTCTGGCGATGAACCGCGCCGCCGAGACCGCCGCGCCGAAAGCAAAGGATCTGGTGATCGAGTCGATCAGGAGCATGAGCGTCGACGACGCCAAGTCGATCCTGACTGGCGGCGACAATGCCGCCACCGAATACTTCCGCAGGACGACCGAGGGTCAGTTGGCCGAGGCGCTGATGCCGGTGGTCAAATCGGTGACCGAGAAGAGCGACCTTGCGCGCGCCTACAACAGTCTGGCCGGAACCTTGTCCAGGTTTGGCGTAAAAAGCGACCAGAGCAGCGTCGAGAAGTACGTCAACAAGAAAGCGCTGGATGGAATCTACACTCGCATTGGCGAGGAGGAGCGCAGCTTGCGCGCCAACCCGACGCAATACGCCGGCAGTCTGCTTGGCAAAGTATTTGGTTTAATGAAGTAATTTTTTTAAAACCGGGCGAGCCGTTTACGAAGCGGGATGCGTACACGTTTGTTTGCCGATTTGATCGAACCCAAAGGAGTTGATTCCATGCGTATTGCATCCGCCGTATTGAGCAGTCTTACCGTAGCGCTGATTTCCACCGGCGTCGTCATGCCCGCCCAGGCCGCCGAAGCCCCGTACTACAACCCTGCCAACGCCGCCAGTTCAAGCGGCATGACGACCGCTTACGAGCTGTTCAAAACCATCGGCTGTCCCGGTCGCGGCATACTTGAAGCGCCTTGCGCGGGGCCGGTGGCTGCCAAGCCCGCAGCCCCCGTGGCCGCACCCGCACCCGCGCCTGTTCCGGCGCCTGCACCCGCTCCGGTAGCCAAAGTTGTCGATAGCGATGGCGATGGCGTGCCCGACAGCAAGGACAAATGCCCCGATACCCCGAAAGGCGCCAAGGTCAACGCGCAAGGCTGTGAACTGGATGGCGATGGCGACGGTGTCGTCGATCGCCTCGACAAATGCCCGACCACGCCTGCCGGGCGCTCGGTCAATGCCGAAGGCTGTGAACTGGATGGCGATGGTGACGGTGTCGTCGATGCGCTCGACAAGTGCCCCACCACGCCTGCCGGCCGCTCGGTCAATGCCGAAGGCTGTGAACTGGATGGCGATGGAGACGGCGTCGTCGATGCGCTCGACAAGTGCCCGACCACGCCTGCCGGCCGGAGCGTGAACGCGGAAGGTTGCGAACTCGATGGCGATGGTGACGGCGTGCTCGACAGCGCCGATCAGTGCCCAACCACCCCGGCGGGCGATCGTGTCGACAGCAAAGGCTGTTCGTTGCCGACCGTGCTCAACCTCAAGGGCGTCAACTTCGACAACAACAAGGACACGCTGCGTCCGGATGCCGCCGCCATTCTTGACGACGCCGTCGCCACCCTGAAGCGCTATCCCGCGTTGAAAGTGGAAATCGCCGGTCATACCGACAGCGCCAACAGCGATGCCTATAACCTCGATCTGTCGCAGCGCCGTGCAAAGGCCGTGCTCGATTACTTTGTCGGTCATGGCGTCGAAGCCGACCGACTGAGCGCCAAGGGTTATGGCGAAGCCGAACCGATCGCCGACAACGCATCGGCGGATGGCCGCTTCAAGAACCGTCGCGTGGAACTGCGCAGCCAGAACTGAGCCGGGTTTCGGGCAGAAAAAAGGCCGCTTGCGCGGCCTTTTTTCATGTCAGAACCGGGAAATCAGACCTTGTAGCCCACATGCAGGGCGACAACGCCGACCGTCATGTTGAAGAAGTCGACACGCTGGAAACCGACCGCTTCCATCATGCCTTTGAGCGTTTCCTGGTCCGGATGCATCCGGATGGATTCGGCCAGATAACGGTAACTCTCGGCGTCCTTGGTGACCAGTTCACCCATGCGCGGCAGCATCTGGAACGAGTAAAGGTCGTACAGCGGGGCCAGGGGTTTCCAGACCTTGGAGAACTCCAGCACCATCAGCTTGCCGCCGGGTTTCAGCACGCGGCGCATTTCGGCCAGCGCGTCTTCCTTGTGTGTCATGTTGCGCAGACCGAAGGCGACGGTGACCAGATCGAAGTAATCGCTCGGGAACGGCAACTTCTCCGCGTCGCATTGGGCAACCGGCAACATCAAGCCCTTGTCCATCATGCGATCGCGGCCGACACCGAGCATCGAACCGTTGATGTCGGTCAGCCAGACCTCGCCGGTCCGGCCCGCCTCCTGCGCCAGCAGACGCGAAATATCGCCGGTGCCGCCGGCAATATCGAGCACTTTGTGGCCGGGACGAATGCGTGCATGCAGGGCCAGGAAGCGTTTCCAGACCCGGTGCAGGCCCATCGACATGAGGTCGTTCATCGCGTCGTAGCGGTTGGCGACGGAGTGGAACACCTCCGCAACCTTGCGGGCTTTTTCTTCCTCGGCGACGGTCTTGAAGCCGAAATGTGTTTGTTTGTCGGACATGGGGCGGTGAGCGGTGAACGGTGAGTGGTGGACGGTGAGCGGGTGTATGCGCAGTAAATCTGCTTGCCGCTCGCCGTTCTCTTGAAATCAATGCGGCTTGAAGCCCTCCGGTGCGCCGACGCCTTCGCCAAAAAAATACTTCTCGGCTTGTTCCATCAGATATTTGCGATGCTGAATGTCGGCCAGATTGAGGCGGTTCTCGTTGATGATCATGGTTTGCAGCTTGATCCAGCCTTGCCAGGCTTCCTTCGAGATGCTTTCAAAAACGCGCTTGCCAAGTTCGCCCGGCAGCGGAGGAAAGTCCAGACCTTCGGCTTCGCGGCCGAGTTTCGTGCATTGCACCATGCGTGCCATTTGATTGCTCCTGCTTGAAATGAATGGGATGGATGGTAGCCGCTGGCCGGGCCGACGTCACTCGCCGGCGAGTTGCTTGTCGAGCCGGCGTGCGAAAACGGTCATTTCCTTCGCCGCCTGAATGTCGCCCCTGGCTTCTGCGGCGGCAATGCCCTGGCGATAGGTTTCGCGCGCTTCGGCGAGCGCCCCGGCCTCGGAGAGCGCCTTGCCGAGCAGCTTCCAGGCGGCGGAATATCGCGAGTCGAAAGCCAGCGCCGCTTGCAGATGCACGCGTGCTTCGTCGAAGCGGCCCAGTTTCAGGCACTCGTTGCCCAGGGAGTAGCGCAGCAAAGCGTTGTCCTTGCCAGCGGCAAGCATGTTTTCAAAGGTTTCGAGCGCGCTCATGGCAGTCTCCGGATGTACAGAACCATGACATGGGGACGAGTTGTTTCAGCGCAAGCCGGCGCCGGCGTAGCCCTGTTGCCGCCAGGCTTCAAATACCGTCACCGCGACCGTGTTGGACAGATTCAGGCTGCGCTGGCCGGGCAGCATCGGCAAGCGCAAGCGTGCATCGTCGGAAAAAACTGCCAGTATTTCGGGCGACAGGCCGCGCGTTTCCGGCCCGAAAACGAACACATCGCCCGGCTGGAAGGCGACTTCCGCGTAGTTGCGCGACGCCTTGGTGGTGAACGCGAAGCGCCGCCTGCCGGCAATTTCGCGCAGCAGGGCGGCCCAGTCGTCATGCACGACCAGTTCAGCGTACTCGTGGTAATCCAGACCGGCGCGACGCATTTGCTTGTCGGACAGATCGAAACCCAATGGTTTGACCAGATGCAGTCGACAGCCGGTATTGGCTGTGAGGCGGATCACATTGCCGGTATTGGGAGGGATTTCCGGCTCGACCAGGACGATTTCAAACATATCACTTGAGGAATGAAAGCCAACTCGTTAATTTACGGGCAAATTCAATACTGGAGTCCGCATATGGCGCGGCCTGAGAAGATCCGTCTAGGCGATCTTCTGGTTCAACAGAAGCTGGTTTCCCAAGAGCAGCTCGGTCAGGCGCTTGAGAAGCAGCGGCAATCCGGACGCAAGCTGGGACGGGTTCTGGTTGAGAACGGGTTTGTGACCGAAGACGAGATCTCCGGCGCCATCGCCCGCCAACTCAGCATCCCCTTTCTCGATTTGCGCCAGGTTCATGTTCGGCCCGAGATTGTGCGCCTGCTGCCGGAACAACTGGCGCGACGTTTTCGCGCAATTGTCCTGGAACAACGCGAAAACACGGTTCTGGTGGCGATGGCCGACCCAACCGACCTGTTCGCATTCGATGAAATCATCAACCATCTCAATCGCGACATCGAACTGGCCGTGGCGAATGAAGGTTCGCTGGCGCAGTTCATAGACCGTGTCTATCGCCGCACCGAAGAAATCAGCGAGCTCGCGCGCAACCTGACCGATGAACTCGGCGATGAAATCATCGACTTCGGCGCCCTGACAGCGACTCAGTCGGCCGACGAAGCGCCGGTTGTCCGACTGTTGCAAACCATTTTCGAAGACGCATTGCAGGTGCGCGCTTCCGATATCCATGTCGAGCCGCAAGAGCGCAATCTCCAGATTCGTTTCCGCGTCGATGGGGTGCTGTCCATCGCCACCGAGGCTGACCGCAAGATCGGACCGGCCTTGATCCAGCGCCTGAAATTGATGGCCGATCTGGATATCGCCGAGAAGCGCTTGCCGCAGGACGGCCGCTTCATGCTGCGTCTGAAGCAGCGCGCCATCGACGTGCGCATGTCCACCGTGCCGACCCAGTTCGGCGAGTCGGCGGTGCTGCGCCTGCTCATTGCCAGCGGATCGGCCGGACTGGCCGATCTGGCCATGACTGCGGACGATTTCACCCGCTTTACCAGGCTGATTCATCGGCCGCACGGGCTGATCCTGGTCACCGGCCCCACCGGTTCCGGTAAAACCACCACCCTGTATGCCGCGCTGGCCGACCTCAACACGCCCGAGCGCAAGATACTGACGGTAGAAGACCCGGTCGAATATCGCCTCGCCGGCATCAGCCAGATTCAGGTCAACGACAAGATCGACCTCACCTTCGCGCGCGCCCTGCGGGCCTTTCTGCGGCAAGACCCGGATGTCATCCTGCTGGGCGAAATGCGTGATGCGGAAACCGCCCAGATCGCGCTGCGCGCCGCCATCACCGGCCATCTGGTGTTGTCCACACTGCATACCAACGACACGCCCTCCGCCGCCGCCCGCCTGATGGACATGGGCGCGCCGCCCTACCTGCTCGCCACCAGCCTGGCCGGCATTGTCGCGCAGCGTCTGGTGCGCAAGCTGTGCCCGGTTTGCGCCGCGCCCGCCGAACTGGATGCCAACGAGCTCGCCTGGCTGCGCAAGGAACTCGCCGCCGGCTTGCAGGCGAACCAGTTGCATCAGGCCAAAGGGTGCAACCATTGCAACAACACGGGTTACCACGGCCGCCAGGGTATTTATGAATTGCTGGAACTGGATGCGGAACTTGCCGCGCTGCTCAACCGTGGCGATACCAGCGCTTTCCGTCTTGCGGCGCAACAAAGACTGGTCGGCCATACCTTGCGCGATGAAGCGCTGCGCCTGGTGC
Organism: Tepidiphilus sp. J10; assembly: GCA_945897955.1. Lineage (GTDB taxonomy): Bacteria > Pseudomonadota > Gammaproteobacteria > Burkholderiales > Thiobacillaceae > PFJX01. The sequence continues at coordinate 4,404 of CAMDGQ010000066.1, read as the reverse complement.
GCGAGGGTGTCACCAGCGTCGCGGAAGCCATGCGCGTCACGCATCAGGTGGATGAGTAATGTCGAATTTTGAATGTTTGAAGCCGAACGGCAGGCGGATGCCAGGCCGGATCAGGCATACCGAATTCAGCATTCAATGTCAGGTCCGGCATGCCAGCCTTCACCTATAAAGCCCGCAATCCGCGCGGCGAGCTGCTCACCGGAAGCCTGGAGGGTGGCTCCAGCGATGCGGTGGCGGATGAACTGATGCGATCCGGCCTGACGCCGGTGGAGGTCAGGGCGCGGGCCGGCAAGGTGGAGGCGCAGAAGCTGTTCGGCGCCTATTTCGAGGAAAAGGTCAGCGAAACCGATCTCATGCTGTTTGCCCGCCAGATGGCGAGTCTGCTCAAGGCCGGCGTGCCGATACTGCGCGCGCTGGCTTCACTGGCCGAATCCAGTGCGCATCCGGCGTTCAGGAAACTGCTGGACGATATTCGCGAAGGCCTTTCCGCCGGACGCGAACTCTCGGTCTGTCTGCGCAAGCATGCGCAGGTGTTTCCGCCGTTTTTCATCAACATGGTGCGCGTCGGCGAAGCCACCGGACGCCTTGATGAAGTCTTCATGCGCCTGTTCCACCATCTTGAATTCGAGCGCGAGATGCGTGACCGGGTCAAAAGCGCGCTGCGCTACCCGGCCTTTGTCGTATCCGCTTTGGTCATTGCGCTCGGCGTGATCAATGTCTTTGTCATTCCCGCCTTCGCCAAGGTTTACAAGAGTTCGCAGGCGGAATTGCCATTGATGACCAAGATTCTGGTCGGCTTCTCGCAATGGACTGTGCAATGGTGGCCATTTTTGCTCGCCGCCCTGGCCGTTGGGGGCCTGGCCTTGCGCTGGTGGCGGCGCACGCCGGAAGGGCGCTATATCTGGGATCGCTGGCTGCTGAAAATACCCATCGCCGGCAAGATCGTGCACAAGGCGGCGCTGGCGCGCTTCGCCAAGGGCCTGGCGATGACTTACCAGAGCGGCGTGCCCATCGTGCAGGGGCTGACCAACGCCGCACAAGTGGTTGAAAACGCCTTCATCGCCAGCCGCATCGAGCAGATGCGCGACGGTGTCGAGCGCGGAGAGGCCCTGACACGCGCCGCCACCACCACGGCGGTATTTACACCGGTGGTATTGCAGATGATGGCGGTGGGGGAAGAAACCGGCGAACTGGATCGCCTGCTTTTCGAAATAGGCGAATTGCAGCAACGTGAAGTCGAATATGAAATCCGCACCCTGTCCGAACAGGTCGAACCCATCCTCATCGCCGGACTTGGCATCATTGTTCTGGTCGTGGCGCTCGGGGTATTTCTGCCGGTCTGGGATCTGGGTTCAACCATGCTCAGACACTAAGCCATCGTGTCTATTCAAGTTTTCCCGCCTCTGGCCGAAAACCCATCGCGCCAGCATTGATTCAACATTTACAACAGGAGATCGTCATGCCCAAGCAGCAACAAGGTTTCACCATGATTGAACTGATCATGGTCATCGTCATCCTCGGCATCCTCGCGGCAGTTGCACTGCCCAGGTTTTACGATCTCCAGACCGATGCCCGTGTGGCGAAGATGCAGGCCGCACTCGGCGCCATCAAGTCGGCATCCGCGATAGCCCACTCGGCCTATCTGGTAGCGGGCACCAGCCCCACGTCAGTGACCATGGAAGGCACCGCGATTCCCCTGGTGAACGGCTATCCCGACGTCAACACCACCGCTGCATCGAGCGGCATCGTGCTGGCCGCCGGCGGCCTGGCCGACTACGACCTGACCACTACCGCCGCGACGGCAACGGTTCTGACCGTACAGGTCGATGCGGCGCATACCGCCTGCAAGATCACCTACACCGAATCTGCGGGCTCCGGCGCGGCGCCCACCATCAGCGCGGCTCCTGCGGCCACTGACTGCGACTGAGGCCTTTTCCCGGGGTGAATGCCATGCCTGCGCGGGCCAGTGGCTTCACCCTGGTGGAACTGGTCGGCGTCATCGCCATCGCCGGCATACTGGCCGCCGTCGCCGCGCCGAGATTCTTCGATACCGCCACGTTTTCCTCGCGTGGCTATTCCGACGCAGCGGCGGCTTTCTTGCGCTACGCCCAAAAGATGTCCATAGCCCGCCATGGCGGGGTTCACGTTTTGATCGACAGCGGCGGGATGACGCTGTGCGGCGTGACCACGAACCCCTGCCCGGCGGCCAGTCTGTTGCCGGGACCGGATGGCAGTCAGCCGTTCGAGGTTGTCGTGCCGGACGGCGTCAGTCAGACCGGATCGGCCGCCAGTATCAGCTTCGATGCGCAGGGACGCCCGGATAGCGGGCTTGTACTGAACATCAGCGGCGATCCGACGCGGACGCTCACGCTGGAGACGGAGACCGGCTATGTCTATTAAGTCATGGCAAAGCGGTGTTTCCCTGGTTGAAACCGTGTTGTTCATCGTCGTGGTCAGCATTGCGCTGGTGGTTGTGCTGAAGGCGTTCGACATTGCCAATCAGGGCAGCGCCGATCCTGTTCTGCGCAGGCAATCGCTGGCCATTGCGCAATCTCTGCTCGATGAAATCAGTTTGAAGCCTTTCGGCGATGCTGCCAGTGACGATGTCACCCAGGGCGGCTTCGCCGGTCCCTACACCAGCGCAAACCGGCAATGGTTCGACGATATCGATGATTACAACGGATTTTCGATGAGCGGCATTCGCGGGCTGGACAACGCCAGCGTGACCGGCCTGGCCAACTATCAGGCCGCCGTCGCCGTCGCCGCGACCGCTTTCGGCACGGTGCCCGTCGGCGCCGGTTACCGCATCACTGTGACAATCACCGACCCCTCCGGCGCGCAACTCGCGCTGGAGGGGTATCGAGCGAATTACTGATGCGGCCCGGCATGCAACAGACAGGCAGACAAGGCCCGGCCCAGGGCCTGTTGCGGAACGGTTTTTCGCTGATCGAGTTGATCGTCGTCATTGCCGTGGTCGGCATCCTGGCCGGCATGGTCGCGGTATTCATACGCTCCCCGCTTGAAGGCTACCTGGCCGCAGCACGCAGGGCGGAACTGACCGATACCGCCGATGGCGCATTGATGCGAATTGCGCGCGACCTGCGCGGCGCGCTGCCGAACAGCGTGCGGGTGTCCGTGACCGGCGGCAGCTATTACCTCGAATATCTGCCGATTGCCGATGGCGGCCGCTATCGCGCGGCGGCGGCCGGCGACGGCAGCGGCGACATACTCGATTTCACCTCCGGCGCCGATGCCAGCTTCGATGTACTCGGTCCAGGCGTCAGCGCCGCCAGCGACCAGTATCTGGTGGTGTACAACCTGGGGCTGGATGCCGATACCTCGGCCTGGCTTGGCGGCAATCTGCGCGCGGTCACCAGCAGCGGAACGGTGGCGAATCTGGCGTTCAGTTCAACCGGCGCCGCCTTGCCGCTGGAATCGCCCAGCCACCGTTTTTACCTTGTGACCACGCCGGTCAGTTACGTTTGCGATCCAGCCGCCGGCACCTTGCGACGCTACTCCGGGTATGGCGCGCCTGCCGCCGTTCAACCGACCGGATTCGGCTCCGGCACCAATGCCTTGCTGGCGCTCAGGGTAAAGGCTTGCAGCATCGCCTACGATGCCGGCGCCGGCCAGCGGCTGGGCCAGCTATCGCTCTGGCTGCAACTGGAAAACAGCGAGGGCGACAATGTCGAGCAGGTTTCGTTGTACCGTGAAATCGTGGTGAACAATGATGCATAGCCAGGGCTTTGCACTTCCCGCCGCCATCTTCCTGCTTGTCGTGCTGGGTAGTCTGGCTGGCTGGCTGATGCAACTCACCCAGGCAACGCAGGGGCAGGATGCGCTGGCGATCGAGGGCGAGCGTGCCTATCGTGCTGCCGAGGCAGGCCTGGAGGCAGGTATCCATGCCGCCCTGAACGGCAGTTGTGCATCGCAGAACATCACCCTGACCGGCCAGCTTTCCAGATTCACTGCCAGCGTGACCTGCGTCGCTCGCAGCGCCGAAGAGGCAGGCGTAACGATCAGCTTCCAGGATATCGCCAGCATTGCCTGTAACCAGCCTGCCGGCGGCGTCTGTCCGAATTCGGCGCCGACGATGCCGGAATATGCCGAGCGGCGGGTTACCGCCAGTCTGGAGGATTGAATGCCCATGCTTCCGGGTCACAGTCCTCGCCTCATATTCGCGTTGATCCTCGCCGGCTGTGCTGTGCTGGCGTCGCCGAGTCGCGCTGAAAGCGTGACCAGCCCGAAAGCCTGCTCAAGCTATATGGGAAAGGCTGTGCTCAACGAGATCCGCATCGGCAAAAGCGGCAGTTCCTCGACCAGCAACCAGATCGAAATCTACAACTTTGAAAACATCGAACCAGCCATCTGGTCAACCTGGCAACTGGTGGTGTATTACATGGA
>CAMDGQ010000065.1 GCA_945897955.1 Tepidiphilus sp. J10 | reverse complement strand
CGCTTGGCCAGATAATCCAGTTCGGAAAAGGTCATTTGCTTCATGGCGGGCTTCGTTAATGACTGTTCCACTATTTTACCGGGTCTCGTCGCCGCTTTCAGGTCAGTTTGCAGGCTGGGCGCGGGTTGGGAGGTTGTTCAGAGGTTCCTAAAGATGGGTTCTTCCGTGGTCGTCGACAGGAAGGAAAAGTCGGCAACCGCTGAGGGTAAACCTGCACAATGAAATAGGGTTCTGATTGAATAATCGCAACTGCACGATTACAACGCCTCTGAGTGTTTAACCAGAAATTGACGTGTTCGGAGGCATTTTTTTAACGTCTTGTTATTTAATAACAGGAATTGACCAGACGGTAGGTGCGAATAAATTTGCACCTACATAAGTAACGCAATCGCTTGAAATTTAAAGTCATTCAACATCAACTGCCGTTTCCAGACTTTACGGACAAAAGTTTCTGAGGCTGGCATTGTTTCGATACTTATTGTTAAATCGCATTTAGTGAAACCTTTTTAAATCTCAGGGAGAACCCCACAATGATTTCCTCGAATACAAAGACAATCTTCGCTCGCTGTCTAATGATCGGTAGTGTCTTTTTTCTCGCCGGTTGTGCGTCTGAACAATCACGCACACTGGATGTAGCCAAGGTTGCCTCTGCCGGAACCCGATATGACGGGGTGCGCAGCCAGATTGCTGTTGGCAAGTTCGACAATCGTTCCAGTTTCATGAAAGGCATCTTTTCGGATGGCGTTGATCGTCTTGGCAGTCAGGCCAAGACGATTCTGATCACGCACCTGCAACAGACCGGTCGCTTCAATGTGCTGGACCGCGACAATATGTCCGAAATCAAGCAGGAAGCGGAATATGCCAAATCGACGCAGACCATCAAGGGGGCGTCCTATGTAATCACCGGCGATGTGACCGAGTTCGGCAGGAAGGAAACCGGCGACAAGCAATTGTTCGGTCTGCTTGGCCGTGGCAAATCCCAGGTTGCGTACGCAAAGGTGAACCTGAACGTGCTCAATGTGCAGACTTCCGAAGTGGTGTTTTCTGCGCAGGGCGCCGCCGAGTACAGCCTTGATACTCGGGAAATCGTTGGTACTGGTGGTACTTCCAGCTATGACTCGACCCTGAACGGCAAGGTACTCGATCTGGCGATGCGGGAAGCGGTCAACAATCTGGTCAACGGGATCCAGTCCGGTACCTGGCAGCCTGGTCGTTGATGAGCGGAGCCATCATGAAGCGTTTTTCCCCTACTTGCATGGCTGCCGGCATGGTCATTGGCAGTGCTGTTTTCCTGGCCGGCTGCGCACCCACACATCAGACTCTGTATTACTGGGGCGACTATCAGACCCAGGTCTATGGTCACTTTGCCAAGGAAAAAAGCCCCGAGGAACAGATCGCCAAGCTTGAGGCCGGACTGGAAAAGGCACGTGCCAGCGGCAAGCCGGTTCCGCCCGGCTATAACGCACATCTGGGTATCCTGTTCGCGCTGAGCGAGCATGCCGATCAGATGCTGAAATATTTCGAGGCGGAAAAAAAGCTCTATCCCGAAAGTACGGCGTACATCGATTTCCTGTTGCGCAAGTTCAATCAAGACAAAAAGGGAGCAGGAAATGCAATTTGAAGAGATCAGTTTGCGCGCGTTGAAAGCCGGTTTACTGGTCGTGCTGGCGGCCGGTTTGACCACGGGGTGCGCCACGCAAACCAAGCCCTACGACTACACGGCATTCAAGGAAAGTCGTCCTGCTTCGATTCTTGTCCTGCCGCCGATCAACAACTCGCCCGATGTGGCGGCAACCTACAGCCTGTTTTCGCAGGTCACCTATCCGTTGGCCGAGTCGGGCTACTACGTGTTTCCGGTGGCGCTGGTGGATGAAACGTTTCGCCAGAACGGTTTGAACAATCCTCCTGAAATGCACGAAGTCACGCTGAAGAGGTTGCGGGAAATCTTCGGCGCCGATTCCGCGCTGTACATCAATATCAAGCAGTACGGTACCAGCTACGCTGTGGTGGCGAGTGAAAGCCGGGTGACTGCCGAAGCACGCCTGATCGACTTGAGGTCGGAACAGGTTCTGTGGACCGGGTCCGCTTCTGCTTCCAGTGCCGAAGGCCGCAATTCGAGCGGTGGCCTGGTCGGCATGCTGGTTCAGGCGATCGTCAGCCAAATCCTGGAAAGCTCGATGAACCAGTCGCACCAGATTGCAGGTATTACCAGTAGCCGCCTGCTGTCCGCAGACATGCCCAACGGCATTCTGTTTGGTCCTCATTCGCCGAAATACAAGACGGATGGCAATGCTCGCCCCTAAGTGTTGATCGCATCGCCATACTTCATGGCGGTGCGCCAAGAGGGGAAATCGGTTCCTGCCAAAGAGGCCACCGACCGGGTGGTCTGCTTCGTATCTCTTTTGTTATCACTACAAAATACCTGGACGGCCACTGCAACAGCACCGGCCGCATGATCGTCGATTCCGGGAAATTCCTCTGAGCCGACCTAAAGGCGCGGTTCGCCTGTCTGAACGAACCAGATGATTACTATCACGGCGTCGTCTATCCCGAAGAGCATGGCAGCGTCTTCATCGTGTGCTACTGGAAAAAGGGGTCACGCCAAACCGCAAGATTATTGGGTATGAAACCCTGGCCTGCCACCCGATCACCACGAGAGGCTGTCAGTTGTCGCCGGAAGAACTGGCCAAGGCAGGGGTGACGGAAGACCTGGTGCGCCTGTCGATCGGCATAGAGCATATTGATGACCTGATGGAGGATGTTGATCAGGCGCTGAGCGCGGCGAAGTAGATCGCGCGCCCTAATCCTGCTGCTTCAAACTTACGCCGGCGGCGCCCAGGCGACACGGTTGCGTCCGCTGTGCTTGGCTTCGTACAGGTAGGTATCGGCGAGGCAGAACAGTTCGGGGCCGGGCGCGTTTTCTCGCGGGATGCGGGTGGCGCCGCCCAGGCTGATGGTGATCCAGGGCGCGACTTCCGACATGGCATGCGGAATGTGTTCGGCTTCCACGTCGGCGCGGGTGTGCTCGGACAGGTTGCGCGCGCCTTCGCTATCGATGCCGGGCAGCAGGATGACGAATTCTTCGCCGCCGTAGCGGGCGACGAAGTCGCCCGGACGGCGCAAAGAGGTGCTCAGTGTTTTCGCAATGCGGCGCAGAACTTCATCGCCGGCGGTATGGCCGTAGGTGTCGTTGAAAATCTTGAAGTGGTCCACATCCACGACGATCAATGACAACGGCACGCAATCGCGCATGCAGCGCCGCCATTCCTGCTCGAAGACTTCGTTGAAGCGGCGTCGGTTCGGGATGCCGGTCAGGCTGTCGAGCATCGCCATCTGCTCCAGCAAGCGGCGCTGATGCACCGATTCGAGATGGTTGCGGATGCGTACCCTGACGATGGCGGGGTTGAACGGCTTCGAGATGTAATCGACTGCGCCGAGTTCGAGTCCGCGCTCCTCGTCGCCGGCCGAGTCGAGCGAGGTAATGAAGATGACCGGGATGTTGCGGGTCAGGTCGTCGTTCTTCAGTGCGCGGATGACGGCGTAGCCATCCATTTCAGGCATCAGGACATCAAGCAGGATCAGGTCGGGATGGTGTTCGCGCGCGCGTTCAAGGGCCTGTTTGCCGTCCTTGGCCAGAATGATGCGGTTTTCGCCCTGAAGCAGTTCGGTCAGCAGGGCGCGGTTGTGTTTTTCGTCATCGACGATGAGCAAGGTGAAGGTCGGGATCATGCCGATGCGCCTTTCAAAGCTGCCCGCATGCGTTCGAGTATAGCCAAGGCGGCGGCGTATTCGATGTCTTCGATGAGTTCGCGCAGCTGCTGGGTTTCGCCCAGCCAATCGGGGCCGCTGAGACAGGATTCGAGATCGCCGAGCAGAGATTCGGCGGCGGCATCGTCCTGCCTGAGCAGCATCTCGATGCGGTTGATCAACGCTAGTGCGGCGTCGATGCGCGGCGAGACGACCGGGCTGTCGGCGCTTGCGGTGGCGGCTGCCTGGGCCAGCGGCGCAAGTGTCTTGACGATCTGGGTCAATGCCGCCCGAAACGGAATCATTTCAGCGTTGGCGGGTTTGCCGGCGGCCAGGCGATGTTCCAGGATGCGGGCGCGGCGCGAGAGTTCGTTGGCGCCGATGGTCGCTGCGGCCGATTTCACGGAATGCGCCAGCCGCCGCGCCAGTTCGAAATCCCTGGCTTCGATCGCATTGGCGATGTCGTCGGCAGCGGCGCCGAATTCAATATTGAATTGCGCCAGGATACGGCGATAGAACGCCGGCCGTCGCATATGGTTGGCGAGGCCGCGATCGCTGTCGATGCCGTCCAGCACCGGCAATTCCATTTCATCTTCAGCGCCAGCCCGCTTGGTGGCGGATTCCGGCTGGTAGTCGCCGGCCGGAATCCAGCGCAGCAGCGCTTCGTAGAGGGTGGCCGGGTCGATCGGCTTGGTCAGGTGGTCGTTCATGCCGGCGGCCAGGCTTTCCTCCTGATCACCACTCATTGCATGTGCGGTCATGGCGAGAATCGGCAGGGCGCGGAAGCGCGCGTCGGCGCGAATCTGGCGCGCGGCGGCAAGTCCGTCCAGCAGCGGCATCTGGATGTCCATCAGGACCAGGTCATAGTCGCCGCGATAGACCTTTTCCACGGCTTCGCGGCCGTTGGCGGCCACATCGACGCGCAGATCGGCCGCTCGCAGGATTTCGCGGGCAACCTCGCGATTGAGTTCGACATCGTCGACCAGCAACACCCGGGCGCCGCGTATCGGAGTGAAATCGAATTTCCGGGTCTGCTGCTGATCGCGATATCGCCGATGCGCTGCGGCCATGTTGTCGCCCAGCAGCACTTCCAGCAAAGCATCGTGCAGCGTCGATTCGCTTATTGGCTTGACCAGCAGGTGAGCCAGGCCCGCCTCGGCCATCTTCGGGTTGATCGCGTCGTAGCCGCTGGCGGTGATCATCAGAATGGCGGGAACCTCGCCGAGGTCGCTGGCGGCATGTATGCGGCGGCTGGTTTCTATGCCGTCGATGCCGGGCATCAGCCAGTCGAGCAGTACCAGATGGTAAGGGTCTTGCGCCTGGGCGGCGGCGCGCAGGAGAAGCAGGCTTTCATCGCCACTGGCGCAGGTATCCACGCGCATGCCGAAGTAGTCCAGCATCTGGCTGATGACGGCGCGCGCGCTGGCGTTGTCGTCCACCACCAGGACGTGACGGCCGTCCAGGTGATGCGACAGACGGTCGGCCAACGCCGGATGCGGGTTGATGCCGAGCACGACATTGAAGCCAAATTCGCTGCCCTGGCCGGGCGTGCTGGCAACCCGAATCGCGCCGCCCATCATTTCGACCAGTTGCTTGCAGATCGACAGGCCGAGGCCGGTGCCGCCAAAGCGGCGGGTGATGCTGTCGTCAACCTGGGTGAACGGGGAAAACAGATCACGCTGACGCTCGCTCGGGATGCCGATGCCGGTATCGCGCACGGTGAATTCGAGGTTGGCGCGGCCATCAACCTCCCGGGTGGCGATCTTTACGACGACTTCGCCGATTTCAGTGAACTTGATCGCGTTGTTGACCAGGTTGACCAGAATCTGGCTCAGCCGCAGCGGGTCGCCGACCAGCCAGCGCGGAACGTCCGGATCGATCTGGAACAGCAGTTCGAGTCCCTTTTCCTGCGCCTTGAATGCCACCACGCCGGCAACCTTGTGGATGACCTGATTGATGTCGAACGGAATCGCTTCCAGGGACAGTTTGCCGGCCTCAATGCGGGAATAGTCGAGTACGTCGTTGATGACGCCGAGAAGCGCATCGGAAGAGGCCAGTACCTTGTCCTGGTAGTCGCGCTGTTGCGCGTCGAGCCGGGTTTTCATGAGCAGACGGCCGAGGCCGACGATGGCATTCATCGGCGTGCGGATCTCGTGGCTCATGCGGGCCAGGAAATTCGATTTGGCGCGGTTGGCCTGTTGCGCCTGATGAATCGCCAGGTGCAGCGCCGCAGTGCGCTGTTCCACGAGTTGCTCAAGGTTGCCTCGGTATTGCGCCAGCTCGCGGTCACGCGCCTGGACGGCTTCGATGAATTGGTTGAATCCACGCGCCAGACCGGCGATTTCGTCATTGCCACGCTCGTCGGCGCGCTCGCTCAACGACATGTCGGCTGCCATGCGCTGCATCAGTCCATTGAGCTGTTCCACCGGCGACGAAAGACGGCGCACGACGCGGCGCGACAGCCAGAGCGAAATGAACAGCACAAGCAGCGACGAGACCGCTGTTTCCAGCGCGGTATGCGCGAAGGCCTGGCGCATGGGTGCTAGCGAGGCCACCAGCTCGACGCTGGCGCGAACGGTTTCGCCTTCCTTGACCGGCGCCCAGACGGTCAGTGTTTCTTCGGTAAACAAATGGCCGCTGGCCCTGTTCGAAGCGATCGAGGCGGTCGCCAGGCCGGTTTCGCCGGGGCGGCTGTAGCCGGCGAAAGGGCGGCCGTCAGACAGGCGCATGCGGGCGAGCAAAATGACCGGATTCGACTTCACCGCCGCGAGAATGCGATTGGCTTCGATCGAGTCGCCGAAAGCGATGGCGGCCTGGCTGTTGGTGGCGATCAGATTGGCCTGGGCGGAGAGCGATTCGACCCATTCGGCGCGCAGCAGACGTTGCTGTTGATAGGAAACCAGGGCAAAGACCAGCACGGTGGCCAGAATCAGCGATGCCGTGCTGAGCAGCACCAGTTTGCCGCTCAGGGTGTCGGGAATGCGTGGAAAGCTGGCTGGCGGCTTCATTCGACGATTCTGGATAGTCGCAGCAACTGCGCGTTGAACTCGATGCCCTGCCTTTGCGCAGCTTTGCGGTTGATCAGGATGAGGACGCCGGAGCCATCCCGGCGCAGAGAGAATTCGACCATGCCGCCAGCGCGCGCGAAGCCGTCAATGTCGGAGATGGTGACTATGCGGCGGCCGTTGAGATTGCGTAGCAGGAAGTCGAGCCGAGTCGCCTCGGAGCGGCCGATGAAGACAAATTCGCAATCGCCGATGGCGCCGGTGCCGGGGATCGCCTGAAAGTTGACGCGGCGACCATCGGCCAGCGTGTCGGGCAGCCTGTCGGCCGCATTGCCGAGCGGGGCGTCGCCGAGCGTGCAGATGCTGGTGTGCGAACGCTTGTCGCTGCCGGCCGAATAGACGAACAGCGGCAGCTTGTAGAGCAACACGGCTTTCAGCGCCTGCTCGGAAACTGCGGACTCCGCCCGCGCGGCGGCAACCGCCAGCAGCAACTGAACCAACAGCAGTGCTTTGAGCATCGACCGGGTGCAATCGAGAACGGCAGCCGAAGAAATCAGAAGGAATACTCCAGCGAAAGCATCCAGGAGCGCGGTTGTTGCGGCATGTCGAAGAAAGTGCGACCTCCCGAGCCATGTGCCGCGTAATAGCGTTTGTCGAACATGTTGTGAATTTCCAGCCACGCGCTGGCTTTGCCATCAAGCAGCTTGTGCCAGCCGATATGCAGATTGGCCAGGGTGAAGCCGGGCGTGCTCAGACGCAGCGGCGCGACGGCGCTCTTGCGGCCATTGTCGGTGTCGCCGATCCGGAAAACCTGCGGGGTGATACTGAAGCGATCGAGATAGCGCAGCGTGGCGCCGATCTTGATTTTCGAGTCGGCGACGAAAGGGATGTCCCAGTCGATGCCGTTGCCTTCGTCGATCGAGCCGGTGATCCAGCTGGCGCTGCTCCAGATGTCGCCAGACCAGGCAGGATTGATCTGAAAGCGGTACTGCATGATCAGGTCCAGGCCGGTGTGGGTTTCCTCGCCGGCATTGCCTTTGCTCTCCGGGCTGACCAGCACGGCGCCTGGAATACTGGCGGTTGCGGCAGAAGGCTGCGTCAGAATGAGATTCTGGATGCTGCTCTGGTAGGCGCTGGCGATCAGGTTCCATTCCGGACGCGGCCGCCAGTCCCAGGTCAGGCTGAGCGTTCTGGCTTTTTCCGGGGCGAGACTGAAGTTGGGTACGCGGAACCCCGTGCCGACAAAGTTGCCGCCGGCATCGACGCTGCCGTCGAATGAGCCGAATGAGCTCAGGCTCTCTTCCGGCGAAGGCGCGCGGAAGGCCTCGCCATAGAGCAGCTTCAGGTAGTGCTGCGCTTGCGGGTGCCAGACGCCGCCCAGGCGGGCATTCAGGCTGCTGCCATATTCCGAGTGCTGGTCATGGCGCAGCCCGGCCATGGTCGAAAAGGACGCGCTCCATTGCGATTGCACCTGGGTGTAAACGGAAATGTTGTGAAACGCCGCGCCGTAGATTTGAAGCGGCAAGGTGGTATTGCGGTAAAGCAGACCTTGCGTGGCGGGTTCGAGATTGGTGTTGTAGGGGTTGGGCAGGCTGTGCGCCTCGATGGCGGAGTAGTCCTGATAGCCCAGTCCGGCCTGCATGCGGTGCCGTTCGTCGATTTTCCAGGTCAGGTTCTGTTCGATGCCCAGACGTTCGCCGCGCGCATATTCATAGCCATCGTTGAAGGCGGTGAAGATGTTGACGTAGCGCGAATCGGGCGAGACTTCCTGGAGCGAATAATCCACCACCAGTTCGGCGGACAGCCGTGAAGACAGGTCGAAGCGGTACTTGCCATAAAGCGTATCGGTCAGCGTGTCCCAGAAGGCATCCTCGCGATAGATCGCGGTCGCCGGCCTGTCGCCGGTGCTGGTCAGGCTGCGAAACTGATTGCGGTAATAGCCAAAACTGAGATCGTCGCCGACATCCAGGCGGGCATACAGGCTGTTGCTGGAAATATCGCCGACATAATTCTCGCGCGCGGCGGCCGGAACCACGACGCCGCCGCCGAAAGTGCGTGCATCCACCTTCGGAAACTCGGTCGGGTAATACTCGTTCAGCGGCGCCCGGTCGGCTTGCTGCCAGTGGCCGCCCATGCTCAAGGCGAGCCGGTTGTCGTTACGGATGCCGGCCATGAAAGAAGCCCCCCGATTGCCGAAATTGCCGCCCCTGAGCGAGACAAACGCGCCCGGCGTATCGCTGGCGCGGTCGGTGATGATGTTGATCACCCCGGCCACAGCATCCGCGCCATACAACGCTGCCGCAGGGCCGAACAGGACTTCCACCTGTTTGGCCGGATACAGCGCGAAATTCTCCGCAATCGGGAAATTGCCGCCCGCCGGGTGACCGATGCGCACGCCATCGAGCATGACCAGAATCTTGTTGCTGCCGTTGTAGCCCTGCACCGCAAAGTTGTTGTAGGCCGATGATTTGGTGCCGCGCATGAAATCGACGCCGGGCAGGTCTTCCATCAGATCGGCCAGATTGTGATAGCGACGTTCACGAATCTGCTGGCGCGTGATCACGATGATGTGCGCCGGTGTCTCGCCACGGGTTTCCGCCTGGCGCGAGGCGGTGATGACCGGCGTATTGATCAACTCCTCCAGCGACAGCGCAAGCAGGCGCGTGACATCGCCGGTATCGGCGGCGGATGCGGGAGAACACAGCGCAAAGGCGACGAGACTGGCGAGGAGTAAAGGCAGGCGGGTCATATACCGTGCGAGCAGCTTGATGCCGGAATCCGGGATTATTCCTTGGCCAGTTGCGTCAGGCCGCCCATGTAGGGACGCAGCATTTCCGGAATGGTGACCGTGCCGTCGGGGTTCTGGTAGTTCTCCAGAATGGCGACCAGCGTGCGGCCGACGGCCAGGCCGGAGCCGTTCAGCGTGTGGATCAGCTCCGGCTTGGCCGGTTTGCCGTCCTTCACATCGCGATAGCGGGCCTGCATGCGGCGGGCCTGGAAGGCTTCGAAGTTGGAACAGGAGGAAATTTCGCGGTAGGTGTTCTGCGCCGGCAGCCAGACTTCGAGGTCGTAGGTTTTGGCCGACGAGAAACCGATGTCGCCGCTGCACAGTGCAACGACGCGATAGGGCAGGTCGAGCTTCTGCAGAATCGCCTCGGCGTGGCCGGTGAGTTCTTCCAGCGCGTCGTAGGAGTCTTCCGGGCGCACGAATTGCACCATTTCCACTTTGTCGAACTGGTGCTGGCGGATCATGCCGCGTGTGTCGCGGCCGTAGGAACCGGCCTCGGAACGGAAGCAGGGCGTGTGGGCGACCAGTTTGATCGGCAGGTTCTCGGCCGGAATGATCTCGTCGCGCACGATATTGGTGACCGGCACTTCGGCGGTCGGAATCAGATACATGCCGTTGTTCAGCTTGAACAGGTCTTCCTCGAACTTGGGCAACTGGCCGGTGCCGCGCATCGAATCGGCATTGACCAGATAGGGTACGTAAACCTCCTGGTAGCCGTGCTCCTGGGTATGCGTATCGAGCATGAACTGGGTCAGCGCCCGGTGCAGGCGGGCGAGTGAGCCGCGCATCAGCACGAAACGGCTGCTGGTGATCTTGACCGCCGTGGGGAAGTCGAGCAGTTCCAGCGTCTCGCCGACATCGACGTGATCCAGCGGCGTGTAGGCGAACTCGCGCGGCGTGCCGACGCGGCGCACCTCCAGATTGTCCTTTTCGTCCTTGCCGAGCGGCACCGATGCGTGCGGCAGGTTGGGAATGTTCATGACGAAGTTGGCCAGATCTTCCTGAATACCGCCGAGACGTTCCTCGGCCTGTTTCAACTCGTCGCCGAGGCCGGCGACTTCGCCCATCAGCGCGCCGGCGTCCTCGCCCTTTCCCTTGGCCATGCCGATCTGTTTGGAAAGCTGATTGCGCCGCGCCTGCAGATCCTGGGTGCGGGTCTGGATCTCCTTGCGCTCCGCTTCCAGCGCCTCGATGCGTGCGGTATCGAGCGTGTAGCCCCGGCTGGCGAGGCGTTGCGCCACATTGGCGAGGTCTTTGCGGAGAAGTTGGATATCGAGCATGGGATCGGGCCGGGTGAATACATTAAAGCCGCGATTCTAACCGCCGGAATTAGCCCGCTTCCATGTCAAGTCGCACGGCGATGAACGCGGCTTCCAGGTCTTCCTGCGCGGCGATGCACGCCGCCCAATCCTCGGCTTTGGCCTGTGCCTCGGTTTCGCTGGCCAGTTCGGTCATCGCCGCCGCACCCATGTAAGCGGCCGCGCCCTTGATCTGGTGTGCCTGGCGCGCGGTCCGCGTCGCTTCGCGGCCTTCTATGGCCAGCGCCAGATCGGCCAGCAGACTCTCGGTGCTGCTGATGAACAGGCGCAACATTTCGTTGACCTGGCGTTCGTCGTTACGGCAGATACGGCGCAGTTTTTCGATGTCGTAGGTGCCGTTCGGCGCCGCCGCCGGTGTTATCGTCGTCTGCGCCTGCGTCGGGCCGACGCGGCCGGGCAGCCAGCGCGCCAGCGCACTCGCCAGCTCCTCCTCCTTCATCGGCTTGGTCAGATAGTCGTCCATGCCGGCCTGGCGGCATACCTCGTCGTAACCCGGCATGGCATTGGCGGTCAGCGCGATGATCGGCAGATGCGCGCGCCCCTGCTTCAGCTCCCGCTCGCGGATCGCGCGCGTCGCGGTGAGTCCGTCCCACTCCGGCATCTGGCAATCCATCAGCACCAGGTCCACCGCAGTATCGGCCAGCAGGTTGAATGCGACCTTGCCGTCGCCGGCAACCAGCGCGGTTGCGCCAACGGCTTCGAGCATGAAGCAGATCAATTTTTGGTTGATCAGGTTGTCTTCCGCGACCAGCACCTTCACGCCGGGGAATACGGGCGCTTCCGCGACTTCGACGCCATCGGCCGGATGTGCAATCTGTTGCGAGTAAGGCAACGGCAGGAGCAGCTCGAACGTGCTGCCCTGGCCGGGCGCGCTTTGCAGCGTCAGCTCGCCGCCCATCAGTTCGGCGAGCTGGCGGCAGATCGACAGCCCGAGACCGGTGCCGCCGTACTTGCGGCTGATCGACCCGTCGGCCTGGGAGAAGGCGCGGAATATCCGGCTTTGCGTTTCTTCACTCATGCCGATGCCGCTGTCCTTGATCGTGAAATTGATCTGATTGGGCTGCTCGGGCGAGGTGAACACGCTCAGGCGCACCTCGCCGGATGGCGTGAACTTGATCGCGTTGTCGAGCAGATTGAGCAGAATCTGGCGCACCCGCAGCGGATCGCCACGCACCCATTCGGGCATGCTGTTGTCGCCATTGCGGCCGCGTTCCAGACGCAGCGCCAGATTCTTCGCGTCGGCGCGCGGGACGTAGAGTTCGATCACGTCCTTGAGCAGGGTGTCGAGGCTGAAGTCGATGCTCTCGACTGTCAGATGGCCGGCTTCGATCTTGGAAAAATCGAGCAGATCGTTGATCACCCCCATCAATGCCTCGGCCGAACGCGAGATGCTCGCGGCGTAATCGCGCTGGCGCGGGGTGAGGTCGCTGCCAAGCAGCAGTTGTGTCATGCCGAGGATGCCGTTCATCGGCGTGCGCACCTCGTGGCTGACGTTGGCGACGAACTGCGACTTCATCTGATTCGCCGCCAGCGCCGCGTCACGCGCGGCTTCGATGGCGGCTTCGGTCTCCTTCTGGGCGGAGACGTCGCGCATGATGGCCTGGATCACCGGCTCGCCGCCCATGTTCATGGCATGCAGCGCGATCTCGGCGGGGAAGGTGCTTCCATCCGGACGCCGCGCCGTCCACTGAAAAAAGGCATGCCCGCTTTCCACCGCCTCGCGGATGTGGCGTTCGGCCAGCAGCACGGAAGACGTACCGCAGGGCTGATTTTCGATGCCGAGGTCTTCCGGCCGCCGTTTCAGAAAATCCTCGACCCGGTTCATGTGAAACATATGCAGCGTGGCCGGGTTGCAATCGGTGAAACCATGCCGGTCGAGAATGACGATGCCGTCGGTATTGGTTTCGAACAGGGTCTGGAATTTGGTCCTTTCACGCTCGGTGGCTGCCGCCAGGCGGGCAGTGCGGCGCATCACGGTGACCGCGACCAGTCCGGCCGCCAGCACCGCCAGCGCGCCCAGCGTGATCATCAGAACGCGCGTGCGGTCGTAATCGGCGCGCGCTTCATCGGCCGCCAGGTTGGTCATTTCGCGCTGAATCTGGATCAGCGCATCCAGCTCCTTGACCAGATTGCGCTGGTACGGAATGCCCTCGCGTTGCAGTTCGACAAAGGCCAGGAAGGTGTAGCCCTCCACCGCCAGATCGACGGTGCGTACCATCACCGGCTGGTTGGCGCGCGTGAGGCGGTCGATTTTTGCCAGCACCTCCTTCTCGCGCGGGCGGCGGATCAGCCTTTCGAGTTCGAGGCGGACTTGCTGGTAGGCCGAGCCGAAGTCGTAAAAACGCAGCATTTCCGCGTCCTGCTCGAACGCATCGCTGCTGACCACGATGGTCAGCATCGAAATCGCGCGGTCGCGCAGGATGTCGCGCATCTGATTGGCGAGCCGGCTCTTGACGCTGTTCTCCTGCACGATGGATTCCAGATGCGCGTTGGTGGCCGCCAGTTGATGCAGGCCCAGCATGATCACCGCCACGATCAGCACCAGCGCCAGCGCAAAGCCGGCACCGACGGTGGAGATCAATTTACGGGGTAAATGGGTGATGCGGGTGGTCATGGCGGTTCCGTGCGGAGGGCACGGCCATGTTAGCGCGCCGCCATGGCGCTTGCGTATGGGACTAAACACCTATGCGGACGACTGATCCGGCCGGGTTTGTTCATGAACCCTGCAACTTGCTTGCCCGGCGTTCGCCGCGCGCTTCGATCTCGAACACGTTGTCCAGATAGGGGTGACCGCCGCGCAGCCAGGCGAGCAGGCTGGCGAACGGGTAGGCGAGCAGGAACAGCGGCCCCCAGCGCTCGAACTGGGCGACATGCACCCGCTCATGCCGGCGGGTGGCCTCCAGCGCCGCACTCGAATCGGCCAGCACGACATGGCCGAGCGTGATCGCGGCGACCGGGCCGGAGAAGGGCAGATTGCGCGCCAGCAGCCAGCCCGGCAGGCCGCCGGCCACTTCAAGCACGCCGCTGTGCCGGCGCGCCCGGCCGCGACCAAAGACAAGCGTGGCGGCGAGCGCCAGGCCGAGCAGGCTGGCCGGCGCGGCCCAGAGGTAGGCGAGGGGAGAAACGCTCAAAGCTGGGCGGATTTGAATGTGTTGCAGACGGCGGGATCGCCGCTTTCGATGCCGCGCTTGAACCAGCGCACGCGTTGCGCCGAACTGCCATGCGTGAAGCTGTCCGGCACGACATGGCCTTGCGACTGCTTCTGCAAGCGGTCGTCGCCGATCGCGCTGGCGGCATTCAGGCCCTCGTCGATGTCTCCCGCTTCCAGCACCTGGCGCGCGCGGTCGGCGTGATGCGCCCAGACCCCGGCGAAGCAATCGGCCTGCAATTCCAGCTTCACCGAGAGCTGATTGGCGCGCTTTTCATTGCCGCGCTGGCGTTCGGCCTGAACCTGGCCGGAGATACCGAGCAGGTTCTGGACATGATGGCCGACCTCGTGGCCGATGACGTAAGCCTGCGCGAAGTCGCCCGGCGCGCCGAAACGGCTGCCGAGTTCCTTGAAGAACGCAAGGTCGATGTACACCTTCTGGTCGCCCGGGCAGTAGAACGGCCCGGAAGCCGACTGGCCGAGGCCGCAGGCGGTATCGGTGGAGCCGGAAAACAGCACCAGTTTGGGGTCTTGGTAAGTCTTGCCGGATTTGGCGAACAGCGTGCGCCAGGTGTCCTCGGTATCGCCCAGGACATGGCTGACGAAACGTGCGGCCTCGTCTTCCACCGGCGGTGGCGGCGCGCTTTGCTGCTGCACGACGGGGCCATTGAGTCCGCCGGCCAGATTGAGCACAACGCTCGGATCGACCCCGAGCAACATCGCCACCACCGCGATGACCACCGTGCCGATGCCGATACCGCGCCCACCCAGACGCATGCCGCCGCCGCGTCGGTCTTCCACGTTGTCGCTGGCGCGACTGCGATCCCACCGCATGGCCCTGCCTCCTGAAAATTGGTGAAGGCGGCGATTTTCACTCAATCGCCCTGTCCGCCGCGCGTCAATCAGATTCAACCCGCTTGAACGGACCAACTGATCGACGTAGCAAACCGTAGCAATCCGTAGGATGGGTCAAGCGTAGCGGACCCATCGGTTCGTATGCGTTGATGGGTCCGCTGCGCTTGACCCATCCTACTTTCTCAATCGCCCTGTCCGCCGCGCGTCAATCAGGTTCAAACCGCTTGAACGGATCAACTGATCGACGTAGCAAACCGTAGCAATCTGTAGGATGGGTCAAGCGCAGCGGACCCATCGTTTCACTCAATCAGCCGTCAATCCGATTCAACCCGCTTGAACGGACTGTTCTCGTTCAATTCATCGACATAGCGTTCAATGCCGCCGCTCTCGCGTTGCAGGAAATCCGCCACCGCGCTGGAAAAACGCGGATGTGCCAGCCAGTGCGCCGACCAGGTGGTGACCGGCAGAAAGCCGCGCGCGAGCTTGTGTTCGCCCTGTGCGCCGCCCTCGAAGGTGGCGATCCTGTTTGCGATGCAGAACTCGATGGCCTGGTAGTAACAGGTCTCGAAATGCAGGCCGTCGTGATATTCCAGCGTGCCCCAGGAGCGGCCGTAGAGCGCGTGATCGTCGTAGAAATTCAGCGCGCTGGCGATGGGCTGGTCATCCTTCAGCGCGACGATCAACAGGATGTTTTGCGGCATCGAAGCACCCACGCGCTGGAAGAAATCCAGGTTCAGCGCCTGCGGCGAATTGAACTGCTCATGCGTGCGCGCATAGCAGCGCATGAAAAAACGCCAGTGTTCCGGCGTGATGTGCTCGCCGCGCAAATGTTCGAAGCGGATGCCGGCATCGTTGACGCGACGGCGTTCCTGCTGGATTTTCTTGCGCTTGTCGCGCCGCATGCCGGACAGATAAGCGGCGAAATCGACGTAGCCGGGGTTTTGCCAGTGAAACTGCACGCCCTTGCGCAACAGCATGCCCTGCGCCTGCATTTCCAGCGCCTGCTTTTCAGTCGGAAACAGACAGTGCAGCGAGGACGCACCGGCATCTTTCGCCAGTTGCAGCGCGGCGGCGATCAGTTCGGCGCGCACCGCGTCGGATTCCGCCAGCAGCCTCGCCCCGGCCACCGGCGTGAACGGCACGGAACCAACCAGCTTCGGGTAATAGTTCAGACCGTTTCTTTCATAGGCCTCGGCCCAGGCCCAGTCGAACACGAACTCGCCCCAGGAATGGCTTTTGACATACAGCGGCAGCGCGCCGATAAGTCGATCGTCCTGCCAGCGTGTCAGGAATTGCGCCCGCCAACCGGTGGCCGGCGTGGCGCAACCGCTGTCCTGCAGGGCGCGCAGGAATTCGTAAGCCAGAAAAGGGTTGTCGCCCGCCGGGGCGTCAAGTGACGCGGCGGCGCGCAGCGCGTTCCATTGCGCGGCCGGAATGTCGGCCAGGTCTTCGACGATGCGCAGCATCAAACCGGCGTTCTCTGCCAGACCAGACTGCGGTTGTTGGCCGGCATGGCGATGTCGCGCAGCAGCTTGAGCCCTTGCGCCTCGGCGAGTTGATTGATCGCCTCGAAATCGCGCACACCACTGTTCGGATCGCGATTCTTCAGCCAGACATCGAAACGCGCATTGCTCTCGGAAGTGAACCGGCCGCCATAGTTGAACGGCCCGTACATGCACAGGATGCCGCCGTCCGCCAGCACGCGCCCGATGCCGGCGAACATCCGCTCCACCGCCGGCCAGGCCACGATATGCACGGTGTTGGCATTGAAGATCGCATCCACTGAATCCGTCGGCCAGTCCGCGTCATTCACGTCTATCGCCAGCGGCGGCAACACATTGGGCAGACCCGCCTCATCCAGCCAGGCCTGGATGCCGGCATGATTGACCGGCAATTCGCTGGTTTGCCAGGTCAGATGCGGCAAGGCCTGGCCGAAGTACACCGCGTGCTGGCCGGTGCCGCTGGCGATTTCGAGAACATGCCGGCGGTCGGCAAACACCGCCTCCAGCACGGCTTGGATGGGCGCGCGATTCTGATCGCAGGATTCGGAATAAGGTTTCATGGCGTGGTTATGCCAATTCAACGGCAAGAGTTCAACACCACAACGAGCAAGGTTGATGCCGGCCCTCAACCAGGGGCGACCGAGTCACTCGCGCCAGTATTCAGGTTTGGCGAGCGCATCGGCGCATCTCACCCGCCCGCATGCATTGCCGGATACATCCGGATGCAACGCAAGCACCATCCAGGCATCGGCGTTCTGCGGCGGAATGGGATAGGGCGCCTCGAACCCTTTGATACCTGCCGGCGAGAATCCGAACCTTGGGTAATAACCGGGATGGCCGAGCACAAAGACAAGATCCACGCCCGCATCCGCCAGTTGCTGAAGCCCAGCCGCAACGAGTCGCCCCCCAATGCGGCGAGACTGATAGTCGGGATGCACGGCAAGCGGGGCGAGCAGCGCGGCAGAAACGCGCCGACCCGGCGGTTCGAGCCTGACCTTGCTGAACAGAACATGCCCGACGATGCCCTCATCCACGCTTGCAACCAGCGACAGCACGGGCTGAGCCGTTGCATCCAGCAACAAGTCGGCAATCAACTGAACGATTTCCGGCCCTTCAGAAACCCCGAAAGCGGACATGGCAAGGCCCGATATCGCTTGCAGGTCGGATTGAACGGCTGGGCGGATTTCCATGTGCAAAATTTGCGCCTTCATTTCCAGTCTTCAGGAGCCAGCTTGCTCGCTCTCCCTCTGGAGCGGAAAGTTAGCCCGGATATTTCATGAATTCGCGTGATGTTCGCGCAGGGCCTTGTTTGCAATGGAAAAATTTGTGAAGGAGTGGCGTAGTTATTCATACGCCCGACTGAGCGAAGCCGTTAGCGCTTCAGCGCTTCCGGTTTCGGCCTCCCCCTTGCGGGTAGAGTAAGACTTCCCAGTGTGGACAAGGTACCAGCGAGGACGAGCGAGTATTCATGAAATATCCGGGTTAGGACTTGGCTGGCCAGGCAATCTGTACCTGCCGATGCTGCGTAACGCAGTCCCGGAGGTAAAGATTGATAAGGCTCTGGTATGGCACCCCGGCATCTGCTGCCATGGCCTTGAAGTAGGCAACAACATCTTCGGACAGACGCATCGTCACAGGCTTCTTGAGCTTGGATGCGTAGGGGTTCCTGCGCGATTTCATCTTGGATAGATCGTATTCGGCTTTCATGGCATTTCACTTCCGTAAAAAGCACTTTCACGCTTGGTGGCCTTGCGGGCAGAAATGATGCGGATAGTGTTCCCTGCATCCCGTTCGCAGTGACAGACAAGAAGCAGTCGCGCTCCCGTACTCATGCCCAGCAACAAGAAGCGCTCCTCGTCGACCGAGTGATCTTCATCGAAGAACTGAACGGCAAACTCATCATAGAAAACGGAATTGGGCTTCCTCGAAGGAAACACCTTGTTTTCTGACGTTGGCCGCAGCCTTGGTTGAGTCCGACTCGAACTTAATCATAAGGACAGCGTATTGAAACAATTGATCATGTCAAGGCTGGCTGCATGTGCATAAGTCGGCGCTGGCGAGACGGCAAAAATCGTGGTCTGTCTGGTCTGTCCCTGTTTATTTCTTTCTCGGTGGGTTGCAACGTGCGGTGACTTTTCGAGCGTAACAAGGGAGAGACCCCCGGTTTCTATCCCTCAGCAAACAGCTCCCTTGATTCGGGCGCCAGCTCACGGCGCGGCCTCCCCGATTTGCCCGGCGTAACTCTCCGCCCCAAAGCCGCCGAGACCTGCTCGGCAAACGCCGGACTGCCAAGAGCATAGTTCCCGTTTGTCGCGCGTCTGATCTCATCCACCAACCCCGGTTCGATCTGATACCGAAACAACTCCCGGTAGGCCGCCGCGCGACTTGCTGTGTCCTGGCCCAGAGCCAGATATACAGCATGGGGGGTGAGCAACGGGTCCGGTTCTTCCTGAGCGTTGCCGCGATAGCTCGACCAGCGGTATTCCGCCGGGTGTTCCACCATGTTGGCACGCACTGGATTGAGTTCGATGTAGCGCTGGCAGGACAGCAGGTAGGAATCTTCCTGGGTGATACAGGATCGAAAACGCCCTTCCCAGAGGGTGCCGCTGCGGCGGTAGGTCCGGTTGACGTACTGAACGTACTTCTGCCCCAGAGCCTTCATCAGCGCACCGGGCGACTCGGGGCGCGCCGCCGACAGCAACAGGTGGACGTGGTTGGTCATCAGGACGTAGGCATGGATTCGGCAATCCGTTTTCAAGGCGAATTCATGCAGCCATTCCAGATAGACGCGGTAGTCCTCCTCGGCATAAAAGCACGCCTGCCGGTTGTTGCCGCGCTGGATGATGTGTTGCGGAATATTGGGCAAGGCCAGTCGGGGACGGCGAGGCATGGGCGGCGGTATTACGGAAGGAGGGCGAGTTTAATTTAAAACCGTGGTCTGTCCCTGATTACGCCTTGGGCCAATAATTAGAGCCAAGATTGCTACAGCCAGTGACAAGAGCGACGCCCAATCTTGGTATATCATTTTGTCACGCAATAATTATTTATTTGTAAAACGTAAAATAGGAAGCAAACCAATAAATATCAACAAATAGAGTGTGTTTGGCTCTGGAATTGTGGTTACATCGCCATCTCTAACTGCCCATGCAGAATAATTGTAGTTCATGCTATGACGGGACTGTAATCCGTCACTCATTCTAAAGCTCCCCATGTCAGTGCTGATAGGGTCGCTGATGCCATTCCAATACACCCCATTAGTCAGGTTTTCGAATAATTGCATGTTTGGACTTGAGCTGGATAAAACGCCCGAGCCAGCCGTAACGCCGAGGTTTATATAGAACATATAGCCGAGTTCGCTATCTGTACAGTTGTAATAGCACTGCTGCCCGGAAGTGGTGGTATAAGTGGCATTGGGAAGCCGCCAGTCATCAAAGCCGCCGTACACCAACTCTGATGCCCATAATATGGCACGCGCACCGAATATCAGGCCATCAGCATTGCCATCAAGGGTGTCATAAACAGAACCAGTGCCTAGGTTTGCGTTTGAAAGCCAGGTTATATCTAAAACGTCGTCATAAATCATTCCTCCGCCTCGATTTACTAGCATGGCGTGACTTGCCCCACCATGTAAAAATAAAACGATAAGTAGTAATTTAACGAGGTTTCGAGCGTTGTTCATGATGCCTCTTGTGTACTTCTGAAATAAAAGCGGAATATTGCCAGATTTGCCATGGCATAACGTTCGAGCTAACCGGCCCGCGGAGGCAAGCGCCGTAAGCCTGGTGCGCGATGATGCACCATGTGCCGCGGACCAGGCTTACGGTGCTTGCCGTAGCGGGTCCGGTTGAGCGAGTGGTTAGGCATCACCGCATGATGGATCACTTGCGGAGGAGTCTGGAATTCCGGAAGGTCGGCGATCAATTGATCTCATCATCGGTGTGCACGTCGCAGCGGTGACTCATGCGCCTATGAGCGCCTTCAAAGCTGCGAGTATTCGATCCTGCGCAAGTCCACAAAGAGAGCCGACGAGCAAGGCGCTGCGCCAACTAAGAGGCATTGAAAGGTCTTTACCCAGAGTGGTGTACTCGTACGCGTTAAAGAAGACGAGGGCTACAACTGGGCCTACGAACAGTTGACCAGTTGCAGCCTGGGCAAGCATGACTTGAATCGGATCTGTGGCACCGGAGAGTGATTCACGAATCAGCACTCCCAAGAATGCCGAGCAAACAGCAACAAACGAAAGTCCAAGGGGATAGGGACTAATCAGGAGGCTCGTGCCGGCGTTTCCTGCTTGTTGCGCGGTCCCATCGATCGCACCGTACGTCGCATCAAAGCCGATTTGATACTTCCGTGGCTCAAAGATGCGACGCGAAAAACGAAGAACATAAGTTGCTGTGAACGAGGCGCCGGGTTCGATCCGAGTGAGACCTGGGCGATCTCCCTCGTCCATTCTCGATTCGATCTGCTCTAGTTGTTCGAGCTTCGCCAAGAATAGAGAACTCACAACTTGCTCGCTTTGCGCTTGTTGCTTCATCCATTTGTCGAATGCGGAGCGTGCGTCGGTTGCAGAAGTAATCTTGAACTCAAAAGAGTCGAACTCTCTCTTCATCCGCGCCGACCAGCTGGATGAGAGAAACACCATCTGAAAGAGGGTCTTCAGGTAGCCCGTAACGGTTAGGATTTCCGAAAGTGATTCCTTTTGTCGATCAATCCATGTTTTTCGAAACGACTCAGAGGAGACCCAGAGGTGCTGCCTGAGGAGCCTGTTAAGCTCAATTAGGAGTTCTGCACGTCTTGCGTTGGCCTCGGCGAGCGATGTATCGGTAATCTCTAGAAGTTTGGCACCTACCGGGACCCTAGGTTCCACCGCAATCAGCCGAATCGCCTCGGTATGAGGGTTCTCGATGGTGAGCTTGTACGCGACTTGATCGGAGCGGAGGTCAGTTAACTGCTCATCAAGGCGAAAAGTCGGACTTGGCATTTCGTGTCCCTCCCGATGTTGTTGTGATGCCTAACCAATCATGATCCTTCGGCTCGCCCCCGAACATGAAAGCGGCGTTGGGATCAACCATAAATAAAAAGAGGGAGCGGGCGGACGCGAGGTCGTCAAACGTATGGCGGTTGCACCCCGTCGCCTAACCGGACCCGGCCCGAACAGT
>CAMDGQ010000064.1 GCA_945897955.1 Tepidiphilus sp. J10 | reverse complement strand
AATTGACGATTGAAATCCAAATTGACACTCCGGAAAACACTACCGCAGTACCAAGTGCCAATAGTCCGACGATGGCCAACATAAAGCGTGCGTCAACCTCGATCAGCGTTTCTTGTGGTGTAGTCGATTCCATGTGGCAGCCCAACGTTCAAGGTAACCGGCCTTGCGCGGCTTTATGCGCAAGGTCCGGTTGACCGCAGGGTTGGGCATCACGGGAATATCTATCTAGCAAGGCGATACTCACCACGATCCGTTCGCTCAAGATCGCTGTACGTGACAGCGTGATTTTCCGGCGCGTTTACACACATACGAGATACGACATGTGTGCGAATCGTTGACTCGGCATAGCGCGACCCACGCTTTGCCATGCAACCGATGATTTCCGGGATAGTGAAATAGTCCAAGCCCGATAGCCGCATTACCTCTTTAGCGCACTGCAATATTTCATCTCTACAACTCATTTTTTCTCCCCCCGCAGTTTGAACCAAATGCGCTCCAGATAGCACAGCGCGTACCGCTTGCGTAAATACCTGACCGTTGATTTCACCGTTGCAGTACGCCCGTGCTTCCGTTACCAAAGTACGTAGCGACAGTAGACCGCCGACCTCAGCTTCAAGAGCAGTACGCAGGCGTTGGTCGTGACCGGGGAGGAATAGACCCTGATTTACGCTTCCTCCACAACCGCATTCGCAAGTAGCCATCAAAGTTCCTCCGAGCGTAGTGATGCCCAACTGTTACTTATTGGACAAATGTCCAGTATCGCCCGCCAAGGCAAGCTTACTGGACACTTGTCCAGTAAGCCCCGAAATCCCCGGCTTATTGGACATCTGTCCCGTAAGCTGGCCAGCGGCCTGCTTCGCCGACATTTGTCCGTGATCCCAGCATATTGGACGCCGATATCTCGCGTTCTCTTGGTACATTGTGTTTCCTCCGTCTGGCATCTTCTGATCATGAGCTCTGACAATCCGCTACCTGATTCACCTACCCGCTCGCCCAAATTATTCGATCAGATTCGCGATCGTTTGCGCCTGAAGCATTAAAGCTTGCGAACCGAACAGGCGTATGTGTAGTGGGCCAAACGATACATCTTTTTCCATGGCAAACGCCATCCCGCTGAAATGGGTAAACCAGAGATCGAAGCGTTTCTGACTTCGCTGGCGGTGGATCGCCAGGTCTCCGCCTCAACGCAGACTCAGGCGCTCTCGGCGCTGTTGTTTTTATACAAGGAGGTGCTTGGTATCGAGTTTCCGTGGCTGACCGAGGTGACGCGAGCGAAGCGAACTGCGCGGCTGCCAACGGTGTTGAATCAGGAGGAAGTACGTGCGTTGATGGCGAGGGTTGATGATCCTTTGATGGACTTGATCGTGCGCTTGCTTTATGGCACGGGGATGCGTCTGTTGGAGGGCTTGCGGCTGCGGGTGAAGGATGTGGACTTTTCACGCAATGAGATCGTGGTGCGCGAAGGCAAGGGGAGCAAGGATCGAGTGACGATGTTGCCGGGGAGTTTGTCGGATCGACTTCGGGCTCATCTGGCTGTAGTGAAGGCGCAGCACGATGCCGATCTGGCTTTGGGCAAGGGGGAGGTCTGGTTGCCGGATGCCTTGGCGCTGAAGTATCCGAACGCGCCGAAAGAGTGGGCTTGGCAGTATGTGTTTCCGGCTGCCGGCATTTCCATGGACCCGCGTTCAGGGGTGGTGCGGCGGCATCATGTGGATGACAAACGGGTGCAGCGCGCGGTGAAGTTGGCGGCGGCGAAGGCGGGCATCGCCACGCAGGTCAGCCCGCATGCGCTGAGACATTCATTTGCAACTCACCTGCTGGAAGGCGGCTATGACATCCGCACCGTGCAGGAACTGCTTGGCCATTCCGATGTTTCGACGACGATGATTTACACCCATGTGTTGAACAAGGGCGGGCGCGGGGTGGTGAGTCCGCTGGATAGGTGAGTGTTTGATCCTTGCGACTGGACGAACTGGATTCCCGCATGCGCGGGAATGGCGGGCTTTGCGCGATGCCGCCTCTTCCCGCTTTACTTCTTCTGTCCGGCCAGTTTTTCGAATAGTTGTCCCAGGTTGAGTTGCGCCTTGGCATAACCCTGATCGGCGGATTTCTGGAACCAGGTCAGGGCTTCGGCTTCGTTCCTTTCCACGCCAAGACCATCGCGATAGAGCACGCCCAGGTTGTGCTGGGCGACCTTGTCGCCGGATTCAGCGGCCTTGCGGTACCAGATGGCGGCAGCGGCAGGGTCTTTGGCGACGCCTTTGCCTTGTTCGTAGATGACGCCGAGATTGTTCTGCGAGGCGATGTCGTTGGCTTCCGCAGCCTTGGTCAACCAGGCAACGGCTTCCTCCGACTTGCCGGCTTTGTGCAACAGCCAGCCCAGCCGGCTCTGTGCGCTGGCGACATTCTTTTCTGCGGCCTGGCGATACCAGTCGATGGCTTCTGTCTCGTTCTTGTCGCCGCCCTGGCCCTGCTCAGCCATCAAGCCAAGGTTGTACCAGGCCAGAGGTTCGTTCTGCGCGCCGGCCTTGAGGAACCAGGCGCGGGCCTGGGCGGCATCGGCGGCGACGCCGTGGCCTTCGCGGTAGAGGCGGCCAAGGTTGTTTTGCGCGGTGGCATCGTTGCCGGCGGCGGCGCGTTGGTACCAGTTCAGCGCGGCGGCCAGGTCGATCCGCCCGACCGCGCCGGTTTCATGCAGCCAGCCTAGATGCGTGGCGGCTGCGGCATCGCCGGCGTCGGCAGCCATCTGGAACCAGCGCGCGGCTTCGGTCATGTTTTTCGGGATGCCCTGACCCTTTTCGAACATCCAGGCCAGCCGGCTTTGCGAGGGGACGTGCCCCTGACTGCCGGCGAGCGCCATCCAGTTTGCGGCGGCCAGCAGGTCTTGCGGTACGCCGCCAAGTCCATCCTTGTAGATCAGGCCCAGATTGCCCTGCGCTTCGGCGTTGCCGGCCTCGGCCGCCTTGGTGAACCACTTCACAGCTTCGGCGTAATCGGTTTTCACGCCCTGGCCGTAGGCGTACTTGATGCCCATGTTGTTCTGCGCCGGCACGTCGCCGAGTTCGGCCGCCTTTTGCATCCAGAATGCGGCAAGTTCCAGGCTGACCGGTACGCCGAGCCCCTTTTCATGCATCACGGCGAGTTGTGATTGCGCAGCGGCAAGATTGAGTTCGGCGGCGCCGGTCATCAGCGTTGCGGCGCGTTCGGCGTCCGGTGCGACACCCTGGCCCTTCAGAAGGAGTAGTCCCAGGTTGTAGAGGCCGGTCGGCTCTTTCTGCAAGGCAGCACGCTCATACCACTTGGCGGCTTCCGATATGTCCTTGCCGACGCCCAGGCCCTGTTCGAACAGCCAGCCCAGTTTGGTCTGCGCTTCGGCATCGCCGGCATTGGCCGCCATCTGATAATAGCGCAAGGCCATCTGCATGGCCTGGACAGGGTCCGGAATCAGCGGGACTGGCAGAGCGGGTCCGGCGGCCAGCAACGGGGTGCTATGCAGGGCAAGGACGAGGCTGAGGGCTCGCAGATTCATGGCGGTTCCTTTTCAACAAGTCAAAATCAATTTCAGAGTCTGGCTCAATGGCATTTTCCTGAGCGCAGCGGGCTTCATCGGAGCACAGGTCATGGCTGGATCACCGCTTTTTAAAGCGGGGTGTCGGCTTTGCCAAGCCTGAGGAAGTGTTATTGGGGGCTGCATTGTTTCAAGGTTCAACGTGCTTCACTTAAACGATACAACACCGGCACATCGATCCACGCGGTTACCGTTCGGCCATTCTTGCGCGCGGGCACGAAGCGCCATTGTTTGAGTTGTGCCTGCGCATCCTGATCCAGGATGCCGGAACCACTGCTCTGTTTCAGCCACATTTTGCCGGGCCGGCCTGTCGCCAGCACTTCCACCCGGACAGTGACGCGGCCTTCGATCCCCCGAATATTGGCCAGCACCGGGTAGGTGATGACCGGATTGTCCAGCGCGTAGGCGGGCTGTTCGGTCACTTCCGGGTCCGGCAGCGGCGCCCGATTTTCCGGCTGGGCATGGCCCGGCAGCGGCAAGGGGCAGTAGTTGGAGGGCGCGAGTACATCGAGGCGCTGGATTTCGGTATCCGGCCGCACGACCTGTACCGGCACGACCTGTGCCGCGCGCAATACAACCGGCGCATGACCGGTGTCGCGCGCGGCTTCCAGGACGGCGGCAGCGGCGGCGCGCCCCGGCTGGGTGCTTGGGCCGCCTACGCCGCCGGGCGATCCGGTTGCGCGGCCGGGGACGGTTGCAGCCGTCACAGCCGAGCCGACAAACGGCATGGATGACATGCCGCCGCTTGCGTTGCTCGCACCGCGAGTGCCGCCCGCATCGGCGCGGCTGGCTGCTGGCGCGGCTTCGCCGCTAACGCCCGCGCCAGAACGGCCGGAACGCGCCGGGAGGTAGGGATTCGCCAGACTGGCCACAATGGGTTGCAGGGTGACTGCGAATCGCGGGCTGCCGCCGGGCTCGCCGGGGGCGAGTGCGGCACTGGCTCCGACATGGCCGGAACGACTCGGAACATTTGCCGTGCTTGCGCCGCCCGGCATGGCGGTTGGAACGGCGGACGCGACGCCCAATCGGCCGGCCGATTCACGGGCCGGACCGCCCCGTCCGGCACTCGTCGCGCCAGGACTGGCTTGCGAAGAGCCGGAACGCGCCGATGTGGAGATTGTTCCGCTGGCGGGAGTGCCAGCCCTGCCCGTTAAAGTGCCGCCCCCGGCAGGGCCGAAGGCGGATGGGGTGGCGCGTGCGGATTGGTCGGATGCGCGAGTCAAAGCCGCTGTGTGCGGCCCGGCCGTGAGCGAGCCCGCGCCCGCCGGCAGGGCGGGTACGCTGGCTGCCACGCCGCTGGCGGTCAAGCGTGCGCCCCGGGGTTCGTCGCCGCCGACTGTGGCTGCGACGCTGGCTGTCGTACTGGCCGCAGTCATGGCTATGGCGGCAGCCGGTGCGCCGGATGTCGCCGACAAGGCGGTCTGCGACGTTTGTGCCGTTAGCAGGCCGCCCTGGCTGGCGCCACTGCCGGAAGCGGCGGGTATTGCGGCAAGCGGTGCGATTTCGGTGTTCTCCCGCGCGCCCGCTCCGCCATTGTCCAGATTGAGAGACTGCCTGGCCGCCTGCGTCGTTGAATTGGCCAGCGTGACGCCGCTTTCGCCCGGATGCGAAGCGGCGCCGACCATGCTGGCAACCTCCGGTTCGCTCAAGCCAGGGCCGCCATCGCTTGCGGTGCCGGCCGTTGCATCGGTTGTGTGTTTGGATTGCTGCTTGGCGTTGATTGGCCCGCTTGCTTGCGTGTTTGCGTGCGTGCCTGGTGGTGTTTGCTCCAGTAGCGCAGTCCGGGTCTTGGGCTGGCTATCGCCGGCTACACCAGGATGCAGGCCCAATGCGTTTGCTTCCGGCAAGGCCAGCGCGGGCACGTCCTTGCTGGCCATGCTTTCGGCGCGCCAGTTGGCGTCGAGCAGATGTGGTTCGCGCTGTGCGGTGTTTGGACGAGGTTTTTTCTTTGCCGCCAGCTTTTTCGCTCTGGTTTGCTTGGCGACAGGCTTCGTCTTTTCCCTTGATGCCGGTAAAGGTTCGGCGGCGGGTGGCTCGAAGGCGATCTCGAAATTGATGGCTTGCGGTTCCGCCGGCGGTTCCGAGGGCCAGCCCAGGATGACCGCCAGATGCAGCACGACACTGGCGCCGACGGCAACCCAGTGGTGCGCTTCCAGACGCGCGAACAGCGGCGCCGCGAGTCTGGCTCTGCCTGAGAAACCAATCACTTGCCGGCCTGGCGTTGGGGGGTTGCGGCGGTGACGAAGCTGAGTTTGGCGACGCCGGAGCGGCTGATCGCGGCCATGACTTCGGTAATGCGGCCGTAAGGTACGCCGGAATCGGCGCGCAGTTGCACGGTGAGTTCCACCGTCCTGGCCAGTTCCGCCTTGAGGCGAGCTTCGAGTTCCGGCAACGCGATCGCGTCACGCCCAAGAAAGGCGCTTCCGTCCGGCTGCACGCTGACCACCAGCGCCTGCGCAGGATTCAGCGCGGCGACCGGCGAGGTCTCCGGCAATTTGACCTTGACCGACTGCAACATGAACGGTGCGGTGACCATGAAGATGGTGAGTAGAACCAGCATGACATCGACCAGCGGCGTGACGTTGATTTCGCTCATCGTCTGGAAGTCTGTTTCGCCCGAGTTCAGGCGGGAATTTGCGCGCAATGCCATGTCAGGACTGCTTCGTCGCGTGGTGGCAGGCCAGCGACATGAAATCGTTGGCAAAACGTTCCATCTCGGCGACGCTCAGGCGGGTGACACGCACGCCGTAGTTGTAGGCGAGCACGGCGGGGATGGCGGCGGCGATGCCGATGGCGGTCGCCATCAGGGCTTCGCCAACCGGTCCGGCCACCACTTCCAGGCCGGAGGAGCCGGAATGCGCGATGCTTTCCATCGCGTTCATGATGCCCCAGACCGTGCCGAACAGGCCGACAAAGGGTGCCGTACTGCCGATGCTGGCCAGCAGCATGAGGCCGGATTCCAGTTTGTGCTGGGCTTTGCGTACCTGTTGCGAAAGGCTCCGTTCCATCACCGCCTGGCGATCGCCGGCGCCAGCCAGGGTGTTCTGCTGACCGATCTGGCGCACGGTTTCGAAGCCGTGCCGGGCCAGCTCGGCGAGCGTTCCGGACGCGCGCTTGGCGGCTTTTTCGGCGGCGGCCAGATCCGGCGCCTGCCAGAAGGCCCTGGCGAATGATGCGTTGTCCTGGCGCATTTTCCATTGCAGCCATCCCTTGGCGAAGATCATCGTCCAGGTGATCAGGGAAAACAGGACCAGCAGGGAAATGGCCAGATTGACGGCGGAAGAAGCTGAGAAATGGATCATGGCGGGCAGTCGGGAAAAATAGCCGGCGCATTATAAGCAAACGCTTATAAATAACGCCTTGACCCGTCACGGCTTGGCGGCATGCGCTGAACCAGGTGTCGCGCGACAGTCACACGCTGGCAGCATCCGTGTGCTGAAAGCGGGTCCGCACACCGAAAACACGGTCAAGTCGGGTAATGGCGCCATTCGCGCCGCGAGCGGGGCGCCTACGTTGCAGGGGTGTTTCAAGGTTAAAATGCCGATCCTTTCAAGCGCTTTCCGGAGTCTTCAATATGTCCATGGCCGACCGCGATGGTGTCATCTGGTACGACGGCAAAATGGTGCCCTGGCGTGAAGCCACCACCCATGTTCTGACCCATACCCTGCATTACGGCATGGGCGTCTTCGAGGGCGTGCGCGCCTACGAAACCGCCGACGGCCCGGCTATTTTCCGTTTGCAGGACCATACCGACCGCCTGTTCCGTTCCGCCCACATCCTCGGCATGAAAATGCCGTACGACAAGGAAACGCTGAACGAAGCGCAGAAGGCGGTGGTGCGCGACAACAATCTGAAATCCGGCTATCTGCGCCCGATGGCGTTCTACGGCGCCGAGGCGATGGGCATTTCGGCCAAGACCCTGTCCACCCATGTCATCGTCGCGGCCTGGCCGTGGGGTGCGTATCTGGGCAAGGAGGCGCTGGAGCATGGCATCCGCGTGAAGACCTCTTCGTTCACCCGGCATCACGTCAACATCACGATGTGCAAGGCCAAGGCCAACGGCAATTACATGAATTCCATCCTGGCGCATCGCGAAGCCGAGATGGACGGCTACCAGGAAGCGCTGTTGCTGGATGTGGAAGGTTTTGTCGCCGAGGGTTCCGGCGAAAACGTGTTCATCGTGCGCAACGGCAAGCTTTACACACCTGACCTGACGAGTGCGCTGGAAGGCATCACGCGCGACACCATCGTGCAATTGGCCGGCGAACTGGGCATTCCGGTGATCGAGAAACGCATCACGCGCGACGAGGTCTATTGCGCCGACGAAGCCTTCTTCACCGGCACGGCGGCGGAAGTGACGCCGATTCGCGAACTCGACAACCGCGCCATCGGCAGCGGTGATCGCGGCCCGATCACGACGCAATTGCAGGCGCTGTATTTCGACTGCGTGCAGGGCAAATCGCCCGCGCACGCCGCTTGGCTGGCGCACCTATGAGGAAGGCGACATGAGTACCGAAGCGATGCATACCCAACGCGTGGTTGAAGTGACCGAGGCCGACCTGCCGCTGCATTGCCCGATGCCGGCGGACAGCATGTGGAGCGGCCACCCGCGCGTGTTTCTGCCGATTCAGGAAAAAGGCGAAGCGCTGTGCCCTTACTGCGGCACACTGTATAAATTGCGCGGCTGGACCGGCCAGTCCGGCCATCATCATTGAACCCGAGGAGCCCCATTTTGAAAAAAGCGATTCTGTTTCCCCTGCTTGCACTCAGCCTGCCCGCGCTGGCACAAACCCCCGCTCAGCCGACCCCGGAGCAGATGCAGAAGGCCATGCTGCAACAGGCGGTGGTGATGTCGGTGATGTATGACCTGCGCAAGTCCAGGCTCGGCTTCGAGGAAACCATCAGCGCGATCAAGTCCGGCGCCGAAAAGCGCGGCTGGCAAGTCGGCGCGGTGCAGGACATGCAGGCTCAGATGCGCGAAGCCGGGGCGAAGGATGCCAAACGGATGAAGGTAGTCCACCTTTGCCCGGCCGGCGCCAATGAGAAGGTCGCCAAAGCCGCCGGCGGCAAGGCGCCGCCGCTGCCCTGCCGCGCCACCGTTTTCGATGGCAAGGACGGCCAGCTTTATGTCATGCGGATGAATCTGACCAATCTGGCCAAGACGCTGCCGGGCGATCTGGCCAAGGCGATGGCCGAACTCGGCGCGGAAGAAGAAGCGCTGTACAAGGGCATCGTGGAATAAGCGTTGATGCCGAAATGAAAAACGCCGGCCGGGTTGCCCCGACCGGCGTTTTTCTTTTGACAGTCAAGCCGTGCGTGAATAGCGCGGTTGCTGATCCTGTGCGGCTTCTTTCAGGTAGGCATCGAAGCCCATCGCGATATTGCGCAGGAACAGGCTGCCCAACTGGGTCACGATGATGCGGTTGGGCTCCAGTCGCACCAGACCATCGGCCTCCAGAGCGGGTAGATCGGCAAGGCCGTCGGCGAATTTTTCGGCGAAATCGATGCCCCATTCGGCGCCGAACGCCGCCATGTCCAGTTCCATGTCGCACATGATGCGGGTAATCAGATCGCGTCTGAGATGGTCCTCCGGCGTCAGACGCAGGCCGCGTTCCACCGGCAAATGGCCGGCCGCGACCAGTTCCTGATACTGCTTGATGTTCTTTTCGTTCTGCATGTAGACATCGCGCGTCTGGCTGATGCTGGAGGCGCCGAAAGCGTAGATGTCGCAATTCTTGTGCGTCGTGTAGCCCTGAAAATTGCGCCACAGGGTCTTGTTCTTCTGCGCCTTGACCATCTCGTCGTCGGGCTTGGCGTAATGGTCCATGCCGACGTTCTGATAACCGGCTGCGCCGAGGCGGTCGTGGATCAGTTGTTGCAGATCAAGTCGTGTGGCAAAGCTGGGCAGATCGGGTTCGTTGATCAGCTTCTGGTGTTTCTTCATCCAGGGCACATGTGCGTAGGCGAAGATGGCGAAGCGGTCCGGCGCCCAGGTCAGCACCTGATCAAGCGTATGCGCGAAGCTGGTGGTGTTCTGATGCGGCAGGCCGACGATCAGGTCCATGTTGATGCTGGCAAAACCGAGTTCGCGCGCCCAGTGATAGACCTGTTCGATCATCGCCACCGGCTGTACCCGATTCACTGCCTTCTGCACCTGTTCGTCGAGATCCTGCACGCCGAGCGACAGGCGGTTGAAGCCGGATTCGCGCAGTGCGGCCAGATGTTCGCGGGTGAGTTCACGCGGATCGGCTTCGCAGCCCATTTCGGCGTCGGGTGCGATGGTGAAGCGGGCGCGGAACATCGCCATCAGGCGGCGGATATCGTCCGGCTTGAGGTAGGTCGGCGTACCGCCGCCAAGGTGCAACTGCCGAACCAGACGGCGCTGGTCGGTCAAGCGCGCAACCCGGGTCATTTCCTGTTCCAGATGCTGGAGATAGATGTCGGCCTTGCTGTAGTCGCCGGTGGCCACCATGTTGCAGCCGCAGTAGTAGCAGAGCGTGTCACAGAACGGGATGTGGGCATACAGCGACAGACCGCGATCGGCGTCCTGCGAAGTCTCCAGTTCCCGTACCCAGTCGCTTTCGGTAAAACCGGTATGGAAGTAAGGCGCGGTCGGATACGAGGTATAGCGCGGACCCGGCTTGCTGTACTTTTCCAGCAGAGCGGTGAAATTTGACATGGGGTTTACTCGGGATGGGGTTGCCCGATTGTAGGCGGGCCAGGAAAAACACGGCAAGAATGCGGCTTGATGTTGGTCATGCCGGCGATGGGAAAATTTTTACCCAGTACGTTTTAACCCCTTAAAAACTCGACAAAAATGATGAAATTTTGTCAGGGTTAGTATATCTTTCGTATTAGAGCTTTCGGTCAATGCCGCGTCGTTGTTGGCGCGGCATTAATCCTCCGGTCAGGCACAGTAATTGCTGTACTGATCATGTCGAGGCAGGGCCTCCCAACTAACCTCCCTGACCGCCGCAATGGCGGTTTTTCAAGCGGCATCGGTTTCCGATGCCGCTCTTTTTTTGTGGGTACGAAACGTACATCACCGCAAATAAAGTCCGAACGGGGGGATTGCTTGTCGGGAACGCGGGTTCGCGCCGGAATCCAGCTAAAATTCCGCGAACTTTTCGCAGGCAAGAAACCATGCATACCGAACGCGTCAAAGAATTCCTCCTGGAACTGCAACAACTCATCGTCGAACGCATGCAGCAAATCGATGGCAAGACTTTTCGTCGCGATGGCTGGGAGCGGCCGGAGGGCGGTGGCGGCCTGTCCTGTCTGGTCGAGGAAGGTAATGTGCTGGAGCGCGGCGGGGTCAATTTTTCGCATGTGAAGGGTGACAAACTGCCACCCTCCGCGTCCGCGCACCGCCCTGAACTGGCCGGCCGTCGCTGGGAGGCGATGGGGGTCTCGCTGGTCATGCATCCGCGCAACCCTTACGCGCCGACATCGCACATGAACGTCCGTTTCTTTGTGGCGGAAAAGCCGGGCGAGGAGCCGGTCTGGTGGTTCGGCGGCGGCATGGACCTGACGCCTTACTATGGCTTCGAGGAAGACGCGATCCATTTCCATAACATGTGCAAACGCTCGCTCGATCCGTTCGATACCAGTTGTTATCCGCGCTTCAAGCAATGGTGCGACGAGTATTTCTTCCTCAAGCATCGCAATGAACCACGCGGCATCGGGGGCATCTTCTTCGACGATCTGTCGGCGGGCGGTTTCGAGCAATGTTTCAACATGACCGAGTCGGTCGGCGACCACTTCCTTGCCGCTTATGCGCCTATCCTGGAGCGACGTGCGGAATTGCCTTACGGCGAGCGCGAGCGTGACTTCCAGGCCTATCGTCGCGGTCGCTATGTCGAATTCAACTTGGTGTTCGACCGTGGCACGCTGTTCGGACTGCAATCCGGCGGTCGCACCGAGTCGATTCTGATGTCGATGCCGCCGATCGTGAAATGGCGCTATGACTGGCATCCCGAGCCGGGTAGTGAAGAAGCGCGTCTTTACACCGATTTTCTCCGCCCGCGCGACTGGCTTGGGGTCGCGTAACGTTCTCCGTCCGCACCGCTAGTAGTCCCATGGTGCGTTCGATGCACGCCATACAAAACCAATAACCGTGTCAGATACCAAGCTGCCCACCCCCGCCGAGGCAAAGCTGCCTCCGAAGAAGCCGAAACGCCATCCCTGGTTGTGGGCCTTGCTGATCCTTCTGATCCTGGCTGGCGCAGTGGTCGCCGCCTATGAGCTGATCGCATCGCCGTTTCAGGCCATGGTTCTGGCCGGCTATGGCAAACGGCTGACTTTCCAGATGGAAGCCGGCGAGAACACCAGCCTGCGCACACCCAAGGCCGGCCCCTACGACATTCGTCTTGGCTATGTCGGCCTGCCCGATTACATCCGGCGCCTGAAGGAACAGGGCTTCGAGGTCACCCGGCAGGCGCGGGTATCGCCTGACATGGCGCGCATCGACGATTTTGGTCTGTTCATGCCGTACACCGAGAAATCGGTGGCCGGACTGACCTTGCTGGATTGTCGTGGCGATGTCATGCACGACAGCCCGCACCCACGCTATACCTATGCCGACTTCAACGCGGTTCCCGCCGTGGTGGCCAATACCCTGCTGTTTATCGAAAACCGCGAATTGCTCGATCCCAACCACCCGCAGCGCAATCCGGCGGTGGAGTGGGATCGTCTGGGTCAGGCCGTGCTGGAGAAAGCCTTGCAGGCCATCGACCCGTCGCGCAACGTGCCGGGCGGCTCGACTCTGGCGACGCAGATCGAGAAGTACCGGCATTCACCGGACGGTTTGACCATGACCGCCAGCGACAAACTGCGCCAGATGGCTTCCGCCTCGCTGCGCGCCTATCTGGATGGCGAGGACACACGCGACAACCGGCGCCGCATCGTGCTGGATTACCTCAATACCGTGCCGCTTGCCGCCGCGCCCGGTTTCGGCGAGGTCAACGGCATCGGCGACGGACTCAGCGCCTGGTTCGGCATCGACTTCAATCAGGCCAACCGTTTGCTGAAGTCGCCGCGTCCAACCCGCGAAGCGGCGCGCGCCTTCAAGCATGTGCTCGCCTTGCTGATTTCGCAGCGCAAGCCGTCCTATTACCTGCTGAATGGACGCACGCAGCTTGACGCCACCGCCGACTCGCATCTGCGTCTGCTGGCGGCGGCCAAGATCATCACGCCGCAGTTTCGCGATGCCGCCATTCGCGAGCGCATCACCTTCCACGTTCATGCCGGAAAGAACGGCGGCAAGAAGAACAACGGCCAGTTTGTCGAGAACAAGGCCACCAATGCATTGCGCGTCGAGTTGTCGAGCCGCATCGGCGTGCCGCGCCTGTATGACCTGGATCGGCTCGATGTCTCGGCCAGCGCCACGCTGCATGCGCCAACGCAGCGCGCGGTCGCTTCTTTCCTGCGCCGTCTGTCGGACCCGATCGTGGTCGAGGCGGCCGGCTTGTATGGGCATTACCTGCTGGAAGCCAGCAATGACCTGAGCAAGCCGATCTACAGCTTCACGTTGTACGAAAACACCGAAGACGGCGCCTTGCTGCGTGTGCAGGCCGACAACCTGAACCAGCCCTTCGATATCAACAAGGGTGCCAAGCTGGACATGGGCTCCTCGGCCAAATTGCGCACCCTGATCACCTATCTGCAACTGGTCACCGAACTGCATGAGCAGTATTCCGGGCTGAGCCGTTCGAAATTGCTCGGATTGAAAGTGGCCGACAAGGATCTGCTGATGCAGTGGACTCAGCAGTACCTGCTCAATGCCGAGGACAAATCGCTCACGCCAATGCTGGAAGCGGCCATGTCGCGAAATTATTCGGCCAATCCCGGCGAATCGTTCTTTACCGGTGGCGGTGTGCATCGCTTTGCCAACTTCCATCGCGATGACGACCACAAGGTGATGGATATGTGGGAAGCGACCCGCAACTCGGTCAATCTGCCGTTCATCCGCCTGATGCGCGACATCATTCGCCATTTCATCTACCGCGACCCGAAGGGCGCGGCGCAAATCCTGGCCGACCCTGACGATCCCCGGCGCGATGTCTATCTGAAGCAGTTCGCCGACAAGGAGGGCAAGGCTTACCTGGCGCGCTTCATCAAGAAATACAAGGGCCTGAAGCCGGAGGAAGCCGCCGCCGCGATGCTCAACCACCTCACCGCCAACCCGAAACGGCTGGCGGCGGTGTATCGCTATCTCGACCCGAAGGCCGACATCACGGCCTTCACCACGTTCATCAAGAGCCGCATGAACAACCCGGCTTCATTTGACGAAGGCGATTTCGAGTACCTTTTCGACACCTACGGCCCGGATAAATATGACTTGTCCGATCGGGGTTACATCGCCCAGATACATCCGCTCGAACTCTGGCTGGTCGGCTATCTGCGCGGGCATCCGAACGCCGGCTGGAGCGAGATCGTCGATGCCAGTGCCAAGCAACGGATCGAGGTTTACAAATGGCTGATCAATACCAGCCACAAGAATGCACAGGACATTCGCATTCTGTCGCGTCTGGAAATCGAGGCTTTCCAGGAACTGCACAAACGCTGGCGACGGCTGGGTTACCCGTTCGGCAGCCTGGTGCCGTCCTACGCCACGGCGATCGGCTCCTCGGCCGACCGTCCTGCCGCACTGGCCGAATTGATGGGCGTGATTGCCAATGATGGCGAAAAGCTCGCGCCGGTTTCGCTCACACGTGTCGAATTCGCGGCCGGGACGCCCTACCACACCGTAATGAAGCGCAGGCAGCAGGCGGCAGAACGCATATTCCCGGAGGAAATTGCGGTCGTGGTGAAGAAGGCCCTGGCCAATGTGGTGCAGGAAGGCACCGCACGTCGCTTGCGCGGAACCTTCGCACTGGCCGACGGCACGGCGTTGCCGATCGGCGGCAAGACCGGCACAGGCGACCATCGCCTGGAGGTCTATGCCGCCAATGGCACGGTGATCGAGTCGAAAGTCATGAATCGCACCGCCACATTCGCGTTTTATCTCGGCGCGCGCTTCTTCGGCGTGATGACCGTTTTCGTGCCGGGGGAAGCGGCGGCTGACTTCCACTTCACGAGCGCAATCGCCGTGCAGATTGTGAAGGACATGGAGCCGGCGTTGCGCCCCCTGGTGTTGGGCAACGAAAAACCGGAACCTGGCTGGGATGAACTCGTTGCTGCCTTCGACGCGGAAGACGCTATGCCATCGGGAGCACCGCCGAAAGTCGGCCCCCTGCCACCGCCCGGCACACCGTTGCCGGCGCCCGCCGTCGTACCCACCAGCAGCAGCGTGGCGCCGGCCGCCGTGGCGCAAAGACCGAAGCCTCCGATCAAGCCGGTCGCCAAGCCGAAACCGAAACCCGCCGCCGTCGCGCCCAGCGAACCGCCACCCGCGCCACCGCCGCCGCAGATCGACAAACCCGATCCGCCGCCGCCGCCGGCAGCGCCACCCGCTGCCAAGCAAGTGCCGAGAGAGCAGAAAACCAATCTCTGGCTGGAGGGCGAGGGTTTCAATTTCATGCGCTGAAGCCGAATAGAAAAAGGGCCGCGATGCGGCCCTTTTTTACAACGCGCAACCAAAGCTCAGTGCATCGGGCGCTTCATGAAATTCACCACCTTGACGTCCGACGCGAGCCCGCCTTGCCCGGCCTTGGTGCCGCAGGCGCCGGCCGGACTGCCACCGTCGCCGGTTTCCATGACATAGCCTTCGGCTTCGTGCAGCAGATTGATGACATCGACGAAGAAACGCTCCTTCACCATCGCCAACGCGGTACGGCCGCCGTCATTGGTGGCTTTCACCTCCGCCCCGGCATTCAGCAAAACCTCGCACACCGCCGCCTCGCCGCCGCCCGCCGCCAGCATCAGTGGCGTCAGGCCGTAATAGATGCGGGCATTGACATCACCGCCGGCGTCGGCCAGCGCCTGCACTACCTGGGCATAGCCACAATCCTTTTCGTGGTTGTAGGCCGCCTTGAAAATCGGCGTCCAGTCTCTCGCGTCCTTCGCGTTGGCATCGGCGCCCGCCGCGAGCAAGGCCTTGACGGTCTCCAGATGGCCCTGGCCGGCAGCCAGATGCAGCGCCGTGTCGCCTTCGGCATTGGTGGCATGCACATCGGCGCCGGTGGCGAGCAGTTGGATTACCTTGGCGGTTTCGCCGGCCTCGGCGGCAGTTAACAGTTCCATGGACATGATGCTTCTCCTGAGTTGAATACCCGACTATTGTAATCAACTATTAAGCCGTGTGTCATGCCCGGCGTGTGTCCATCCAGCCGGAATCACTTCGGACCCGGTTTGTTCAGCGCGGCGAGGCCGCCATCAAGCACGCGTGCGTCGAATCCACGTTGCGCCAGCAGAAAAGCCGCCGCAGCGGCGCGGCGACCGCTCTGGCAGAACAGAATGTAAGTGCGTTTGCGATCCAGATTGTTGGCTTTCAGTCGCAGCAGATAGAGCGGCAGGTTGGTGCTGCCCTTCAAGCTGCCTTCCTGGTATTCGGCTTCCAGGCGCACGTCGATGAGTTGTGCGCCGCGTTTGATCAGTTCGGCGCCCTGGGCGAGGCTGACGCGCTGTACCAGGGGTTCCCGCAGCAGTGAATCGAAATCGGTAGCCGGCAGGCGCATCAGTTCGCCCGTGCTGGACATGGTGACCGTGGCATTGCGTGGATCGCCGGAAATCAGCGCTTCTTCGCCAAAGCCCTGGCCCGCGTTCAGTTCGGCCAGCAGGATCGACTTTCCATCGCTGGTAAGGCGTGTGACGCGGGCGCTGCCGGAGCGAATCAGGTAGTAGTAATCGCCCGTGTCGCCCTGTTCGATGATGATCTGGCCGGCGTTTGCCGGCATGGCTTCAAAGCGGCCGAACAGGATGTGCAGATTGCCGGGCGGGACTTTGCCGAATGCCGGATTGCTGAGCAGATCGAACATCCATTGCGGGTCGTCGCCCTCGAACTCGGTGACTTCATACGCCGTCGCCTGATCGCGTGCGACCAGATGATCGAGGTCGTCGTCGGAAAAACTCGCCAGCCGGCAAGGTGTGCGCGCGATGCCGGTATAGGTGCGCGGCTTCAGACGGGAAAGCGGATGCCGCGCAGTTTCGCCGCCGGCTTTCACCACCAGCGGCGCGCTGCCGTCCTCGGCATCGAGCGCCACTTCGCCGGCCAAAAGGTAAAAACTGCGTTCGTCTTCCGTCCCCTTGCGAAACAGGACTTGCTCGGGTTCGAGCGCAACGCTTCCGGCCAGGCTGGTGGCCTGGGCAAGCGCATCGCCGGACAGGTCGGCAAGTGGAATGAAGCGGGCTAGATCGTTTGGTGTCATGTTCAACTCAATCCAAGACTGGGCCAGAGCGCGTCGAC
The DNA here is from genome assembly GCA_945897955.1 of Tepidiphilus sp. J10. Lineage (GTDB taxonomy): Bacteria > Pseudomonadota > Gammaproteobacteria > Burkholderiales > Thiobacillaceae > PFJX01. Next base: position 4,822 of record CAMDGQ010000064.1, on the reverse strand, counting down.
CCGGCGTTTGACATCGTCGCTCATCGCGATCGGCGTACCCCATTCGCGGTTTGTTTCGCCCGGCCATTTGTTGGTGGCGTCGATGCCCATCTTGCTGCCCAGACCGGACACCGGACTGGCGAAATCGAGGTAGTCGATCGGCGTGTTTTCCACCAGCAGCGTGTCGCGCGCCGGATCGACGCGCGTGGTCAGCGCCCACATCACGTCGTTCCAGTCGCGCACGTTGACGTCCTCGTCGGTGACCAGAATGAACTTGGTGTACATGAACTGGCGCAGAAAACTCCAGACGCCGAACATCACCCGCTTGGCGTGGCCGGGATACTGCTTCTTCATACTGACCACCGCCATGCGGTAGCTGCATCCTTCCGGCGGCAGGTAGAAATCGGTGATCTCGGGAAACTGCTTTTGCAGCAGCGGCACGAACACCTCGTTCAACGCCACGCCGAGGATGGCAGGTTCATCCGGCGGCTTGCCGGTGTAGGTGGAGTGGTAGATCGCGTTGCGGCGCTGGGTGATGCGCTCGACGGTGAATACCGGGAAGGTTTCCTGCTCGTTGTAATAGCCGGTGTGGTCGCCGAACGGCCCCTCCAGCGCGGTTTCGCCGGGATGGATGACGCCTTCCAGCACGATCTCCGCCTTCGCCGGCACTTGCAGATTCGAGCCCAGCGTTTTCGCCACTTCCGTCTTGGCGCCGCGCAGCAAACCGGCGAACTGGTATTCGGACAGCGAATCCGGCACCGGCGTCACCGCGCCCAGGATCGTCGCCGGGTCGGCGCCGATGGCGACCGCGATCGGAAACGGCTGGCCGGGGAACGCGGCCTGATGTTCGCGGAAATCGAGCGCGCCGCCGCGATGCGCCAGCCAGCGCATGATCAGCTTGTTGGGGCCGATGACCTGTTGTCGATAGATGCCCAGATTCTGGCGCGGCTTCGAGGTCGGCAAGCCCTGCGGCCCCTGCGTGACCACCAGGCCCCAGGTCAGCAGCGGGCCGATATCGCCCGGCCAGCAGGTCTGGATCGGCAGCCGCGCCAGATCGACATCCTTGCCTTCCCAGACGATGTCCTGGCAGGCCGGCGAACGCACCACGGAAGGCGACATGTTGAGCACCTGCTTCAGCACCGGCCATTTATCCCAGGCATCCTTCAGGCCGCGCGGCGGTTCCGGTTCCTTCAGGAAGGCCAGCAGCTTGCCGATTTCGCGCAACCGCGCCGGGTCTTCCTCGCCCATGCCCAGGGCGACGCGCCTGACCGTGCCGAACAGATTCGCCAACACCGGCATCGAGTGCCCCTTCGGCTTCTCGAACAGCAGCGCGGGACCGCCGGCGCGCAGCACGCGGTCGCCGATTTCGGTCATTTCCAGCTTCGGGTCCACCTCGGCGCCGATGCGCTTGAGTTCGCCGCGCGCCTCAAGTTGGGCGATGAAGTCGCGCAGATCAGCGTATCGCATGCGGGTTATTCCTCTTTCGGTCCGGCGGAAAACCGGAATTTGCCGTCAATTTCCTGAAACAGACCGAGCTTTTCACCCGGTTCGGTCGGCGGCGCTTCGAACTTCTGCACTCGGCAGGACTGCGTGCTGATGGCGTAATGCCGCTTGCCGGTTTTCAGGATGAAAATCGGCTCGGGATACTCATCCGGTGCGCGATACAGGGCGATCTTGCCGTCTCGCGGCACGCCCTTGATGCTGATGCCGTCGTTGCAGTCCGGCAAACGAATCGCAATCACCTCGACATCGACCGTATCCAGCCAGAACCAGGGCTGATTGCGAACCAGCGTAATGGCGTGATCCTTCTCGGGAAAGACATAAGACGCAGAGTCCTGCAAACACCCGGTCAGCGAAAGCGCTGCAAGAACCGGCAGCAAGCGAACAGAAATGCGCGAAATCATGATGGTGCGGCTCCCGCAGCGGATTCATGGAAAAAGAAGGCGCGTCCTGGCGAGAAGGTCGCCGGCAGCTTCGGCGCACTAGCGCCAACACAGTTGTCTAAGTTTAACTTGCAGCATCAGTGATGAGAAAAAGCCGGTACACAAGCCCTGTCGATTCGTTGCCGTCCTTCCGGTGCAGGCAGACCAGGCGCGGACTTGTTCAATGGTAATGCAGGCACGACCCGGTTTATCTTCCAGTGAGAGTCCGACTTGGTTCCAACCGGGTGGCGTTTGAAATAAGCTCGCCCATTTACTCACCACGCCACCGCCATGTCCGCACCCAATACACTCATCCTGGCCACCGTTGAGCATCTCTCCCGTTTCGCGCCATTCAACAGTATGGAACGTGAACACTTGAGCTGGATGGCGGAGCGCTTGAAGCTGGGCTACTACAGCAAGGGGGAGACGGTGCTGTCGCCGGAAACCGGCGAGGCCAGGACCTTTTTCATCATCAAGCAGGGCGAAATCCATGGCGAGCAGGATGTGGTGCGCGCACAGGATGACACCGCCTGGCTGGAACTGCACGAAGGCGAGTGTTTCCCGCTTGGCGCTCTGCTCTCCAAACGGCCGGTGAACAGCACCTACAAGGTCGGGGTGGATACCTTCTGCTACGAGTTGTCTGCCGACGATTTCCAGACACTGCTGCACAAGAGTCGAGCCTTTCATGATTTCTGCACGCGACGGCTGGCCAATCTGCTGGAGCAGTCCAAGCAGGTCATCCAGGCCCAGTACACCAAGTCGTCCTCCGAACAACAGTCAATGACCAGCCCGCTGTCGGCTATCGTTCGCCGCGAGCCGGTGACCTGCGCGCCGGAGACGCCGATGCGCCAGGTGCTGGAAACCATGAACAGCCTCGGCATTGGCTCGATGGTGGCGGTGGATGCCCAGAAGCACCCGCTGGGCATCTTCACGCTGCACGACGTGCTGAGTCGGGTTACGCTGCCTGCGCTGGATCTGGATACCTCGTTCGAGGCGGTCATGAGCCGCGACCCGATCACGCTGCCACCGCACGCGCTGGCCTATGAAGCTGCGCTGGTCATGGCCAAGCACGGTTTCCGCCACATCCTGGTGGAAGAGAACGGGAAATTGATCGGACTGTTGTCGGAAAAGGATCTGTTCACGCTGCAACGCGTCGGCCTGCGCCAGTTGAGCGGCATCATTCGCAAGGCAGCCGATCTGGACACCCTGAAGCATGCTGCCGAGGACATCCGCCAACTGGCGCACAACATGCTGGCCCAGGGTGTCACGGCTGAACAACTGACCCAGATCATCTCCACACTGAATGACCTGCTCACTCATCGCATCATTGAAATGGAACTGGCAGCGGACGCAGCGGCCCGTTCGGTGGAATTCTGCTGGCTGGCGCTGGGTTCGGAAGGCCGCCTGGAGCAGACCCTGAATACCGACCAGGACAACGGAATCGTGTTTGCCGTACCGGATGGACAGGATGCAGATGCAATCCGAGCCGTGATGCTGCCCTTTGCCAAACGGGTGAACCTGGCTCTGGCGGAATGCGGTTTTCCGCTCTGCAATGGTGAAGTGATGGCGTCCAACCCGAAATGGTGTCTATCGCTGGCGGAGTGGAAAAACACCTTCGACAAATGGATATACCACGGCGCGCCGATGGATCTGCTGCACTCCACCATTTTCTTCGACTTCCGGCCGATGTTCGGCGCCGTCCGCATGGCCGAGGAATTGCGCGAATGGCTGGGAGAAGCCGCAGCCAGGAACACCCGTTTCCTGCACCAGTTGGCGGTCAACGCGCTGCGCAACAAGCCGCCGCTCGGCATCGTGCGCGACTTTGTCACCAGTGATGGTCACACCATTGACCTGAAGCTCAACGGCATCACCCCGTTTGTCGATGCAGCGCGGATTTTCAGTCTTGCCCACGGAGTCAGCGCGACGAATACCCTGCAACGCATGCGCGATGCAGGCGAGAAACTGCGTATTTCGGCGCAGGACATCGACGCCTATTGCGATGCCTTCCTTTATATCCAGTTGCTCAGGCTGCGGCTGCATCATGAACAATGCCAAGCCGGAGAAAAACTCACCAACAAGGTTGATCCGGATACGCTGAATGCGCTCGATAGCCGCATCCTGCGTGAAGCCTTCCGCCAGGCGCGCAAGTTGCAAACCAAGCTGGCCGTGGATTACCAGGTTTGACCATGCGACTGCTGAACTGGCTGTTTGGCGCCAAACCGGAACTGACCGACGCGCAGGCGCAAAGGCTGGCACGCTGGCGCGCGCTGCCGGAAGTCGCGATTGGCTCCCCCATGGATGCGAGCCGCTATATCGTGGTGGACGTGGAAACCAGCGGCCTGAACGTGAACAAGGATCGCCTTATCGCCATCGGCGCGGTTGCCGTCAGCAATGGCAGGATTTCGCTGTCGGACAGTCTCGAAATCGTGTTGCAGCAGCATCGGGTCAGCGACAAGCAAAATATTCTGATCCACGGCATCGGCGGCACCGCCCAATCGGAAGGCGTGCCGCCCGTCGACGCACTGCTGACCTTTCTGGAATACGTTGGACGCGACCCCTTGATCGCATTTCACGTCGCCTTCGACCAGACCATGATCGGCCGGGCGATCCGCGAATATCTGGGTTTCAAGCTGCAACACACCTGGGCTGATCTGGCCTATGTGGCGCCGGCCCTCTATCCCGAACTGGCGCGCCGTTGTCGCTCGCTGGACCACTGGATGGCGAACTTCGGCATCAGCAACTACGCGCGTCACAGCGCGCTGGCGGATGCAGTAGCTACCGCCGAATTGCTGCTGGCGCTGCGACCAAAGCTCGACGCCAGAGAAGTTGCGAGCTTCCAGGGTTTGCGTGACATGGAGCGCGAACGTCGAAGGTTGACGCATCCGATCTGACTGCCCGAAACGCCGAATAGAAGTAGAAAT
>CAMDGQ010000063.1 GCA_945897955.1 Tepidiphilus sp. J10 | reverse complement strand
TCCGATGCATTACTCACCCGTTCGCCACTCGTCAGCACCCGAAGGCCTGTTACCGTTCGACTTGCATGTGTAAAGCATGCCGCCAGCGTTCAATCTGAGCCAGGATCAAACTCTTCAGTTCAATCTCTGTTAACTCTATTTCTTTGCCTACTCATTCCTGAGCAGGCCGCTTGACTCTCAGTATCTCTACTGTCAGTGCAAGCATCAGGTTTATCTTTCGCTCCTACAACTCAGACCTGAATCTTCATCGTATTGGCTTAACCCAATGCCCACACCTTAAGGCTGTAAGTAACTTGTTAAAGAACTGATTTTATTACGTTTTTTCCAACTCGCCGCCTTTGAAGCCACAGCGAGAGACCGGCATTATAAGGAGCGTTTTTCGACCGTCAAGCTTTTGTTTCAGGATTTTTACACTTTTCTAAAAACATCTTTCCAGTCAATGAGTTAGCTACTTAACTGAAATTCGTGCAAAACGCCTTTTGCCGACCTGGGCAACAACACTACTACCCCGCTTCAATACCAAACCCTTATTGGAAACCTTCTCGCCATCCAGCTTCACGCCACCACCTGCGATTGAACGCATCGCTTCAGATGTACTGGATACCAATCCAGCCATTTTCAGCGCTTGGGTGATACCCAGCCCTTCATCCAGAGCATCGAAGTTGAACTCTTGCAGGTCTTCCGGGATGCCGCCTTGACGGAAGCGTGATTCAAAGTCTTCCAGCGCCGCCTTGGCCGACTGACGGTCATGAAACCTGGTAATGATTTCCTGCGCGAACATGACCTTGATGTCACGCGGATTGCGTCCGTCATTGACCTCCCGCCGCCACTGCCGGATAACAGCGAGCGGCTCAAGGGAAAGCAGCTCGATGTAACGCCACATCAAAGTGTCGGAAACCGACATCAGCTTGCCGAATTGTTCTGTCGGGGACTCTGTGATACCAATGTAGTTGCCCAGCGACTTCGACATCTTGTTAACCCCATCCAGGCCCTCCAACAATGGCATGGTCAGGATGCACTGTGAAGGTTGTCGATAATGGCGCTGCAACTCACGGCCCATGTGCAAATTGAACTTCTGATCCGTCCCCCCCAGCTCAAGGTCAGCCTTAAGTGCTACAGAGTCATAGCCTTGGATCAGTGGGTAAAGAAATTCATGGATTGCAATCGGCTGTCCTCCCGTATATCGCTTGGAGAAATCATCTCTCTCAAGCATGCGGGCTACTGTGTGAGTCGCCGCCAACTTGATCAAGTCCGCCGCAGACATCGATCCCATCCAACGCGAATTGAACTCAACTTCGGTCTTCTCCGGATCAAGTATCTTGTAAACCTGCGCTTGGTAAGTTCTCGCGTTCACCTCCACCTGTTCCGGTGTCAAGGGCGGGCGCGTTGCATTCTTCCCAGTGGGATCTCCGATCATCCCGGTGAAATCACCAATAAGGAATATCGCCTGATGCCCCAGATCCTGTAGTTGCCGCATCTTGTTAAGCAATACCGCGTGGCCCAGATGAAGGTCGGGAGCTGTTGGATCAAATCCGGCCTTGATGCGTAACGGCCGTCCGGTCTTGAGTTTTTCGACCAGATCGGCTTCAACAAGCAAATCTTCGCAACCGCGCTTGATGATTTCGAGAGCTTCTTCGATGGATGGCTTTGTCATTGAGGTTTCAATCTACGTTTGGAAAGACCAAAACGGCCGAACACGGCCAAGGACAAATTCAACCAAACGAACGCGCACATGGCCGAGCGCAACGCAAATCAGCGTATTGAGGTAGAAAAACTGGAGCGGGTGATGGGAATCGAACCCACGTCTAAAGCTTGGGAAGCTCTCGTTCTACCATTGAACTACACCCGCGTTGTAAACTGGCGGACAAGAATCCTACTTGATTTCGTGGGCACCACAAAGTGATTACCCTCCTGATAAATGGCCAACATCGCCAGTTCCCCGCTTCCATGTACATTTCTGAACTAATCTTCAAACTTGACCTCGCTGGCAAGCGAATAGCTGTTGAACGCAATGGTGAAATCGTGCCTAGAAGCCAGCACACATCTGTCAGATTGCTGGATGCCGATCAGCTTGAAATTGTCGTTGCTGTCGGTGGCGGCTGAACATCCAGCCAGCTCGCTGAATCATCAAGACAGCCAAGAAACTTACACATCGATTATCGAGACATGGACTCACTACTTATTGCCGGACACAACTTCAACTCCCGTCTACTGGTCGGTACCGGAAAGTACAAGGACTTCAAGGAGACTCGTGAAGCTGTTGATGCCTCAGGTGCACAGATTGTCACGGTAGCCATTCGTCGCACCAACATTGGCCAGGATCCCAACCAGCCAAGCTTGCTCGATGCCCTGCCACCCAAGCAATTCACTTATCTCCCCAACACCGCAGGTTGCTATACGGCAGAGGATGCCATTCGCACCTTGCGTCTGGCGCGCGAACTTCTGGATGGTCACGACCTGGTCAAGCTTGAAGTGCTCGGGGATCCTCAAAGCCTGTATCCGAATGTGGTCGAAACACTCAAAGCAGCTGACGTTCTGGTCAAGGATGGCTTCAAAGTCATGGTCTATACCAGCGACGATCCGATCATTGCCAAACAGCTACAGGAAATCGGCTGCGTTGCAGTCATGCCGCTGGCATCTCTGATCGGCTCAGGCATGGGCATCCTCAACCCCTGGAACCTGCAAATCATCATAGATCGCCTAAGTGTCCCGGTCATAGTCGACGCTGGCGTGGGCACTGCTTCGGATGCCGCAATTGCAATGGAATTGGGCTGTGACGCTGTGCTGATGAACACCGCGATAGCGCAAGCTCAGAATCCCGTGTTAATGGCTTCGGCAATGAAAAAGGCTGTTGAAGCAGGCCGTGAGGCCTTCCTCGCGGGCCGTGTGCCCAAGAAAATCTATCAGGCAAGTCCGTCTTCGCCGACATCCGGTCTGATCGGCTCCTGACATCTTCTTCAATCATCGGGCCGGACACCATGACCGGCCTCGGGACACGCCATGCCTGAACATCAGACAACTCGTTCCAATCCCAGGAAACCCATTCGCTCATTCGTGCTACGCGCCGGCCGCATGGGCTCAGGCCAACAAAAGGCGCTTGATGAACTGAGCCCCCGCTTTCTGGTTCCCTTTCTACAGGCCGAACTTGATCTGGATGCCGTTTTTCAGCGTGACGCCGACAAAATACTCGAAATCGGCTTCGGCATGGGTAGCGCTACGGCAGAAATCGCACAAGCTCATCCGGAAAACGACTACCTTGGCATCGAAGTCCACACTCCAGGAGTCGGGGCATTGCTCAAGCAAATCGGCGAACGAAATCTTTACAACCTGCGCATCGTGCAACATGACGCAGTGGAAGTCCTGCAACACATGATTCCGGATAGCAGCCTCGCCGGCATACACATTTACTTTCCTGATCCATGGCACAAATCACGCCACCACAAGCGCCGCCTGATTCAGCCGGCATTTGTTTCTCTTCTATCCAGGAAGCTGAAGTCCGGCGGCTATCTGCACTTGGCCACCGACTGGGAAAATTATGCACAACAAATTCTGGGGGTGCTTACCGCTGCTGAAGAGTTGGTCAACACTGCACAGGATTACGCGGCCCGACCTGAATTTCGTCCACTCACAAAGTTCGAGCAACGCGGTCTTCGTCTCGGCCACGGCGTCTGGGATCTCATGTTCCGCCGCATCTAGGATGCCTGTCGGACATTGGTCGTCAATAGCAAAAACGGGCTCCGGCGAGCCCATTTGTTGCCGTCTTCTTGCCCCATAGTTTGCCTATGAGGCAGGAAGTCGGTGAAAAGGGGCCGTTGTGGCCGGTTTACAGCCTACGCTTCCAAAGTCCGACAGACACCTAGACCTTTCGATATATGGCCAGCCCCTGGCTCACCCCCGAAAAAGAGCGGCTGCGCCACTCCCGAGACTGAATTTTCGTCGCTACAATTCAGCAACTCCTTAATTATTAAGAACAAGCCATGAAGAGCAGCGAAATCCGCCGCCAGTTTCTCGATTTTTTCGCCTCGAAAGGGCATACACCGGTCGCGTCCAGCCAGCTCATTCCCGGAAATGATCCCACCCTGCTGTTTACCAATGCAGGCATGGTGCAGTTCAAGGATGTATTTCTCGGTCGCGAATCACGTCCCTATGTTCGAGCTGCGTCCAGCCAGCGCTGTGTGCGTGCTGGCGGCAAACACAATGATCTGGAAAACGTCGGTTACACCGCACGCCACCACACTTTCTTCGAAATGCTGGGCAACTTCAGCTTTGGCGATTATTTCAAGCACGATGCCATTCGCTTTGCCTGGGAGTTCCTGACCGTCACACTGAAACTTCCAAAGGAAAAACTCTGGGTCACCGTCTATCAGGACGACGACGAAGCGTACTCGATTTGGGCGGATGAAATCGGTGTCCCGAAAGACCGAATCACGCGTATAGGCGACAAGGGCGGTCAAAAATATCACTCGGACAATTTCTGGACGATGGGCGACACAGGCCCCTGCGGCCCATGCACGGAAATCTTCTTCGATCACGGTCCGGAAGTCGCCGGCGGCCCGCCAGGCACGCCGGAAGAAGATGGTGATCGCTACATCGAAATCTGGAACAACGTGTTCATGCAGTACAACCGTGATGAAAACGGCGTATTGCACCCGTTGCCCAAACCCTCGGTTGATACCGGAATGGGCCTTGAGCGCATTTCAGCAGTGATGCAGGGTGTCCATTCAAATTATGAAATCGACCTGTTCCAGGTATTGATAAAGGCAGCCGCGCGCGAAACCGGCACGACAGACCTGGACAACAACTCGCTCAAGGTCATCGCCGATCACATCCGTGCCTGCGCTTTCCTGATCGTTGACGGGATTATTCCCGGCAATGAAGGTCGGGGCTATGTACTGCGCCGCGTCATCCGACGCGCCATTCGACACGGTTACAAATTGGGATGCAAAGCCCCGTTTTTCCACAAGCTGGTAACCGATCTGGCCGGAATCATGGGTGATGCCTATCCCGAACTTGTCGCCGCGCAAGAGCGAGTCGCGGCAGTGCTGAAGCAGGAAGAGGAGCGTTTCGCGGAAACCCTCGAAAACGGCATGGGCGTGCTCGAAGCCGCGATGGCGTCGGAAGACAAGATGCTCGATGGCGAAACCGTCTTCAAGCTCTACGACACCTTCGGCTTTCCGCTCGATCTTACCGCTGACATCGCTCGTGAGCGGGGCATCACCGTCGATTTCGCAGGCTTCGAACATGCCATGCAAATGCAGCGCGAACGTGCGCGAGCCGCTTCCAAATTCAGCATGGGAAAAGGCCTTTTCTTCGATGGCGAGAAAACTGAATTCGTCGGCTACGACAACCTGCGGCAGGAAGCCCGGATTGTTGCGTTGTACAAGGAAGGCAGCCAGGTCAACGAGATAACTGCGGGTGATGAAGCAGTCATCGTGCTCGACCGTTCGCCCTTCTATGCGGAGTCTGGCGGACAGGCCGGTGATATCGGCGATATCGTCAGCGGCCATGGCAGCTTCGTGGTCGAAGACACACAAAAGATCCAGGCGGAAGTGTTCGGTCACAAGGGTCGGCTCGCTACCGGCAAGCTGGTTGTCGGCGAGCACATCAACGCGCAAGTCAATACCGAGGCACGTCAACGCGCGGCATACAACCACTCAGCCACCCATCTCATGCATGCAGCCCTCCGCACCGTGCTGGGTAATCATGTCACCCAGAAGGGCTCGCTGGTCAATGCCGAGCGGACTCGCTTCGACTTCTCCCATCAACAACCGGTAACAACAGATGAAATCCGCCGGATCGAAGAATTGGTCAACGCCGAGATCCGGCGCAATAACCGTGTCGAAACGCGTTTGATGAAACATGAGGATGCGATCAAGGCCGGAGCCATGGCGCTATTTGGCGAGAAATACGGCGACGAAGTTCGCGTGGTTGGCATGGGCGACTTTTCCACTGAACTATGCGGCGGCACTCACGTCAACCGCACGGGCGATATCGGCCTGTTCAAGATCGTTGTAGAAAGCGGTGTCGCCGCAGGCGTGCGTCGCATTGAAGCGGTAACGGGTCCGGGAGCTTTGACTTATGCCCAGGATCAGGAAGCCACGCTGCGCGAGGTTTCCGAACTTGTGCGCGCACAGCCCCAGGAAGTGGCCGCTCGTCTGATCCAGATTCAAGATCAAGTCAAAGCGCTGGAAAAGGAATTAGCCCGTTACAAATCGAAAATGGCATCCTCGCAAGGTGATGACCTTGCTGCCCAGGCAATCGAAATTGCCGGGATCAAGGTGCTGGCCGCCTCAATCGAAGGCGCAGATGTTAAAGCTTTACGTGAACTTGCCGATAAACTCCGCGACAAGCTCCGCTCCTGTGCATTGGTTCTTGGTAGCGCGATCGACGGCAAAGTGGCGCTGATCGCTGCTGTAACACCGGATGCAATTGCCAAGGTCAAGGCTGGGGAACTGGTCAACTTTGTTGCCGCCCAGGTCGGCGGCAAAGGCGGCGGCAAGCCCGATCTGGCACAAGCTGGCGGCACAGAGCCAGAAAAACTGCCGGCTGCGCTGCAAGGTGTAGCAGACTGGGTGCGAGGCAAACTTAATTGAGTGAGGATTAATTTCAATGTTCGGGTTCTTCAAACGCAAGAAGAGCGAAGAGGATCCGCTTAGCGACCTGAAAACGGTCTCACGCTGGATACAGGAGTTACCAGCGGGAGACATCTACACGGCTCAGGAACAGGTGGTGCAAAGCCTGATTCAGTTCAATCACGCTGGTTTGCCGCTATCGAAGGACCGTCTTCAGGTGCTCATGCATCTGGACAATCAGGCGCGGGACATGCAGTACTCGCTCTGTGTCCAGTACTTGCGCAACCCGCGCATGTCCAAGGTTATCGAATCGAGGCTCTGGACCGCCATCCACGCCTTCTATTGGGAAATCACTCGCGGTTATCACGCATTTATCATGGATTTCGTTGGCAATCCCGGCGCCAGCAAGATTCAACCCGCCATTCCGCAAATCGCGGGACGCGCCATCCGCGGTTTCTCCGACATCTTCAAATGGCGCTATTTCCGTTATGAAAAGGTCGAGGACAAACTCTGGTCGCGCCTGCACAACCTCTACCGCATCACGGAGTTCGACGGATTTCAAAGCTCGCGCATGAAGTTGTACGCGTCAGACTCGAAGCCATCAAGTTGCATGGATGAATATGTCCAGGCCCTTCTGCTTTCCCCCCTTGGAGCTGGCAGCCTGGCGCCCAAGCAGATCGAAATGGTTGACCACTGGCTTGATAACTGGTCGGAAATGGTGCCTTTAGAGTCCAGTTACGACTCATCCCGCCATTTTTTCTATATCGACACAGTCAAGGGCTATGGACTCAAGCGTATTCGTCCACAGGCGGATATCGAACCCAGTTTCCGATTCATTGATACAGAGCGCATCCAGGAACACATCAAGCAAACCGAGCGTTCATTGAAATCGGGTGCACTGCCTCCAAGCCTGGGCCTGGGCGAGGAGTTCCGTCTGCCGGATGGATATGATCTGTTAACGCATGTCGCCAACGAATGGGCCGCGGCAAACGAGCGGGAACGTCGCCTCCATAGTCGCGAGCCGACCCAGGGACGCTGTGAAGTAGTGAGAGATCTCGGCTCCATCTGCAAGCGAATCGAGATGGAACTCGAGATCAGCAGTGGCAACACACCGGGCCAGCAGCTCAGCATGGAAGAAATACTCGACATCAAACTGTATGGTTTTGTTACCGAGCGCACCAAATCCACCGCATCACAGCGCACCCAGGGGAGCCGTGATCTAAGCGCCGAACAATGGCCTCTGTTCGACCGCAGCAACACCGGACTGGGCGTCATGATCAAAGGGGAAGAAAGCGAATGGGTCAAGGTCGGCAAGCTGCTGGCAATACGGCTGGATCCTACCCATCCCTGGTTGATTGGCGTGATTCGGCGTATCACCCGCATGCATGATGAAATGCGCAAGATCGGGATCCAGACGCTCAATAGCGAACCCACTCTGGTTCAGCTTGAAACACACGACATCACATCCGGCCTCAGCTACTCGGTGGAAGACAGCCATAGCACGCAGCAAACCAGCAGCCAGGCGCTGATCTTCCCGAATTTGCAGGATGGCAGTGTAATCATCATGGAAAGCGCGCGTTATGCACATGGCCGTCAATACAAAATGCGCGACCAGAGCGGCCTGCGACTGATCAGGCTGGATTCGGTCCGTGACAAGGGAGACGGCTGGTTAATGGCGACCTATATCCAGTCAGCCTGAGGCCCCCGGGCGATTCTCGGAATCACCGGGGCAGGTGCGGGAAATGTGAGCCGCAACGAATTGCCGCTTTAACAGCAAGGCAACATGATGGAGAGTCCACTTGAAATCTGAATCAAAACCAGCCCTGCTTATCGTCGATGACGACCCGCTCATCACCGATACACTTCACTTCGTCCTGTCGAATGACTTCGAAGTTTTCGTGGCCGAATCGCGCCAGCAGGTCAAAAGCCTGTTGACCCAGCTCGATGCCCCGCCGCCGCTGGCGCTGGTCGATCTCGGGTTGCCACCCTCGCAGCACAAGCCGGACGAAGGTTTTGCGCTGATTTCCGATCTTCTCAACTACTCCAAGACAACCCGAATCCTGGTGCTTTCAGGCCAGAACGACGAAGCCAATGCGCGGCATGCGCGCGCGCTCGGCGCCATCGACTTCATCGCCAAGCCGGCCGACCCGGAGCAGATCAAACAAGCCCTGTTCTCGGCGCTGCGATTCAACCAGGAAGAACCCGCAGCTCAACTTCCCGCCGCCACGCTTGAATCGAGCGGCATTGTCGGCAGCAGCTTTGCAGTCGACAGATTACGCAACCAGATCAAACTCTATGCCGACGCCCCCTTTCCAGTCCTGATCGAGGGCGAATCCGGCAGTGGCAAGGAATTGGTCGCAAAAAGCCTGCACCAATGGTCCAAACGCAACAACAAACCCTACCTGGCGCTTAACTGCGCAGCCATCTCGCCCACACTGGTCGAACCCACCCTCTTCGGTTATGCCAAGGGCGCCTTCACCGGTGCGACGCAAGCCCATTCCGGCTACTTCGAGGATGCCCGAGAAGGCACCCTGTTCCTCGACGAAATCGGTGAACTGCCTTTGGAACTACAGGCAAAACTTCTGCGCGTCCTGGAAAACGGCGAATTTCAGCGCGTCGGCGAAACCGCGAGTCGTTTTTCCAATGCCCGCATCGTTGCCGCCACCAATCGGGATTTGCGCAAGGAAGTTCGCGAAGGACGCTTCCGGGGCGACCTCTATCATCGACTGTCGGTGTTCTCCGTGCATGTACCGCCTCTGCGGGAACAGACCGAAGACAAACTCGCCCTGCTGGAACACTTCCGCAGTCACTTTGCGCGCGAGGTCACCGCAGCACCATTCATCTTTGCACCCGACGCTCGTCGCCTGTGGGAGGACTACCACTTTCCCGGCAACGTGCGCGAACTGCGCAATATCGTCATCCGGCTGACCACCAAATATGCCGGGCGCACGGTGAATGCGCGCGAACTTGAAGACGAGTTCGACCTCGACGTGGTCAATCCATCCACCATCCCGCTACCCACAGACGGCCTCGCCCTGCAGGAATACGCCAAAGCGCACCTGCGCAACCTGCATAACTTCAACCTCGATCAGGTCATTCGGCAATGGGAACGCAGCTATGTTGAAGCCGCTCTGGCCATGACCCACGGCAACCTGTCGCAAGCAGCCAAGATCCTCGGCGTCAACCGGACCACGCTTTACAGCCGCATGCAAACCTACCAACAGGATTAATGCCGAATGTTGAATGTTGAATTCAACATTCAACATTCGCGCAGCAAACATGGCTCACTTCCCCGAACCGCCCAAATTAGGTGAATGGCTCGCCGGGCAAGGTCTTATCGGCGCCGACCAGTTGCGCATCGCCTTGATGGAGCAGTCGGTCAGCGGCCTGCCGCTGGGTCGCCAGTTGATCAGTCTCGGGTTCATCAACGACAGTGTGCTTCGCGATGTACTGGCTCAGAACGCCGGCGAGACCAGCATAGACCTGGCCCATGTCATCGCCGATCCGGAAGCCATCGCGCTGACCCCGGAACATCTGGCGCGGCGACATCACTTCTTGCCCCTGGCGGCGGATGCCGAGACGCGTACGCTCACCGTCGCCGTGCCCGACCTGTTCAATCTGGTCGCGCTCGACCAGTTGCGTGCGCATCTGGAAGGCCGTTACGACATCCGGCCCCTGCTGGCGGCGGAAGCACAGATCCTCGAATACATCGATCGATTCTATGGCTTCGACCTTTCCGTCGATGGCATCCTGAAGGAAATCGAGACCGGAGAAGTTGACTGGAGCAGCCTGCACATTGGTTCCAATATCGGCGCGAACGCCGGAACCGAATACACCCAGCCCATCGTCCGCCTGGTCAACGCCATGCTCGCCGAAGCGGTCAAGCGCGGCGCCTCCGATGTCCACTTTGAACCGGAAGCCGCCTTTCTGCGCGTCCGCTACCGCATCGACGGCGTGCTTGAGCCGATGCGCAGCCTGCACCGCAAATACTGGCCGGCCATCTCTGTGCGCCTGAAAGTGATCTCCGGCCTCAACATTGCCGAATCGCGCGCACCGCAGGATGGCCGCCTGTCGCTCACGCTATACGGTCGCGGTATCGACTTCCGCGTCTCAAGTCTGCCGACGCTGCATGGCGAAAATATCGTGCTGCGCATTCTCGACCGCGAAAAGTCCATCATTCCGCTCGACCGCATGGGCCTGCCGGAGGAAACATTGGCGCGACTGCTTGGCGCCATCTCCCGACCGGAGGGTTTGATCATCGTCACCGGCCCCACCGGATCGGGCAAGACCACCACGCTGTACTCCCTGCTGGCGCATCTGAACCGGGAAGAGGTCAACATCATGACTCTGGAAGACCCGGTCGAATACCCGCACCCGCTGATCCGCCAGACCTCGCTGACCGAACTCTCGAAAGTCGACTTTGCCGGCGGTGTGCGCGCCATCATGCGGCAGGACCCGGACATCGTTCTGGTCGGTGAAGTGCGCGACAAGGAGGCCGCCGAAATGGCTTTCCGCGCCGCCATGACCGGCCATCTGGTGTTCACCACCCTGCATACCCACTCGGCCCTCGGTGTATTCCCGCGCCTCGAAGACATGGGCATCCGTCCCGCCATACTTGCCGGCAATATCGTCGCTGTGGTCGCGCAGCGCCTGGTCCGGCGACTCTGTCCCCATTGCAAGGAATCCTACAGCCCGGACGAGAGCGAGCGTGAACTACTCGACGGCAACGCCCCGGAACGAATTTTTCGTGCCAAGGGATGCTCGCATTGCGCATTCAAGGGCTATCGCGGCCGCCTGCCGTTGATGGAATTGCTGCTGATGGACGCCACGCTGGACGAAGCCGTGCTGCGCGGCGCCACGCCGCGCGAACTGGCCGGTCTGGCCGCCCAGCGCGGCTGGCGCAATCTGGCGGAGGACGGACTCGAACGCGTCCGCAGCGGCGACACATCGCTCGCCGAAATCAGCCGAGTGGTCAACCTCGCTCGGCGTTAAGGCGCGTAAATAATCATGCCCCGATTCCGTTACCGCGCAGCCGACGCCGAGGGACATCGCATCCAGGGCGAACTCGCCGCCATCAATGACATCGACCTCGACCTGCGCCTGCGTCGCATGGGGCTGACCCTGATTCGGGCTCGCGCAGCAAACCGACGCGGCTTGTTCTCCGCCTGGCACGCCACACGCCGCGACCTGATCAGCTTCTGCTTCCACATGCAGCAGATCGCGCGCGCCAATGCGCCGCTGCTCGAAGGTCTGAAAGATCTGATCGCAAGCACCGAGAACTCACGCTTTCGCGACCTGCTCGCACTGCTGGCCGATGACCTGGAAGGCGGCAAGTTGCTGTCGGAAGCCCTCGCCGCTCACCCCGATGTATTCGACCGCGTCTTCATCGCACTGATCCGTGCCGCCGAAACAAGCGACCAGATGGAAATCGTGTTTGCCCGACTGGAGACTCGCCTGAAACAGCAGGATGAACTGCAAACCGAGTTCACCCGCCTGCTGATCTACCCCAGCCTGGCCGCAGCTGCGGTTTTCGCCGCAGCGGGCGTATTGCTGTTCTATCTCACCCCCAAGCTGGCGTTGCTGGTCACCAGCCTGAACATGCCGATGCCGATCGCCACGCGCAGCCTGATTGCCACCTCCGAATTCCTGCGCAGCCATCTGATCTGGCTGCTGCCGCTGCTGCTGATGGCTGTTCTCGCGACCATCCTGGCGCTGCGCCGCATGCCCGCGCTGGCACAGCGAATGGACGGCTTCTGGCTCAAGCTGCCGATCCTCGGCACCACATTGCGCAAACACATCCTGGCGCGTGTATCCGGCCTGCTCGCCCTGCTGCTGCAATCCGGTGTAGGCCTGCTCGACGCGCTGCATGCCTGCGCCGACAGCGCCGGCAACCGGGTCATCCAGCGCAAACTGATCGCCACCGCGCAGCTCATTGCCGCCGGAGAAGGCGTCGCCAACAGCATTCGCCAGCAAGACCTGTTTCCTCCGCTCGTGCTGCGCATGGTGCATACCGGCGAAGCCAATGGCGCGCTGGCGGAATCGTTTGATAACGTCGCCTGGTTTTTCGAACGGGATTCACGGGAAACCATCACGCGCGCACTGAAATTGCTGGAGCCGGGACTGGCCGCCCTACTGGGTCTTTTGCTGGCGATCATGATGCTGGCGGTGTTCCTGCCGATCTATCAGATCATCGGAGAGTTGCCGCTATGATCTTCCAGGCGCTGACGCTCAACGACCGCGTGCTGCTCTACCTTTCGGCGGTTGGGGCAAGTTGCGCGCTGTATCGGCACGGTACGCTGAAGGAAGTGCATTCAATGCCCAGCGATGAAGACGGCTGGGAAATGTTCAACGCATTTCTGCTGAAAAATCCCGGCAAGCCCGTCGCAATCGCCGTCGATACCGTCGACGAGATTTATCGGCAGGATCTGTTGCCGCGTGCGCGCGGCGCCGACCGGCGCGAAATGACCGATCGCCGCCTGCGTCAGTTGATTCACCATTCCGGATATCGCGCCGCGCTGCGTCAGCCTCCGCTGTCAGGACCGGAACCGCGCGAGCGATTGAAGAATCAACGGCAGGACCGCTATCTGATGATGGGCCTGACCAATGCCGAAATCGTCCGTCCCTGGCTCGACATTCTGCATGTGCGCGGCGCGCATCTGGCCGGCATCTGGCTTCTGCCGGCACTGGCCATTCCGCTGGCCCGCCAGTTTCGGCTCACCCGAACCCGTCTGCTCCTGGTTTCAGAGCAAACAGGCGGCCTCCGCCTGACCTATCTGGAAGGCGGCGAACTACGCTTTTCACGCCTCGCCCCGGTTGACAGCAATCAGTTCGAAAACCCGCTCGAAAGCTATGCAGCCGAAATCGAGCGCACCCGTCAGGCGCTGGTCGGCCAGCGTCTGCTGGACCGCTCCGAGCCCTTGCGAACGCTCCTGCTTGACCCTCTCAACACATTGCAGGAACTGCACACGTTCCTGCCGGAATCATCCGGCTTCCAGTGTGAAAGCATCCTGCGCGGGCAACTGCTGGAAACCCTCAAACTACCGCCCACGTTGCTGGCGGAATCTTCCGATGCGCTCTATCTGAAACTGCTGCCGAACGCGCCGCGCAGCGCCAACCTGATGACGCCCGAGCAGCATGCCGTCACCCGCCTGCACTGGTTGAGACGTGGCATCCTGTTTATCGCTGCTGCGTGGTTTGGCCTGGCCTTGCTTGCTTCGGCGTTATTGCTGCTGGATGCCTGGCGACTCGACCATGCCGCTGACCACGAGCATAGCGACGGCCTGAACAACCAGGCCAGGGAGGCTCGCCTGCTGGCCGACGCCGGTGGCGCCAAAGCACTCGAACAGCGCTTGCAGACAGTGCAAGCCTGGCAACGCGTCAAAGCGCTGGAACACGATCCGGCGCCGCTCCTGCAGCACACCCGGCGGATCGGCGAACAGATCGGCAATCTTCGCTTTCAGCGTATCGAGTGGACCACGAGCGCCGCCACCGCCCCCTCCACCCAGGCGCATGCCATCCGTATTGATGGCGAGGTCTATCCCTTCAGCAACGATTTCAATGCAGCGCACCAGCGCGTGGCTGATCTGGCGAGACAGCTGCAGGCTGCGCTCCCCGCCGGCCAAATCGTGACGGTCAAGCGCTGGCCGCTCGACACATCCGCCGCGAGTGATCTGGAAGGAGAATTCGGACATAGCCATGTCAACGCCCGCTTTCAGATTGAAGTCACCGGGGTGAAACCATGACCCAGGATTTCTTGTTTGAACGCGGGGGCAGCCGGATGGCGAGCTTGATCGAAGGAGCTGACGTCGGATTTCGTGCGACTTCTTCTTTAAGGCTGGCAAGCGGTCAACCGAGGATTCCAGAATGATCTCGCATCCAAGACTGCGCCTGCCCATAGCGCTCCTGCTTGCCTCGCTGCTGTTCGGCGCCGCCATCTTCCAGATCAGTCTGGATACCCGTCTGACCTCGGAAGCCCGCCTGATCAGCGAAAAATCGCACGCCCAGCACGCCGCGCGCGGTGTGCGCGAAGCACCCGCAAAACTCTTGCAGGACCAGACTGAAGCCGCGCTTTTCCAGCACATCCGCGACAGCGGCTTCCTCGGCCCGGAAAACCGGGTCGGCTGGATCACCGCACTTGCGCAAACCCAGGCCAGACTGCAATTGGGCAGCCTGGCCTGGCACATGACGCCGCAAACCACCAGCGCGCTGGCGCCGGACCTGTACGTCAGCGGCATGGAATTCACAGCAAGCCCGATGGACCCGGCCGGCCTCGGCACATTGATCGAGCACTTGCGCGCCAGCGCCCCGGGCGTGTTTACCGTTGACCATTGCGCCCTGACGCTTGATCCCGCCGGCAGCGGCGGCCAGGCCAACTGCCGCCTGAACTGGTGGACCCTGGCGCAAGGCAATACCCGAAGTCGCGACTGGCATGCGGATCAGAACCAATAGCCGCATAGGCGCGGCTGCCTCGGCCGGCTTCACACTGATCGAACTGGCCATTGTGCTGTTCATCGTTACCCTGCTTCTGGGAGGCGTCCTGACGCCGCTCGGCCAGCAGATCGCCGAGCGACAGATCAGCGAAACCCGGCGCGCGCTGGACATCTCCCGCGTCGCACTGGTTGGCTACGCCTTGCGCCAGACCGATCAGCTCGGTGTACTGCCATGCCCCGACTCGCGTGGCACTGCAACGAATGACAACGCGGCCAACGACGGACTGGAAGACCGTCTGGCCAATGGCGATTGCGCCTCATACACCGGCAATCTGCCCTGGAAAACGCTCGGCCTCGCCGATGGCGATGCCTGGGGCAACCGTCTGGGTTATGCCGCCTCGCCGGACTGGACAGGGCCGAATCGGCGCGATTCGGCGACGACGTTGCTGAATATCTGCCTCGACAAGACATGCGCGCAACCCATGGCCGCCGCCGCCCTGGTGATTTCATACGGCCGCAACGGCTTTGGCGCGCTCAATGTGAACAACACCGACGGTGGCGGCAACCTGGCGCCGACTTCCGCCGATGAAATCGAAAACAGCAATATGGATAACCGCTTCGTCATGCAAGCGCAGCGCGCCGCCGACCGACCAGGTGGCGAATTCGACGACCTGCTGCTGCCGCTCTCGCCGGATTGGCTGCGCGGCCGTTTGTGCGATCCGGCCTCGCTCTGCGTCGGCGATTGATCCTCGAATCCTGAAACCGCTGTTGACCGCTTACGGCAGGGTGCAGCGGGTCGGCCGCAATCCCTCCGGCCAGGCAACCAGCAGGTCCGGCAATGCGTCATCGGAAACAGTCTCGGCAAACACCAGACGCGCCAAACCCGCTTCCGGGCGAGGCGAGTATTGCACCCCCTCGACCCCCTTCCCGCTCAGCATCGCGCGATGCGCGCGTGCCTGCGCCAGCGTGGTGAACGCGCCCAGCGACAGTGCGTTGCGCATTGCGCCGCCGCGCACGGTCGCATAGTCGGTAATACCGAGCAGACGTATCTGATCGATTCTGGTCTGCGCCTCTGCCGCATCGTCCAGCGGCGGCAGGAACACCCACCAGCCCAGTTTCTGCTCCAGCTTGATGTCATAAGCGTTGACCGCAACACCAGCCTGCCGGAGCCGAGTCTCGACCGCTTTCACGCCCGCAGCGTCGAGCGACGTCCAACTCAGACAGCGTGCATTCGCTTCGGGGCGCGGCGCATCCGGCGCATCGGCCAACTTTTCGGGCGGCAACGCTGGCGCAGTCTGGTTCGGGGTTCGCACCGGCGGCGCAGGCAATGCCAGCAGGCGGATTTTGTCGGCATTGAAGACCATTGGCGTGGATGCATCGGGTGACCAATGCTGCAACGCCATGCCAGCCAGAAAAACCCCCAGATTGAGCGCAAGCAAGAGGCTGATCAGCTTGCGCATGCGGGCTCCGATGCGATCCATGCCAGTCCTTCCAAAACCAGATCCTCGATTTCGAGCAACTCCATCGTCAACCAGGCACGCACCTGATCGCGTGCACCACCGGTCAGAATCAGCAACGGCGCCTTGTCAGCGTTCCTGCCCGCCGCATTGCCCATCACATCCGGCATGGCCCCGCAAAGCGCGCTGATCGCGCCGGCCTGGGCCAGCACGATGCCGACACCAACTGCCGTGGCGGTGTCGCGAGGCAGACTCGCCGCAAGCGAAGCCGGAAGCTCGTCAAGCGGCCGCATGCGGCTTTCGATCTGGCCGGTACCGCCAAGCAAAGCCGCGCGCATCATGTTCGGTCCGGGCAGGATGATGCCGCCAACAAATTCGCCATCGCGATTCAGCCGGTCCACCGTCGTGGCGGTGCCGACGCAGGCCACGACGCAGTCGCCCAGTTTCAGGCGCGAAGCCGCAATCAGCGCAGCATAGCGATCCGAGCCCAGCTTCTCGGGCGCATCGTAATGATTGATCAGGCCATGATTCTCGCGTTCGGCGACCAGCCAGCGCGCCACCACCCCGCTAGCTGCAAGTATCCGCGCCAGTTCGGCTTGCACCTCAGCGCCGGCGACGCAACTGATCAGCGCGCCAGTCAAGCGATACGGCCGCCAGGCCGCCGCCAGATCGGCCACCCCGGCAACCGCCACGGCGCCGCTGGCGACCAGCGCGCGGCCAGCGACGATGCGCCATTTGATGCGCGTATTGCCGGCATCGACCAGCAGCATCACGACTGCACCCGCAGGCTGACTTCGCCGGAATGAAAGGTCTGGATGCCGGCCGAGGTTTCCAGCAGCAGCGCGCCTTGCGCATCGACGCCAAGCGCAATGCCGGCAATGGCTTCGCCCTGGCTGGCATGCATGTTGACCGGCCGGCCCTGATGCGCGTGGCAGGCATGCCAGGCGGCATGAAATGCGCTGAAACCGTCGCGCTCGAAGCGGGCCAGATCGGCATCGAGACCGGCAACCAGACGCAGCAGCAAATCGTTGCGATCAATCAAGCCCAGATGCGCCTGCAGATCGGTTACCGGCTGGCCGACCCGGCGGCTGAGCACATCGCCGCCCAAAATATTGATGCCAACGCCGATCACCGCCGAACAAGGCGCCATCACGTCGCTGGCCGACCTGTCGCTCGCCAGTTCGATCAGCACACCGGCCAGCTTCGCGCCGCCGACCTGAATATCGTTCGGCCATTTGACCTGCGCCCGATCCAGGCCCATTGCCCGCAAACTCTTCACCAGCGCCACGCCAACCGCCAGCGACAACCCGGAAAGCTGCGCAGCCGAACGGGCCGAACGCCACAGAAAAGAAAAAGTCAGCCCGCCGCCCAGACCGGCATGCCAGTCACGCCCGCGTCGTCCCCTGCCCTGACCTTGCCATTCCGTACAGACCAGCGCGCGCGGCGGAGCGTCCAGAGCTGCCCAGCGCAGCATCTCCGCATTGGTCGAATCAATCTGGTCGAAATGGCGCAGCGTGATATCGCGCCGCGCGAAGTCGCGGCCGATCCGCTCGGCATCCAGCCAACTGGCAGGCGCCGCCAGGCGATAACCACGTCCATGCACCGCATGCACCACGAACCCGGCCTCGCGCGCCGCGCGAATCGCGTTGTGAACCGTAGCGCGAGAACACCCCAGGCGCTGCGAAACCTCCTCGCCGGAGAGAAAAACTTCAGGGGACAACTGCCGCAGAACGGGCAGCACATGCACAGAAAGAACACTCACAAGGCAACACGCTCACAATGACCGGGGGATCAAGCGAGCGGCCGCCCGCCATGCATCGGAAAGGCCTACTTCCAACAATCCGCAACCTGTGCATCCACCCCTGTCACACCGGTACGGCCAGCGGAATCGAGCAACAGGGCGCCGCAGGCATCCTCACCCACGGGTACCGCCTGCAAGGTAAAGGTATCCGCCGTGGTAGCCGGAAATTCGGCTTTCGGATCGCTTGCGCCGACCACTGCGGCAGCCAGCCCGATCCGGAACTCGGCATCGCCGTCGCCGGGGGTTTGCGTAATCGGCGGCTTGACCAGATAGGTGCCGCTCTTGGCATGCTGGAGTTGCAGCCACTCGGCGACTTCAATCAGGGCTTTTCTTGCCTCCGCTCTGGCTTTGCGAGCCATGTGATCCTGAAAAGACGCAAATGCCACGGCAACCAGAAGACACACAATCGTGATCGCCACCACCAGCTCAATGACCGTAAAACCCTTTCCTCGCCTCATCTCTATCACCTCGTCCCGCTATTCGTTGTAGTACCAGGAAGCCGGCTGATGCGCCGACTCGCTCCGTGGAAACCGAGCGGATCAATGAGACCGTAAAAACGCGGCTGATTCAAGCACTCGATACGAGATATTGCCGGGCGTGCCATAGCTGCCGCCAGACGACTTCCCCACCCCGACAGCGGGCAGGTAGCGGGCTCTCCCAATCGGCGAGCGTCATCGAAGCGCAAAACATCAGCCCGCATGAGGGAGCACGCAGGACAAGAAGCGGTCAACTGCCATTTCCAGGTTCAAGCGTACAGACTCAAAACGGATTTCGGCTCTGCCTCTTGCCAGGCATAAGCCGCAACTGCGCGGCTGGCGCGGGTCGATGCCAGGGTCGAGGTCATATCGCCGCCCTGCCCCGCCTCGCGCTCTTCCCGTTCCTGCCGACGCAACTCGGTCTGCGCCTTCGCCGCCATCTGCGCCGCTTGCGCGGCAACCGCCCGGTCCTGCGCAGACGGATCGGCCGGCGCCAGCGCGGCGGCCTGGATGCGTCTGGCCTTGGCGATGGTCTGTTGCGGCGTCTGCGCCGGCGAAACGTCGATCTTCACCTCGCCGGCAACCGCATACTGCCTGCCGTCCGGGCCACGCACATATTCAAAGTGGGCGCCGCCGGCCAATCCGGCACCGGCTGCCATATGGGCGGCTTCGTGCTCGCGTACCTTGCGGTCGATCTGCCGGAGTTTCTGGACTTCCTGCTGTTGTTCGGGCGTGAGCGTACGCGCTCCGGCTGCCTGGTTCGGGCGAGCGAATTGCATCGCATTGAAATCGGCGGCGGCGCCGATCGCGTCCATGGCCATTACGGGCACGACTCCGAGTGGAAATATCGTTGTTCATGTTAGCCCGACTTTACGCCTCAGCCCACTTCCGGCAATTCATCCCAGCACGTCGTATAAGCCGGCGACTTGCGTTCGCGCTTCATGCGCCAGCCCTGCCGCACGCCTTCCGCCGCCGAGCGCAACGTGCCGCTGCCATAGGTGGCGTTGATGCGGTCCATCACCTGCATCAGCGCGCCGCGATTCTCGTTGTTCGAGAACAGGCCCAACTGCGCCTGCGCGCGCGGACGCAGATCGAGCAGCGCAACGCCGGCTTTCTGATAGGCGTAGCCGGGCTTGTAGATGCGGCGCAAACCCCAGTGCGCGGCGCGAATCAGGCGCGGCGTATCGTCGCTGGCTTCCGGCAACGGAATGGTCAGACCGCGCTGGTATTGCGGCGCGTTGGCCTTGAACGGGTTGGTGCGGATATAAACCTGCAGCATGCCGGCCAGCGAACCCTGCCGGCGCAACTTCTCCGCCGCGCGGCCGACATACAGCGCCACCGCTTCGGCGAGGCCGGGCAAGTCATAGACGTAAGCGCCGAAGGAGCGCGACGACATGATTTCGCGCTTGTTCGGCGCCACCGCTTCCAGGCTCAGACAGGACACGCCGTTGAGTTCGCGCACGGTGCGTTCCAGCACCACCGAAAACGCCTGGCGCAGCGTTTCCGGATCGGACCGCCGCAAGTCTTCCACGCTCTGAATGCCGCGCTGGTTGAGTTGTTCGGTCAGCCGCCGGCCGACGCCCCAGACTTCGTTGACCGGCAGCGCGGCGAAGACGCGGGCGCGTTCAGTTTCATCGAGCCGGGTCAGATCGCAAACGCCCTCCTCACCTGCCAGATTCTTCTTGGCGCAATGATTGGCCAGTTTCGCCAGCGTCTTGGTTTGGGCAATGCCGACGCAGACCGGAATGCCGACCCACTGCCGCACCTGTTGCCGCATGCGTTGTGCGTAAGCAGCCAGATCGCGCCGCGCGAAGCCTTCCAGGCCGAGAAAGCACTCGTCGATCGAATACACCTCCTGCTCCGGCGAATAAGCGGCCAGCACGTTCATCATGCGGCTGCTCATGTCGGCATACAGGCTGTAATTGCTGGAAAACGCGCGGATGCCGTGCTTTTCCGCCAGTTCGCGAATCTGGTACCAGGGCACGCCCATCTTCACGCCAAGCGCCTTCACCTCGTTGCTGCGCGCTACCACGCAGCCGTCGTTGTTCGACAGCACCACAACCGGCGTGTGCGCCAGCGCCGGGTTGAACACCCGTTCGCAGGAAACGTAGAAATTATTGCCGTCGATCAGCGCGAACATGGCGCGAAGCCCATCCAGCCCTAGCGCACCGTATGCACGGAACTGGTCACCACGCCCCAGATGCGCAGTTCCTGGCCTTCCTTGAAGCGGATCACCGGATACGCCGGGTTGTCCGGATGCAGTTCCGGGGCGCCGCTACCCAGGCGCAGCCGCTTGATGGTCAACGCACCATCGACTTCAGCCACCACGACGCTGCCGTCCTGCGCCTCGATGGAACGATCCACCACGATCAGATCACCCGGATGAATGCCGGCGCCCTGCATCGAATCGCCCTTCACGCGCAGGAAATAGGTCGCCTCCTGTCGCTGGACCAATAGTTCGTTGAGGTCGAGGCGTGCTTCGACGTAATCGTCGGCCGGCGACGGGAAACCGGCCGGAATGCGGCTGGCGAACAGCGGCAGCGGAATCCGGCCCGGCGAGCGGGCAGGCGGAATGAATGCGCTGTGCATGATCAATAACGCCGGAAACTGCCGGTCACCACGCCGTAGATTTCCAGTTGCCCTTGCGGCCGGATCGGCGCGTAGGCCATGTTGCCCGGCTTGAGATAGAAGCCGCGCGCATCCTGCGCCAGGTATTTGACGGTGAACTGGTTGTCGACGATGGCGACGACGATGTCGCCCACCCGCGCAGGCGCACCGCGATCCACCACCAGGTTGTCGCCTTCCAGCAGACCGGCATCCTGCATCGAATCGCCGCGCACGCTGAGCAACACCGTGCGACTCGGCTGGCGCACCAGATAGCGGTCGATGGCGATGCTGTTCTGGCCGGTATCGTTGGCCGCCTGCGGCAGACCGGCGCGCACGCTATCCACCAGCGGCCGCGCGAAGAAATCCTCGCCCGGCGCCAGGCGCCGGTCCGGCGTGCGCTGGATCAGCCCGGCCTCGGCCAGACGGTCGATCAGCGCCGAAACCGACGATTTGGAACGCAAGCCGACCAGTTCGCCGATGCGCGCGTAGGACGGCAACGCGCCGTGCGCGGCGTAGTAGTCCTGGAGTTGGGTGAGGTAGTCAAAGTCGGTGGGCATGGCAGTCTTTATCGAACGATCGTTCGATAAAGACTAGGGCGGTTGAGGCTTGGCGTCAATGCTTTGCAGCCCTGAAACAGAAAACAAAATTAACCTACTTGCCAAATTACTTGGTGAGCTAGTATTCACCCATGGAGAAGCGAACCCCACACTGCAAATTGTCCGTGGTCAAAGCCTTGATCGAGGCAGGCAAGGTGAAAACCACCCATGCCGCCCGAGTCGGCGCCACCGCTTTGGGGTTCGATTATTCCGGCATGCTGGCTGTGGTATTGGCGCTCACACC
>CAMDGQ010000062.1 GCA_945897955.1 Tepidiphilus sp. J10 | reverse complement strand
GCGTTTTATCAACACTACGGCTTCACGCCATGCGTCGATGCACCGATGACGCTTTATTTGCCGTTGGGTTGTTGAGTTCAACGCCTGAATACGTTGCCGTTCTCTGGATCAATGATGCGAGAAGGCCGCTTGCGCTGACCAATTTGGCCGCGCAGCGTTAGAACCTGTTTACCGAAAACCTTGAAGCAGGTTTTGGCCTTTTTGATTGGGCGCTTGCCGGCCCGGTTAGCACTGGTAGAGACCAATGGCATGTTTAGCGCATGGCAGAGCCGGGCAGTTTCTGGGTGTGCAGTGATGCGCACGGCGAGGGTTTCGTGGTGGCCGGTTAACCAATGCGGACAACGTCTGGACGCCGGCAACAATAGCGTATTCGGGCCTGGCCACCATTCACCTAGACGCGTAGCGAGACTGTCCGCGATCGGTGCGAGATAACGCCGGAACTGGTGAATATCCGAGCCGACCAGAATCAAGCCTTTGCTTTGCGGTCGCCCTTTCAGCGCCAGAATGCGCTGTACCGCGCGCCGATTCGTCGGGTCGCAACCCAGGCCGTAGCAGGATTCGGTCGGGTAGGCGATGATGCCGCCGTGCTTCAAAAAAGCGCGTAACCGGCGGATATTGGGTAGTGGCGTGGGCAACGGCGTGGGCGGCGGCGAGGTCAACTTAAAGGCCAACTCGAAGGTGCCAACTCGAAGGTGCCAGCCCAAAGGACGAAATCAGGTTTTCTTGCGCCGGCCGATGGCGCGCCAGCCGATGTCGCGGCGCATTTGCCGGCCGGCGAAATCGATGTTTTCGGCGGCCAGATAGGCGCGTGTCTGCGCCATTTTGACGCTGTCGCCCAACGCGGTGACACAGAGTACGCGGCCCCCGGTGGTGACGATTTGATCGTCTTGCAGCGCGGTGCCGGCATGGAAAACGTGCGAAATCCCCTCGATATTTTTCTGCTCGCCGATCGGACTCAGTCCGGTGATGGCGTCGCCCTTGCGCGGATTGTCCGGATAACCGGCAGCGGCCATCACCACGCCGAGTGCGAAACGTCGATCCCATGTCGCTTCGACCTGATCCAGTCGGCCATCGACGGCCGCTTCGAGCAGCAGGGTCAGATCTGATTTCAGCCGCATCATGATCGGTTGGGTTTCCGGGTCGCCCATGCGGCAATTGAATTCCAGCACCTTCATCTGGCCGTCCGGGCTGATCATCAAGCCGGCGTAGAGAAATCCGGTGAATGGAATGCCTTCTGCTTTCATGCCGGCGACCACCGGACGTATGACTTCACGCAAAGCCTTGGCGTGAATCTCCGGCGTGACCACCGGGGCGGGGGAATAGGCGCCCATGCCGCCGGTGTTGGGGCCGGTGTCGCCGTCGAGCAGTCGTTTGTGATCCTGGCTGCTGGCCAGCGGCAATACATTTTCGCCATCGACCATGACGATGAAGCTGGCTTCTTCGCCGAACAGGCATTCTTCGATGACCACGCGCGCGCCCGCGTCGCCGAATGCGCCGGGTTTACCGTCCTCGGCCAACATCATGTCTACCGCGACATGCGCTTCGGCCAACGTGGTGGCCACCACCACGCCCTTGCCGGCGGCCAGACCATCAGCCTTGATCACGATGGGCGCGCCTTGTGATTCCAGGTAAGCGTGCGCGGCGGTGGCGTCGGTGAACGTAGCGAAAGCGGCGGTGGGTATGTTGTGCCGAATCATGAACTGCTTGGCGAAGTCCTTGGAACTCTCCAGTTGCGCGGCGGCTTGAGTCGGGCCGAAAATTTTCAGGCCGGCGGCACGGAACGCATCGACGATGCCGGCCGCCAGCGGCGCTTCCGGGCCCACCACGGTGAGCTGGATGTTTTCTTGCAGCGCATAGGCAACCAGGTCGGGAATCGCGGTGATGTTGAGGTTTTCGATGCCTTCCTCGCGCGCCGTGCCGCCATTGCCGGGGGCGACGAGCACTTTTTGAATGCGGGGCGATTGCTTGAGTCGCCAGGCCAACGCGTGTTCGCGTCCGCCGGAGCCGATGACGAGTATTTTCATGGGGTGTCCCTTTGCCCGTTCTGGATAAAGCCCATTGGGCGGCCTGGATTTATGGATGGAGTCATCAATTGGCGCAAAGCGTCGAAAACGGTTTTGAATTGTTCATCGTAATGTTGCTCCATCTCGTCAAGTCGATGCGACAGGTCGGAATTTTCGGTCAGGATTCGGCGCAGCCGGATGAAGGTGCGCATGATCTCGATGTTGACTTGCACCGCCCGACTGCTTTTCAACACGCTGGACAGCATCGCCACGCCCTGTTCGCTGAACGGCGTAAGGTGGCGTGCGGCTGCCTCCCCAACTTGAAATCACATTTTGTGATTTCAAGTTCAGCCATTCATCACGACTGAGTTGAAACATGAAATCTTCAGGGAAGCGCTCACTGTTGCGTTGGACTGCCTGGATCAATGCACGTGGCTCGACTTCGTAAAGTGAGGCGAGGTCGCCGCTGAGCATTACCCGCTGTTCTCTTAGCAGGAGGATATTTCCAAGTAAGTCAGGCAGCGACATGGACAAAATCAGTGCCGGAAATGTCGCACACCAGTAAACACCATGGCGATGCCGTGTTCATCTGCCGCTGCGATGACTTCGTCGTCACGCATCGAGCCTCCGGGTTGAATCACGGCGGTGATGCCCGCCGCTGCGGCGTTGTCGAGGCCGTCGCGGAACGGGAAAAAGGCGTCGGATGCCATGACCGAGCCAGGCACCACCAGGCCGGCGTGTTCAGCCTTGATTGCGGCGATGCGGGCGGAGTTGACGCGCGACATCTGGCCGGCACCGACGCCGATGGTCATGCCATCCTTGCAGTAGACGATGGCGTTGGATTTGACGAACTTGGCGATGCGCCAGGCGAACAGCAGGTCCTCCATTTCCTTCGGCGTCGGCGCCCGCTTGGTGACCACTTTCAGTTCGCCATGCAGCAGGATGTCGGCATCCTGCACCAGGAGGCCGCCGGCGACGCGCTTCATGTCCATTTGCGACACGGAACCACTCCACGCGCCACATTCCAGCAAACGCACGTTCTTCTTGGCGGCGACCGCTTCCGAGGCTTCAGAACTGACTTCCGGGGCGATGATGACTTCGACGAACTGGCGCTCGACGATGGTTTTCGCGGTTTCTCCATCGAGCCGGCCGTTGAACGCGATGATGCCGCCGAAGGCGGATTCCGGATCGGTCTGGTAGGCGCGGTTGTAGGCGTCGAGCAGGTTGTCGCCGTAGGCGACGCCGCACGGGTTGGCGTGCTTGACGATGACGCAGGCGGGGGCGGCGTCAAATGTCTTCACGCACTCCAGCGCCGCGTCGGTATCGGCGATGTTGTTGTAGGACAGTTCCTTGCCCTGAATCTGGCGGCTGGTGGCAATGGTGCCGGCCGGGGCGTTGGCTTCGACATAGAAGGCGCCGTTCTGATGCGGGTTTTCGCCGTAGCGGCAGGTTTGCGCGCGGCTGAATTGCAGCGTCAGTTTCTCGCCGAACTGATCCTTGCCGCCTTCGGCATTGAGCGAAGTCAGGTAGTTGCTGATGTGGCCGTCGTACTGGGCGGTATGGGTGAACGCTTTCCTGGCCAGATTGAAGCGGGTGGCATCGCCCAGGGCGCTGCCGTTGGCCTTCATTTCATCAATGAGACCGGCGTAATCGGCCGGGTCGGTGACGATGGCGACATGTTTGTAGTTCTTCGCCGAGGAACGGACCATCGCCGGGCCGCCGATGTCGATGTTCTCGATGGCGTCTTCCAGCGTATGCGGCTTCGACACCGTCTGCACGAACGGGTAGAGGTTGACGCAGACCAGATCAATGTAGCCCAGACCATGTTCGTTCATCGTCGCCATATGTGCGTCGTTGTCGCGCACCGCCAGGATGCCGGCATGAACCTTGGGATGCAGCGTCTTGACGCGGCCATCGAGCATTTCAGGAAATCCGGTGAATTCCGAGACATCCTTGACGGGCAGGCCGGCATCCCGAATTGCTTTGGCGGTGCCGCCGGTGGAAAGCAGTTCGATGCCTTGCGCGGAAAGGGCGCGGGCGAAGTCGATGAGGCCGGTTTTATCGGAGACGGAGAGGAGGGCGCGTTTGATCATGTTATTTCCGTGAAAAGTGAAACGTGAAGCGTGAAATGTGAGGCGCGAAACATGAAATGTGACTGATCCCTTTTCACGTTTCACCTGAGCCGCACAGCGGCGAGTCACGTTTCACGACTTATTTGATTCCATGCTGCTGCATTTTCTTGCGCAGCGTATTGCGGTTGATGCTGAGCCAGTCCGCAGCGCGGCTCTGGTTGCTGCCGGCGCGGTCCAGAATGACTTCAAGCATCGGTTTTTCGACACAGTTCAGCACCATTTCATAAATCCCGGCCGGCGATTCGCCATCCAGATCCTTGAAATACTTGATCAACTCACGGCGCACACAGGCGGCGAGTTCACTTTCGTCAATCATCGGGTGTTCCATGTCGCAGGCACCTGCCACGTTCAAGCCGCCACGCGCTGATCCGGCGCGGCATCAAGATAAATCAATCGATCACAACGTTCGCGCGTGCGCCAGAAAAAATCGTTGACCGCGTCAAGTTGCGCATGCGGTCCTTCAAGTTGATTCATGGCATGACGAAAACTGGCGGAATCGGCCAGGCCTCGCGTATACCAGGCGATATGCTTGCGCGCCATCCGACTGCCCGCGAGATCGCCGTAGAAGCGGTACAGATCGTCCAGGTGCGCCAGGAGGACGTTGTGAATCTCGGCCACTTCCGGCGCCGGCAAGCTTTCGCCGGTCTCCAGAAAATGGCCGATCTCGCGAAACAGCCAGGGCCGGCCTTGCGCGGCGCGGCCGATCATGATCGCGTCGGCACCTGTGGTTTCCAGCACAAAACGCGCCTTTTCCGGCGTCGTGATATCGCCGTTGGCAATAATCGGTATGCGCGCCTCGGCTTTGACTGCGGCAATGGTTTCGTATTCGGCTTCACCGGAATAGCCACAGGCGCGTGTGCGACCGTGAATCGCCAGCGCCTGGATACCGGCTTCCTGGGCGATATGCAGTATCCGCAAGGCATTCCGATGCGAAGTATCCCAGCCTGTGCGAATTTTCAAGGTAACCGGAGTATCCGGTACGGCACGCACCACGGCATCAAGGATATGCCCCACCAGAGGCTCATCCTGCAACAGGGCCGATCCGGCCATGACATTGCAGATTTTTTTTGCCGGGCAGCCCATGTTGATGTCAATGATCGCAGCGCCGCGATCTGCGTTGTAACGGGCGGCTTCCGCCATCATCAGCGGGTCGGCGCCGGCAATCTGAACGGATACCGGCTCGACTTCGCCTTCATGATTGGCCCGCCGCTGCGTTTTCCTGGAGCCATACAACAACGAATTGGAGGTGACCATTTCGCTCACCGCCATGCCCGCGCCCATTTGCTTGCACAACTGGCGAAATGGCCTATCCGTGACCCCGGCCATAGGCGCGACGATCAGGTTGTTCTTCAGAAGATAGGGGCCGATTTGCATGGCGAGTGGAGGCGGTGACGCGGCGAGAGGCTGCGCATTTTATACGCAACGGGGGACCGGCAGAAGCAACATGCATCACACTGATCGTTTGAATGACACCCGGCGGACGGCCCACGCCGGCACAGTTTTTTGTGGCGTCCCGCCGTTTGCCGCGCTAAGTTAGCGCTTGCGCGCGAGTCAGGAGGAGTGCGCGATAAAACCGGGGTGTCCTGGGTCGGATTATGTCGGTCAAACCAATTAGAAAAGGGTCGTCCACCATGACGGAAGCGTTCGCCAGAGAGATGACAACAGCCCGTGTTCTGGTCGTGGATGACACCGCGGCGATGCGTCTGTTGATGCAAAGGGCGATCGCCCCTTCGGTCTCCGAGGTGCGTGTTGCCGCCGACGGTGCCGAGGGTCTGGCGATCTGGCGATCCTGGCAGCCCGACCTGGTGGTTACTGACATCATCATGCCGGTTATGGATGGCTTGGCCATGAGCCAGGCCATTCGCGACGAAGATCAGGATGCCCAGATCATCGTTGTTACAACTTCATCCGAAACCAGCCATCTGCGGCAAGCGCTCGATATCGGCGTTGACCGTTACGTATTGAAGCCGCTTGATGTGCATCTGCTGCAGGATGCAGTCAGCAAATGCCTGCGCGATGCCTGGCGCCTGCGCGATCTGCGTCTGGCCAGACTGGCATTCGAATCGGCCAGCGAAGGCATGATGGTGACCGATGCCGAGGGAGGCATTCTGGCGGTCAATCCGGCGTTCAGCGAAATCAGCGGGTATCGCGCGGATGAAGCAATGGGCAGGACACCGTCGATGATCGCCTCCGGCAAGCACGATGATGCGTTTTATCGCCACATGTGGGACACCCTGACCAGCGCCGGACGCTGGTCGGGCGAGGTCATCAACCGCCGCAAGTCGGGCGAACTCTATGCCGAGTGGCTTTCCATTGTTGCTGTCGCCGAACCCAGCGGCCGCGTGACCCGCTATGTCGGCCTGTTTTCCGACATCACCGAACGCAAGCGCGAGGAAGATCATATTCGCCGACTGGCGCATTTCGACGCGCTGACCGGATTGCCCAACCGCATCCTGTTCGGCGACCGACTGCGCCGCATGTTGTCAATGCTGGAACGGCGGAAGGGCAGGATGGCCCTGCTTTATCTCGACCTCGACCGTTTCAAGACCGTCAACGATCAATTTGGCCATGCTTTTGGCGACAAGGTGCTGGTCGAAGTTGCCAGACGCATGTCGGCCTGCGTGCGCGACAGCGATACCTTGAGCCGTCGGGGCGGCGACGAGTTCGTCTTGCTTCTGGAAAGTGTCGAGCCCGGGAGCGCCGCAGTGCAGGTCAGCCGCAAATTGATCGACGCGGTGTCGGAACCGTTGACCATCGAAGGGCACGAGATTGACATCGGCGTCAGCATCGGAATTGCGATCTACCCCAACGATGGCAACGACGCCGATGGTTTGCTGGCGGCGGCCGACCATGCTCTTTATATCGCCAAGCAGGAAGGTCGCGGCGACTTCCGTTTCTATCGCAACGAAGATCAATCCGCCGCGCAGGACCAGTTTTCCCTTGACAACGCCCTGTTGCGCGGGCGCGCCGAGGGCCGCTTCAAGTTGCGTTTCCTGCCGGAGATTGATCTCTACAGCGGAAGCGTCACGCGGGTGGAGATGCTGCTGCGATTCCAGCATCCGGAGCATGGCATGCTGGATGCCTGTCGCTTCGTCGAACATGCCGAGAAACTGGGCTTGATGCCCGAACTGGGTATCGAATGCCTGCGCATTGCCGCCGATCTGCTTGCCAACTCGGGGCTGCACGACATCGGTTTGAGCATGGACCTGTCCGCGCGCCAGCTTGCCGAACTGGCCGACCCGGCGGTCATTCTTTCGGCACTGGGTGACAGCGGGCTCAGACCCGACGCCATCACCTTCGAATGCCCGGAGAGCGCGCTGACCCGCAATGGCGAGGGCCTGCGCGGCTTGTATGCCCTCGCGCAGGCAGGCTTCAAATGCACGCTGGATGATTTCGGCGTTGGCTATTGTTCATTCGCCTTGCTGCAACAGTTGCCGTTGACCGCGCTCAAGATCGACCTGACTTTCGTCGAGGAAATCGACCACAACCCGCAAAGCCGTGAACTGGTCGCCGCCCTGCTCGCTTTCGGCAAGCGACTGGGCATGCGCACGATCGCCGAAGGCGTCAACAGCGTCGAGCAACTGCGCTTCCTGCGTGCCAACGGTTGCGACGCGGTGCAGGGCTTCCTGTTTGGCGAACCGTTGGCGCCCGATGAATTGATTGCCTACCTGAAAGCAAAGCGCTGGCGCAGCCTGCTCTGATCCCGGATTGTCCATTGGAACGTAGCGTGCGCCGTGCGCACCGATTTGCGTGCGATGGTACGCACGGCGCGTCCTACCAACTTCTGAATCAAGCGCCAATCGACAATCCGGGTTGATATCTCAGGCCGCCTTTTTCAGATGCTTCTGGTACAGGAACTCCAGCACCTGGCCGCGCAGATGGTGATAGGCCGGGTTTTCCGCCAGTTTCAGACGGTCGCGTGGACGCGGCAGATCGACGTCGAGGATTTCGCCGATGGTCGCCGCCGGGCCGTTGGTCATCATCACGATGCGATCCGACAGCAATACCGCTTCGTCCACATCGTGCGTCACCATCAACGTGGTGGCATGGGTTTCCTTGACGATGCGCATCAGCTCGTCCTGCAGGCCGGCGCGGGTCAGCGCGTCGAGCGCGCCGAACGGCTCGTCCAGCAACAGCACCTTGGGTTCCATCGCCAGCGCGCGGGCGATGCCGACGCGCTGTTTCATGCCGCCGGAGATTTCGTTCGGATGCTTGTGCGTGGCGTGCGAGAGGCCGACCAGGTCCAGGGCAGCCTGCGTGCGTTCTTTCAGCTTCGCCCTGGATTCCTTGGCGCCGAACACGCGCTCCACCGCCAGATGGACATTGCCGAAGCAGGTCAGCCAGGGCAGCAGGCTGTGGTTCTGGAACACCACGCCGCGTTCCGGTCCGGGGCCCTTGATTTCCTTTTCCGACAGCAGCAATACACCCTCGGTCGCTTCGGTCAGTCCGGCGACCAGATTGAGGAGCGTGGATTTGCCGCAGCCCGAGTGGCCGATCAGCGCGATGAACTCGCCTTGCTGGACATTCAGGTTGATGTCGGTCAGTGCGGTGAATTTGCCTTTTTTGGTGTCGAACACCATTTTGGCGTTTTCGATTTGCAGGTAGTTGTGCATTTGAAACTCCGTGAAACGTGATGCAGCTGCGCTGCTTGTGAAAAGTGATGCGGCTGCGCCGCTGGTGAAACGTGAAACGTCATGTATGCACTGTTCACATTTCACCTGAGCTGCGGAGCAGCGAGTCACGTTTCACGCTCTACTCGTAATTGAACCGATTCGCGATCATCACCAGCAGTTGCTCCAGCAGCAGGCCGACGATGCCGACGATGAAGATGGCGATCAGGATGTGTTCGACGTTGAGGTTGTTCCACTCGTCCCACACCCAGAAACCCAGGCCGGTGCCGCCGGTGAGCATTTCGGCGGCGACGATGACCAGCCAGGCGACACCGATCGACAGGCGGATGCCGGTCATCAGATGCGGCAATACCGACGGGAACAGGATGCGCGTGAAGATCTTCCATTCCGACAGATTCAGCACCCGCGCCACGTTCAGGTAATCCTGCGGCACGCGCGAGACGCCGGCAGCGGTGTTGAGGATGATCGGCCAGATGCTGGAGATGAAGATCACCCAGAGAGAAGCCGGCTCGGTTTCCTTGAACACATACAGACCGATGGGTAGCCAGGCCAGTGGCGACACCGGCCGCAACAGGCTGATGATCGGCGCCACCATGCCGGCCAGGAAGGCGAAGCGGCCGATCATGAAGCCGAGCGGGATGCCGACCAGCGCGGCCAGGCCGAAGCCGGCGCCGACGCGGTACAGCGAATGCAGAATGTTCCAGCCGATGCCCTTGTCGTTGGGGCCGTTGTCGTAGAACGGATCGGCGAACAGTTCCTGCGCCGAGGCCCAGGTCTTGGCCGGGCCGGGCAGGCCTTGTTCACCGCCGCTGCTGGACACGATCTGCCAGAGCAGGATGAACAGCACGATGCCGATGATCGGCGGCAATACGGCGCGAAAGAATTTGCCGATACCTTCGGAGAATGCCTGGCCGCGTTCTGTTTCCAGGAACGGAACCGGACGCGGTTTGGCCGGTGCGGCCACCGGCAACGGGAGGGTGTCGGGTGAATTCATGATCTCTTTCAAGCTGCTGTCATTAAGTGTCACGGCGCTCATGGTGGACTCCTGATGGGTATCGCTGGGTGCGCCGCGCGCACCATTAAAGGACGGTGCGGGCAACGTATCCTGCGTTGTTTTCAAGCCTTGACCTTGAACCCGTCGGCATAGACTTTCGGGTTCTTGCCGTCCCACACCACGCCATCCACCAGTTTGGATGTGCGCATTTCCGACTTCGGCAACGGCGTCTTGGTCATCGCGGCGGCTTCCTTGTACAGCTTGATCTGGTTCACCGACTTGGCTACCGCCAGATAGTCCGGGTGTTCCTTCAGCAGGCCCCAGCGCTTGTGCTGGGTCAGGAACCACATGCCGTCGGACAGATACGGGAAGTTGACGGCGCCGTCGTTGAAGAACTTCATGTAGTTCTTGTCCTGCCATTTCTTGCCGATGCCGTTGTCGTACTGGCCCAGCATGCGGTCCTCGATGACGTCAAACTCGGTATTGACGTACGCCTTGCCGGAAATGATGCGGGCGGTTTCCGAACGATTCGCCATGGTGTCGATGTACTTCGACGCATCCAGGATGGCTGCAATCATCGCGCGCGCCGTGTTGGGGTACTTCTGGATGAACTCCAGCGTCGTGCCGAGCACTTTCTCGGGATGGTCGGTCCAGATGTCCTGCGTGGTGGTGGCGGTAAAGCCGATCTTGTCGTGGATGGCGCGCGCGTTCCACGGTTCGCCGACGCAATAGCCGTCCATCTTGTCGACCCGCATGTTGGCAACCATCTGCGGCGGCGGCACGGTGATCACTTTCACTTCCTTGAACGGGTCGATGCCGTAGGCGCCCATCCAGTAATACAGCCACATCGCGTGCGTGCCGGTCGGGAAGGTCTGCGCGAAGGTCCATTCCTTCGGCTCCGCCTTGACCAGCTTCGACAGGCCGGCGCCATCGACTACGCCCTTCGCCTTGAGCTGGTTGTTCAGCGTGATGGCCTGGCCGTTGTTGTTCAGACTCATCAACACGGCCATGTCCTTCTTCTGGCCGCCGACGCCGAGTTGCAGGCCGTAGATCAGGCCGTACAACACATGCGCGGCGTCCAGTTCGCCGTTGGACAGCTTGTCGCGCACGCCGGCCCAGGACGCCTCCTTGCTCGGGATGATCTTGATGCCGTACTTCTTGTCGAAGCCCTTCTCGGCGGCCATCACCACGCTGGCACAGTCGGTCAGCGGAATGAAGCCGATCTTGATTTCGGTTTTTTCCGGTGCGTCGGAACCGGCGGCCCAGGCGGCGCTGCGCACGCCCGGCGGGACTAGAGACATGATGGCGGCGGCGACTGACATTCCTGCGGCTTTCTTCAAAAAATCACGTTTGCCGTCGTTGACGACGATGAGGTTGCTGCTGGAGGGGGTGTCTGGCGAAAAAGGGCTGTCCATTTCGATTACTCCAAAAAAAACGGCGTCCAACCCCCGGGGGGTTGGACGCCGTTGTCCATATTGATCTGATCTGAAACTGCGGAAACTCCGAGACCCGACTTGGGTTTCTGTGTCTGACGCGCCATTGCGCCAGTCAATTACTTATTAGCAATGCCCGTGCCAGATCTTGAAATTGTGTTCAAGCTATTGAAATAGAACAGATTGTTTTGATTGCTTGGCCTGGCTTGAATGGGGTTGGCGGGGCCTGGCGCACTGTTGCTGTGCCTGATCGGCGCAAAACTCTCCATTTCGGCGCATCCGGGCCACCTGCAGACCACCTACTGGCGTACGAAATCATCCAGTGTGGCTTTCATTTCCGCCCGCCAGGCCTCGACCATCAAATGCGCGGGCGGGTCGGGAAATTCCTTTAGCCAAAGGTCAAAGTCATCGCTCATCACGCTGATCCGACCCTCACGCTGAATCAACGTCAGGCGCAGCGGCAACAGGTTGAGCAGGCGCGGTTCCGCCTCCTCCGCCCAGCGCACGGCGGATTCGCTGCCGATGAACAGGATGCGGATATGCGGGTTTTCGAAGCCGCGCTTGGCCAGCGCGGTGTCGATCGGTTGCATCTTGACCAGAACCAGATCGTGATTGGCCGCCGCCAGCGCGATATCGTCCATGGCCTGGCGCATGTCCGCCGTTTTGCTGACGCTGATCGGCTCGGCCAGCGCCGGGAAGCCGCCGGCCAGCGCGAGCGACAGGACAAGTCGTTTGAGGGTGACGAAACCGGTCATAGCGCGGCCTCTTCCAGAATCGCCAGATAATCCTGCTTCAATTCCTGGCAAAGCTCGCTCAAGGCGGGCATGTCCTGCGAGACCCAGGCTGGATTGATCGCGATCAGATCGACACCGGTCGGGGTTTCCACCAGGGTGACTCGGCAAGGCAGCATCTGCGTGGCGCGAAAATCCAGGCGCAGCGCCTGATCCATCTTGGCGAAGTTGCAGAAATAGACCAGTCGAACCGAGCGCACTTCCTGCGCGTAAGGCACCAGCCGGCTGTCAATGGCCTGTTGCCGGACCAGTGTGTAGTTGTGGTTGACGATGGCCTGGCTCAGCGCCGCCACGGCGGCTTCCATGCCGCGACCTGGCGCCGTGGTGGTGAGTATCATCGGCTCTGGCGCGGCGGTTTGCGCGCTGGCGGGGGACGTGCCGGCAAGCAGCGCCAGCAGCAGGAACACGGTACGGATGCAATGAATCATGAAACCTCCTGTCGTCATGGCATGCGGTAAACAACATGCTCTCACAGGATAATTTCAGCAAGTCGCATGCCAGCAGGCAAGTCGGCAGGCAGGCGTCGGTTTCTACGTCTTCGCCATCTACTTCAACAGCCACGCCACATCGGCGATGCGTTTCGATGCACCATCGCCTCGCGGCGAAGGGGCTGACATTCACCCAGATTGACTAAATCCATGCAATTCAGTCAACTAATGCACCGAATGCATCCGCGCAAGCGAGGAGGTAGATATGTCCAACATGATTCTGCTTGGCACCCGCAAAGGCACCGTCATCTTCGACCGTGTCGATTCCTCCTGGCGGCCGCGTCCCATCGAGCATGCCGGCATTCCGGTCTGTTATGCGGCGCGCGATCCGCGCGACGGCACCTTGTGGGCTTCACTGGACCACGGTCACTGGGGCCCGAAGCTGTCGCGCTCGCGCGATGGCGGCGCGACATGGCAGGATCTTTCGTCGTTGAAGTACCCGGAAGGCGCGCGCCATATCGTCCAGATGCTGCCGACGCCGGATTTCGATCCGGCCGCGCCCACCGGCCAGCCCGAGTACAAGGATGCCGCCGTGTACAAGATCTGGAACATCACGTTTGGCCCCGCCGGGCAACCCGGCAGAATCTACGCCGGCACGATTCCCGGCGGCTTGTTCGTCAGCGATGACGGCGGCGACACCTGGACGCTTAACCGGCCGTTGTGGAGCCACTCAAGCCGGGGCGGTGACCTGTTCGCCGGACCGGCGACCAGCGACAACCAATGGGGTGGAACGCCGGCCAGCATCGACTACGGTGTATTCGAGCCGGGCATCCACTCCATCGTCATCGACCCGCGCGACCCGATGCACATGCATATCGCGGTGTCCTCGGCCGGCGTTCTGGAAAGCACCGACGGCGGCCAGACCTGGAGCCCGCGGAATCGCGGTGTGCTGAACGATTACTTGCCGAATCCGGAAGCAGAATGGGGTCACGATCCGCACTTCATCACCGCCTGCCCGGCGCAGCCGGATCACCTCTGGCAGCAAAACCACTGCGGCGTGTTCTACAGCAAGGACGGTGCGCAAACCTGGCAAAAGGTCAGCCAGCCCGAGGCCGGCGTGCATTTCGGTTTCCCCATCGCGGTGGATGAGCAGGATGGCCGTACCGCCTGGGTCGTGCCGGCGCGCGCGGACATGGCGCGCATGGCCATCGGCGGCGGCCTGTTCGTGGCGCGCACAAGCGATGGCGGGCAATCCTGGCAAGCCTTCCGCGAAGGCTTGCCGCAGCAAAATGCCTACGACATCGTGCTGCGGCACAGCCTTGACGTGGCGGGTGATTGCCTGTGCTTCGGCAGCACGACCGGCAACGTCTACCTGTCTGAAGACCGTGGCGAAACCTGGCAATGCCTGGGTAACAATTTTCCGCCGGTGTATTCGGTCCGTTTTGGCTGAATTCCATGCCGACGGTGACCATGACGCGGCACCTTTACCGTTTCTTCCCTGCGCTGGAAAACCGCACCATCACGACACCGGCCGGCTCGGTGGCCGAGGTTCTGCATGCGGTCGATGAACTGGCGCCGGGATTTTCAGATTACCTGCTCGATGAACGCGGCGCGCTGCGACGGCATGTCAATCTCAGCATTGATGACAACATCGTGATCGATCGCCGAAGCCTGTCGGATCGTGTGCCGGAGAAAGCGACACTATTCATATTCCAGGCCTTGAGCGGGGGGTAGACAGCCCTGTCATTCC
The DNA here is from genome assembly GCA_945897955.1 of Tepidiphilus sp. J10. Classification (GTDB taxonomy): domain Bacteria; phylum Pseudomonadota; class Gammaproteobacteria; order Burkholderiales; family Thiobacillaceae; genus PFJX01. Next base: position 8,562 of record CAMDGQ010000062.1, on the reverse strand, counting down.
GACAACCCGATTCGCAGGATGGGCGAAGCACAGTGTGACGAGAACGGGTTTAGCCGCACCACGCGAGTCGCTCGCAGCAATCGGTTTCCCGGCGCAGATGCCATCGCAGGTGCTGCTTACGCAGCAGGGGGTGTGATCTCCATCAACAGTCGCGCCACATCGGCAATGCGTTTGCGATGCACCATCGCCTCGCGGCGCAGGGCCTGATAGGCGGCTTCTTCGGAAAGATTGTCCAGCTTCATCAAGTGGCGCTTCGCCTGCTCGACCAGCTTGTGTTCGTGCAACTCCTGGCGCGCGCGCAACGCGTCATCGCGCATCGCCTGCCAGGCTTCGAATCGCACCTGGGCAAGTTGCAGCAGCGGCTGAATGCGCTCGTTTTCAAGACCGTTGACGACATAGCAGGCGACACCGGCCGACACCGCGCGGCGCATGGTGTCCTGCGATTCGTCCTGGCTGAACATGACGATCGGGCGCGGCGTGCGTTCGCTCATCACGACGACCTGCTCCAGCGTGTCGCGGCTGGGCGATTCGGTATCCATGATGATCGCGTCCGGCTCCAGTTCTTCGACCCAGGCCGGCAGATCGATGGCGCGATCGAGGCGGCCGACCAGACGATGCTCCGGCGCGCTCGCGGCCAAAGCCTCCATAAGGTTGTCCAGGCGGCGCCGCGACGGGCTGACGATCAGGATGGTGAGGCCAGGATTGGGGACGTTCGTCATGGGCGTTGCAGCAGGCGTTTCAGTTCGGGAATGCAGGAACCGCAGTTGGTGCCCGCTTTGAGTTGGATGCCGAGAGCTTCCACGGAAGTCGCTCCCTCGGCCATGGCTTTGGTCAAGGAATGCTCACCGACACCGAAACAGGCGCAGACGATGCGACCGCAGTCCGGCACGCCCTGGCTCGGGCGGCCGAGCAGCAGCGCACCGCGTTCCGCGTCGCTCAGCCTGTCCCGCTCGAACAACGATTCAAGCCAGTGGCGCGGCGGCAGGCGGTCGGCCTCGCGTTCCAGAAAATACACCGCAAGCAGACGTCCATCCTGGATCAGGGCGCCGCGATAACGCGCCGCCCCGCTGTCCTGCATCTCGATCCAGTCGCCGTTAAGCGCCAGCATGGTGCGCATGCGCGTCGGCACATCCGCCGGCATCTCGCCACCGGCGATTTCATGCCGCCAGCAGGCTTTGCCGCGCACCCTGGCCCAGTAGGCGGCCGGCGCGTGGACCGAACCAGGCTCAAGCGGTGTGAAACCGTTCGCCCCGAGCTTGTCGAAGGGCTGCCCTTCGACAAGTTCGGGGCGAACGCGGATGAGGGATTCCCGCGTCATCACAAAGCCATGCCAGCCGGCCGCATAAGCTGCTACCGCCACCGGCGTCTGCTTGAATTCGGGCTGGCCGGAAATCGGGTCGGTGACGGCGTTGATCAACGCACCGACACGGCCCTGGCTGGTGAACTGGTCGTTCCAGTGGATCGGCGCGAACACGCTGCCGATCTGCTGCTCGCGGCTCTCCTGAACCCGCGCCAGCATCTCGCCGCCGGCATTCGAGATGCGTGCCAATGCGCCATCCCTGACGCCGGCCCGGCGTGCGTCCTGCGGATGCATTTCGACAAACGGCTGGTCGATATGGGCGAGCAGACGCGCCGTTTTTGCGCTGCGCGTCATCGTGTGCCACTGATCGCGGATGCGGCCGCTATTCAGCATGAACGGCGTCGCCTCGCTGATGGCGTGAACCGGCGCGCGCGGCGTGATCGGCAACATGCGCGCCTTGCCGGAGGGCGTGAAGAAATGGCCATCGGCGAACAGGCGCGGCGTGCCGCCGTTTGGGGTGACCGGCCATTGCGTGGGTTGCAGAGCGTCATAGGCCGTGTCGAGCAAACCGGAAATATCGAAATCCCGAGTGCCGTTATTTTCAAACCCCGACAACGCGGCATGTTCGCTGAATATCTGCGCCGGCCCGGCATAGCCAAAGCCGAAGGCAAACCCCATGCGCCGCGCGACTTCATCGACGATCCACCAGTCCGGCCGCGCTTCGCCCGGCAGCGGCAGAAAGGCGCGCTGGCGCGAGATGCGGCGTTCCGAGTTGGTCACCGTGCCGTCCTTCTCGCCCCAGGCGGCGGCCGGCAGTTTGACGTGGGCATGGACGCCGGTATCGGTGCGGGCGACAACATCGGACACCACGACGAAGGGGCAGCGCCGCAACGCCTCGACGACGCGGTCGGCATCCGGCAGGCTGACCGCCGGGTTGGTCGCCATGATCCAGAGCGCCTTGATGCGCCCGTCATGTACCGCCTCGAACAGATCCACGGCTTTCAGGCCGGGCTGTCGCGCCATGTTCGGCGCCCGCCAGAAGCGGCCGACGCGGTCGATGGCATCCGGCGTGAAATCCATGTGCGCCGCGAGCTGGTTGGCCAGGCCGCCGACCTCGCGTCCGCCCATCGCGTTGGGCTGGCCGGTGATCGAAAACGGCGTCGCGCCGGGCTTGCCGATGCGGCCCGTCGCCAGGTGAACATTCATGACGCTGTTTACTTTGTCGACGCCGGACGAGGACTGGTTGATGCCCTGCGAGAACACGCTGACGGTATGCGCGGTTTGCGTGAACAGGCGATAGAACGTGGCGACATCGGTTTCAGCCAGGCCGCATTGCCTCGCCACGGTGGGAATGGACAGCCCGCCGACCGCCTGCAAGGCGGTGCCAAAACCATCGACATGCGCTTCCAGATAAGCCCAGTCGATGGCGTCCTCGCGCTTCAGATGATTCAACAGGCCATTGAACAGCCAGGCGTCGGCGCCCGGTTTGATGCTCAAGTGCAGGTCAGCCCCGGGTTGCAAAATCTCGGCGGTGGCGGTGCGACGCGGGTCGATGATGACCACCTTCATCTCCGGACGCGACTTCTTCGCGGCGACCAGGCGCTGGAACACGACCGGATGTGTCCAGGCCATGTTGGAGCCGACCAACACGACCAGATCGGCCAGTTCCAGGTCTTCGTAACAGCCCGGCACCGTGTCGGAACCGAACGCGCGTTTGTGGCCGGCCACCGCCGACGACATGCACAGGCGCGAATTGGTGTCGATGTTGCCGGAGCCGATATAGCCCTTCATCAGTTTGTTGGCGAGGTAATAGTCTTCCGTCAGCAACTGGCCGGAAACGTAGAACGCAACGGCATCCGGGCCGTGTTCGGCGATGACCTGCCGGAATCGATGCGCGACGGTGTCGAGCGCGCTATCCCAGTCGGCCCGTTCGCCGTGTATTTCCGGATACAACAGTCGGTCATCCAGACTCAAAGTCTCGCCCAGCGCGGCGCCCTTGGAGCACAGCCGGCCGAAATTGGCCGGATGCTCGGGATCGCCGCGCACGTTGAAAGCGTCGGCTTCACGATAGACCAGCACGCCACAGCCGACGCCGCAGTAGGGGCAGGTGGTGCGGACGGGAGATTCAGTCATATCGGGAATTTCCGCAGGGTGCGCCATGCGCACCGTTCGCCGTTGCAATGGTGCGCATGGCGCACCCTACGCTTCCGGGGTGAGCGACAAACTGACCGCGCCGTCCACCACCCTTACCGGATAGCGTGCCGCGCAGCCGACATCGGGCGCGACGGCGAGGCCGCTATCGAGGTTGATCTTCCAGTCGTGCAGCGGGCAGGCGACCTTCCGGCCATGCACGATGCCCTGCGACAGCGGGCCGCCCTTGTGCGGGCATTTGTCGCGCAGCGCGAAGACTTCGTCATCGACGGTGCGAAAGACGGCGATATCGCCGGCGGCGGTTTTGACCACCCGCGCGCCCTGGCGCGGGATGTCGTCGATGTGGGCTACTTCGATCCAGTCAGTCATGTTCGAGTCCTTGTTGATGCAGGGTGCGCCGCGCGCACTTCGGGATTTGGAACGGTGCGCATGGCGCAACTAAGCAGTCAACGGCATGAATTCCCGCTTCAGCGCGCCGGCTGTGCGTTCCTTCCAGGGGTCCACCTGCGCCGGTTTCTGCGAGATCAGGAAGCGTTCGGCCAGCTGCTTCCGGTTGGCCGCGTCTTCCACCACCTTCGCCTTGATATGGCTCAAACCGACGCGCTCGACCCACGGTGCGGTGCGCTCCAGGTAATGCGCCTCTTCGCGGTAGAGCTGGGTGAAGGCTGCGCAGAATTCCAGTACCTGCGCTTCCGTTTCCACCTTGGTCAGCAGGTCGGTGATGCGCACCTTGATGCCGCCATTGCCGCCGACATGCAGTTCGTAGCCGGAATCGACGCAGACCACGCCGAAATCCTTGATCGTCGCCTCGGCGCAGTTGCGCGGGCAGCCGGACACCGCCAGCTTGAATTTGTGCGGCATCCAGGAACCCCAGGTGAGTTGTTCCATCTTGACACCCAGCCCGGTCGAATCCTGCGTGCCGAAACGGCACCACTGGCTGCCGACGCAGGTTTTCACGGTGCGCATTGCCTTGCCGTAGGCGTGGCCGGAGACGAAGCCGGCGTCCGACAGATCCTTCCACACCGCCGGCAGGTCTTCCTTCCTGATGCCGAACAGGTCGATGCGCTGGCCGCCGGTGACTTTCACCTCGGGCACGTTGAACTTCTCCGCCACATCGGCGATGGCGCGCAGTTCCTTCGGATTGGTCAGGCCGCCCCACATGCGCGGCACCACCGAGAAACTGCCGTCCTTCTGGATGTTGCCGTGCGCGCGTTCGTTGATGTAGCGCGATTGCACATCATCAACGTACTCGGTCGGCCAGGCGCAGAGCAGGTAATAGTTCAGTGCCGGGCGGCACTTGGTGCAGCCGTCGGGGGTCTTCCAGCCCAGGCCGCGCATGGCTTCCTGAGTGGTCTTGAAGCCCTGTTCGACAATGGCGGCGCGGATTTCGTCGTGCGTATGTTCGGTGCAGCCACACAGCGGTTTCTTCGACGGCGCGGTGGAATAATCGCCGCCCGCCGTCGCCGCCAGAATGGTTTCCACCAGGCCGGTGCAGGAACCGCAGGAGCCGGACGCCTTGGTATGCGCGCGCACCTCATCCAGCGTAAACAGCTTTTTCTCGCGCACCGCCTTGATGATGTCGCCCTTGCAGACGCCGTTGCAGCCGCAGATTTCGGCCGTGTCGGGCAAGGCCATGACGCGCGACATTTCATCGCCCATGCCGCCACCGGCGCCCGAATCGCCAATGTGGTGGCGGCCGAACAGCAGTTTGTCGCGGAAATCGGAGACATCGGTCGCGTCGCGCATCAGCTCGAAATACCAGGCACCGTCGAGGGTGTCGCCATACAGCACCGCGCCGGCCAGCTTGTTGTCCTTCAGCACCAGCTTCTTGTACGAACCACGCCCGGCGTCCTGCAACACGATTTCCTCATGCCCCTCGCCGCCCATGAAATTGCCGGCGGAAAACAGGTCGATGCCGGTGACCTTCAATTTGGTCGAGGTCATCGAGCCCTGATAGCGCGCCACGCCATGCTCGGCCAGATGATTGGCGCAGACCCTGGCCTGCTCGAACAGCGGCGCGACCAGGCCGTAAGCGATGCCGCGATGGCTGACGCATTCCCCAACGGCATAAATGCGCGGGTCGAAGGTCTGCATGGTGTCGTTGACGACCAGGCCACGGTTGCATTGCAACCCGGCGGATTCCGCCAGCGCGGTGTTGGGGCGGATGCCGACCGCCATGACCACCAGATCGGCTGCAATCGTCTCGCCATCCTTGAACTTGAGCGCACAAACTCTGCCGCTCTCGCCTCGCACCAGTTCCGCCGTCTGCTTCTGCAACAGGAATTTCAAGCCCTTCTCTTCCAGGTTCTTCTGCAACAGGCGTGAGGCCGGCTCGTCCATCTGGCGTTCCAGCAACCACGGCGCGATGTGAACCACGGAGACGTCCATGCCACGCAGTTTCAAGCCGTTCGCCGCTTCCAGGCCAAGCAGGCCGCCGCCGATCACGACGGCAGTCTTGTACTGGCCGGAGGCGGAAATCATCGCATCGACATCGGCGATGTCGCGGAAGCCGATGACGCCGGGCAGATCGGCGCCCGGCACCGGCAGGATGAAGGACTTCGAGCCGGTGGCCAGCAGCAGGCGGTCGTAATTCTCGCGCGTGCCGTCGTCTGTTTCGACAAACCGGTTCTTGCGGTCGATTTTCACGACCCGTTTGCCGGTATGCAGCTTGATGCCGTTATCGGCATACCAGTCGCGGCTGTTCAGCACGATCTGTTCCACCGTCTGCTCGCCTGCCAATACCGGCGACAACATGATGCGGTTGTAATTCGGATGCGGTTCGTCGCCGAACACCGTGATGTCGTAGAGGTCGGGGGCCGCCTTCAGCAGCTCTTCCAGAGTGCGCATGCCGGCCATGCCGTTGCCCACCAAAACCAGTTTCATGCGTGACATGTTCATATCCTTGCAAATCCTATGGGCGAAAAAAAACGGCGGCCGCCCTGATAGGGAGCGGACGCCGTTGTCCAAGATCGCTTAGGCGAGGAAGCCTGTCAGAGTATTAGCAATGGCCGTGCCAAGTCTGGAATGACCGGGAATCAGGGGCGGGGCGACCGCGAACGCGGCGGCGTGCACCGGATGAGTGCGTCCTGAACCGCAAACGCACCGGCAATGGTCGCTTAACGTGCCAGTTCACGGCGACGCAGCAGAAGTTGTTCGCAAAGCGCGCGCAATTCCGCGAAATGCACCGGTTTGTGAAACACCTTGATGTCTTGCGGCAAGCCGCCAGCCGCTTCGATCTCGGCATCCTCCATGGCGGTGACCACGACGATTTCCATGCCTTCGCGATAGGGCGTGCGCGCCAGTGTGCGCAGCAGGCCGAAGCCGTCCATTTCCGGCATCACGAGGTCGCTGATCAATAGGTCGGGCGACAGACGGCCGATCAGAATCAGACCTTCGATACCGTTATGCGCGGTCGCCACGCTGACCGGTATCCCCCAGGCTTCGATCTGGCTCTTGTAAAGGCGAAGCAGCAGGTTGTCGTCCTCGACCACCAGAATATTCAGGCGATCCAGCGCCTGAATGCTGTCGGCGGCAGCTTCCGCCTGTGGCTGTCTGCTTTGTTGTAGACGCTGCACCGAAGCCAGGCTGATGCGGCGATGGCCGCCTTCGGTCTTCCAGGCTTGCAGGGTGCCGTTTTCGACCCAAAGTTGGGCGGTTCGCATCGAAATGCCCAGAATCCGGGCAGCCTCCCGGGTCGTGCAGAAATCCGTGCTTTGCCGGGTATCCAGTTGGGTGTCCATCATGTTGGTCCAAATAAGTGAAACCTGATTCTACTTTTCCGGATCAACGTTCCGGCCTGAGTTGATGAGACGCTGGCATCAATTCGGGTCACTTTGGCTGCGGTGCCGACATCGATGCTATGCCCCCAGAATTTTTCGGCGATATCGGTCGGATGAATTCCACGTACCACGATCTGCCGAATGTGGTCTTCGGTGAGTTCCGTCCCCGCAAGCAACTGGAACAGGCGCTGGTTGAACTCCTTGATGATCGGGCGTGCAAGGCGCATTCCAGGCTTGGTCTCGAAGGTGGCGATGCAGGTCTGGCGTAGGCGCATCGGGTACTCCTTGATCGATTGAGGCGTGTGCGAAAACTCTACCCAATACATGAATCATCAACAACTCATATATGTGTAAAAGTGATAATTAAGTGCTGTATGTATAGTAAAAACGACGATAAATGTATAAATAAATCGTTTTTGGTTTGTTTATATGAAAATAAGTAGAAGCTGATCTTTGCCGGCGCTAGACTGCTGAATCGAAATTTTCCATCTCAGGCGGCTAACCACATGCAAGTCAACCTCACCAGCTTTGGCAAGACAACGGTGCTTCAACTTGAGGGTGCTTTCGTCTTCGACAGTCACCGGGCGCTACGGGCAGTTTGCCGGCCGATCCTGGACAATCCGAACACCCAATTCATTCAGCTTGAGCTGAGTCATGTCGAATATCTGGACAGTTCAGCGTTGGGCATGATGCTGCTGATGAAGGAAAAAGCCTTGTCGGCGGGCAAGGAAATCCAGATCAAGGGAGCCCAAGGCATGGTGCTGCAAGTGCTCGAAGTTGCCAAATTCGATCGGCTTTTCACGCTGCTGCACTGAGTGGGGCTGCCCGGGCCCAAGCCTGTCGGCAGTAGCTGATTGCGGTGGCCTGCAAATCGTGGCCGTCGAAGAAACGATTACAAATTGAGCAGAATCACCTGTTCGAGCGCCGAAGGCTGGAAACACATGGGTTTTGCGGCGGCGTAAAGCCGTAGAAATTTGACGGCAGATAATGGTGGCGTGACCTGCCTGCAAGGTTTTCAAGGTCTACGGCGGCAATCGACACAAAGCCGCCTGACGATGCCCTGCGGCCTCCGTCAGGAGTTCAACGCCAGATTTCTACGCAATGTGCCCGCCGTTACATGCCGTTAACGCGCGTAATCGATTAGTGCGTGATCCCCGGAATGCAGCCAATAAATGTTGAAGATTCTGATCGAGCCGCCGATAAATTAATCCGCACCCCTGGTCAGAGACTTTGATTCGCCGAATCCATGCTGGACAAAACACTGAATACCCTCCTGATAGTTGATGACGCGGTCGAGAATCTGACTGTGCTTGATTCGTTGCTGCGGCCGTA
>CAMDGQ010000061.1 GCA_945897955.1 Tepidiphilus sp. J10 | reverse complement strand
CCATTGACCGCTTGCATTGCTTGCCGGAGGGTTGGACATGAAACGGCATATAGCGCTTGCATGCGGAATCGGACTGCTGTGGGGCGGAACTGCGCTGGCATTCCTGCGCGCGGCGCCCGACGTTCTGCCGGTCGAGCCATCAGAGTCATACCGGCCGGAGAAGCCTTCTCCCCCTGCGATGCAAGTCGAGCAGGACCGTTTTCGTGATGTGGAAAATTCCGACTTTCCGTTATTGCAAAAGCCGCTGGATGCACTGAGCGGCTTTCCTCTGGACAAACAGGGTCGGGTTGACTGGTCCGGCGCATTGCTGGGCGGCATCATCACTCCGCGCGCAAGCCTGACCCCGGGGGTTGAACAGGATCTGCTGGATCTGGATGTGATCATGCGCAATACCCGGGCGATGCCGCATGTACGGTTTTCGCATCTTGCCCATACCCGATGGCTGACCTGCGCCAATTGCCATCCGAATCCATTTCCCTATCGGGCCGGGATACTGCGAATCAACATGGCGGATATTTTTCGCGGCAAGCACTGCGGCATGTGCCATGACCGGGTGGCCTTCGTCACCTGGCAATCCTGCGAACGCTGCCATAGCGTGCCTCGAAGCAGGCCGCCGCAATAACGTATCAGGCTACCGCGCGCCGAGGACTGCGCGCGGTACAACCTGCTGCCTACTTGGACGGGTGGATATGCGCCACGCCGCCAAAGCTGCCCATCCATAGACTGCCATCCGGCCCGGTGACCATGGAGAACACCGTATTCGAGAACAGGCCATCGGCGGTAGTCATGACCTTGAAGCGTCCGCCTTCCTGCCAGGTCACGCCGTTGTTGGTGCCAATCCAGATGCGGCCCTTGGGATCCTTGTGCAGCATGAAGACATGATTGCCCGGCAGCCCTTCGACCGTGGTGTAGTTGGTCCATTTCGCGCCATCGAAGCGCGCCAGACCGCCGCCCCAGGTACCGGCCCAGACAACCCCGTCGTTATCCACTTCCAGCGCGATGATGTAGTTGGGGTTGTAGGCCACATTCACCTCGGACAGCCCCATCTCCTGTTTCTGCATGGCATGGTGCGACGACTGTTTGGACGGATCATTGTTGAAGGCGATGTCCTTCTTCACTTTCTCGTAAGGCGCGCCGAGGCCCTTGGCGTGGTTCCAGTTCTGCCATTTGCCTTTGGCAAAGCGGGCCAGTCCGCCCTCGGTAGCCAGCCACAGCTCGCCATTCTTGCCTTCCGCCAGGCCATAGACCCAATCGTTGGGCAATCCACCCTTGGTGCTCTCGACGGTGTGCAGTTCCCACTTCGAACGATCATCCAGCGCGCCGCCCCTGACCCGATTCACGCCGGACCAGGTCGCGATCCAGATATCGCCGTCACGGGTCTGCAGGACATCGTAGACAAACGCATCACCCAGCCCCTGCGGGATGTTGTAGTTGGTCCACTTGCCGCTCCGCTCGTCGAGCAAGGACAACCCGCCGCCATAAGTGCCGGCAGCCAGCCGCCCGCCGACGCGACCGACATAGAAGACGCCATTGGAGAGCAGGCCGCTGGTAACGTCATACAATTTGTAGTTGTCACTTGCGGTGTCGTAGCGCAACACGCCACCGGAAGTCGCCACCCACAGCACGTTGCCCTCTGTGTACATGGCCTTGACGTTCTTGTTGCCAACCCGGAAATGCGTAAAACGAGCGCCATCCTCTTCCACAGCCTTGCCTTCCGGACCCTGCGCCGGCGGTATGCCGGCATGCGCTGCGTCGGCCGGAGGGTTGACGCTCTGTTCGACAGGCTGTCCCGCCGGATTCGACGCGTCTGCGCCAGATGGCGCAGTTGCCACGGCGTTGACCGCCAGTTCGCCGGTTTCACTCTGCTTCTTGCCGAGGCCATAAGCGCCGGCAACGATGACTCCGACCCCCATCACCAGGATCGCAGCCGTCTTGTGATTGATTTCCACCACTTGCTCCTTCGTTACGCGTTTATTCGCCGATGCGCGCTACACCGCGCTTTGTTCCGGCCCAGATATCGCCGTTGGGGGCCACTTCCAGTGCATAGACATTGCTGTCCATCAAACCTTCATGCGGACCGATGCTTTTCCATGTCTTGCCATCGAAGCGCGAAACGCCCCGATTGGTGCCGAACCAGAACACCCCTTTTCCATCCATGACCATGCTGTACACGATGTTTCCAGCCAAACCATCGGTCGTGTTGTAGTTCTTCCATTTGCGGCCGTCGAAACGGGCTACCCCTCCGCCCCAGGTACCCGCCCAGATGGAGCCGTCCGGCGCCGACAGGATGGAAAAAACGTAATTCGGGTTGTAGGTGGTCTTGCCCGCAGCCTCCACCGACAGGTCATGCCGCGAACGCGTGCCCAGTCCGGTGTTGACGCTGGCTTCCAGACTGTCGGTATTGGGCGCCCCAAGGCCATCCTTGTGCGTCCAGGCACGCCACTTGCGGCCGTCATACATCGACACGCCGCCTTCGGTGCCGAACCAGGTTCTGCCCTGGGCGTCCACGGCAATGCCGTAGACCCATTCGTTGATCAGTTCCTTGACATAGGTCTTGAACTCGCCGGTCTTGACGTTGTAATGATTCGCTCCGGCCCAAGTGCCGATCCAGAGGTCACCCTTCTTGTCGTTGGCGAAGGCGTAAATCCAGTAGTCCGCCAGACCATGCATCGGGAAGAATGTCTGCCACTTGCCATTGTTCCAGCGCGAAGCACCGCCGGCATTGGTGCCGAACCACTTCGCACCCTGGCTATCGATACCGACCGCGAACACATATTCGTTGGCAAGGCCATCCTTGCGCGTGAATGTCTGCTTCGGCTTGACGCTCTTCAAATCAATCTCGTGCACCCCCACCGAGGTACCCACCCACATGCTGTTCTTGGCTCGATCCAGTTTCAGGGAACGAACATAAACATTGGCGCCGACATCGAAGGTTTCCAGCACGCGCAACCCGCTTGTCGGCGGCGCAGCCCAGGCTGGAGCCAGCAGCAGACCGGCGAGTATCGATGCGGGCAAAAAACTTTTATGCATGAAAAATCCTTAACGCAGGGTACGCAGATAACTGATCAGATCGAGGATTTCGCGGTCGGTCAACACGCCCGCAAAAGCGGGCATGGTGACGCGACCCGTCTTGATGCTTGCCAGCAGAATGGCGTCCGGTTTCATCAGCCCTTCGCCGCGGGCGAAACTGGGCGCTCCCGGAATCACATTCTTGCCGCCGGCGCCATGGCAGGACACACAGAACGTGCCATACAGACGTGAGCCATTGCCGACATCCCCGGCCACCGCATCGTGCGAAATCGGCAAGAGGGCCAGGCAGAACAGCGCCGAGACCATCCCGGCACGCAGCAATACAGCATCTTTCAAGTTACGCATCATCGCTTCCCCTTTTTATTGCCACCATTGTTCGCCTGTCCTCGCAACTGACCGGCACGCTTCAGGTAATACTCAACTTTCCCGGAATCGGGAATCACACCCCAGCGGCCGCTGGCGTAGGCTTTGGCCAAGGCATCCAGCGCCGGCAAATAATCCTTTTCGGCAGCCTTGAGCACCGCCGACAGACCTTCGCCGCTTTCCCGTGCCGCCTCATCCAGCCCCAGATCGCCGGTCAGGAAGGCATGCGCCAATACCTTGATCGAAAGCGCGTGATCACGTCCGGCGGCGCGCGTGAACCAGCGGCGCGCTTCCACCAGATCCCTGGCGACCCCTTCCCCCGCCGCAAGCATGGTTGCCAGGCCGTATTCACCCTCGGGATCGCCCTGTTCCGCCGCCTTGCGATACCAGGCCACCGATTCCTCGTTGAATTCGGACTTGTCCAGCACATCGGCCAGCAATACCTGGGATGGGGCGTGCCCCGCCTCGCCCGCGCGACGCAGACTATCCATCGCACCCACCATATCCCCTGCCTGATAGGCCGTAAGCCCGGCCTTGTAGTCGGCCGCAACGTCGGCACATGCCGGAAGCGCTGGCAAGATCAGACCGGCAAGCAGTAAAGCGTGTTGGAAGGTCAGAATGGAACCGCGCATGTTTTCCCAGGAACGTGTTGCTGAAGGCCTCGCGACACCCCGCTCGCTTCGCCAATCAACCATCAAGAAAGGGCCTTGGTGCGGGATACAGCTGTGCATCCTATCCCGACAAAGCCGGTAAAAACCAGCATGACCGCCGATGAAGTTGAAACAACCCCTTGCAGGGCAAACCGGCGGTGAACAATCAAACCAGAACCTTCAATTCCTCCAGCTTGCGATAAAGGCTGGAAAGTCCGATGCCCAGACGTTGCGCCGCCAATCTACGATCACCACTGGCGGCATCCATGGCCTGACGAATCAGGCTGGCTTCGATGTCGCGCAATTGATCGCGCAGGTTGCCGCTACCAGCAAGCTTCGTGCCATACCTGGCCGGGCTGACCTGGGAGCTGCTCACTTCCGACGGCAGATCGGCCAGTGTGATCAATTCGCCATCGGCCATGATGCAGGCCCGGTTAAGCACATTCTCAAGCTGTCGCACATTCCCCGGCCAGTTGTAGGAAGCCAGGATATCTTCCACTTCAGGTTCCATGCCGACCGCCCGGCTGCCCGCATCACGCATGCGCATCAGGAAAAAATGGATCAGGCCGCGAATATCCTCCTCCCGTTCGCGAAGCGGCGGGATGTGGATATGGAACATGCTGAGCCGGAAATAAAGATCTTCCCTGAACGTCCCGGCCCGCACCATTTCCTGCAGATTCCGGTTCGTGGCAACGATGATGCGCGTATCCACATGGCGCGACTGCTCGCTGCCAACCGCGCGCACCTGTTTGTTCTCGATGGCGTGCAGCAGTTTGGCCTGCGTATGCAGCGGCAGCTCGCCGATTTCGTCGAGGAACAGCGTGCCGCCGTCGGACTGCTGGAACAGGCCCTTGCGCGCGCGGTCGGCGCCGGTGAAGGCGCCCTTGACATGGCCGAACAGCTCGCTTTCCAGCAGATTTTCGGGAATTGCACTGCAATTCACCGGCAGAAATACGCCCTCGGCGCGCGGACTCTGTTCGTGAATCATGCGCACGATGACGCTCTTGCCGGTGCCGCTCTCACCGGTCACCAGCACCGTACTGTCGGTCGGCGCAACTTTTCCGGCCAGACGTTGCGTTTCCTTCATCGAGGGAGAATGGAACAGGTACACCGGTGTCGCATCTACCTGCATCAACCGGCGCAATGCCCGATTTTCATTGCGCAGACCACGCAGGGCGCCGATCTGCTTGAGCCGGTGCTGCAGCTCCTCCGAGCGCACCGGCTTGACGATGTAGTCCGCAGCGCCATCGCGCAGCGCTTCGACGGCGGTTTCCAGCGAAGCGAAAGCGGTCACCATGACGAAGGTGGTATCTATTCCGGCAGCACGACTGTTGCGCAGCAAATCGAGCCCGCTGCCATCAGGCATCTTGATGTCGCACAACGCCACATCAACATCGCCGCGCACCAGCTTGGAAGCCGCTTCGGTCGTGTTTTTCGCCTCATCCACGCTATGACCCGCGCGGGCTACTGCCGAGGCCAGCACCTGGCGTACCGCCGTTTCGTCGTCAATCACCAATACATGCATCTCACGCATCTCCCTCTGTTTCAGGCGCGCTGAACGGAATCCGCAGTGTCGCCGTGGTTCCCGCGCCAGGTTCTGAATTCAGCGTTATCTGACCGCCCATCGACTCCATCAGGGACTTGCACACCGCCAGGCCGAGACCGGTGCCCTTGCCGCTGGGTTTGGTGGAGTAATACTCGTCAAAAGCGTGCGCCAGAGTTTCCGCATCCATGCCGCTGCCGTTGTCTTTTACCTGCAGCACGACCCCGTCCGGCTGGGCCTGGGTCATGACCAGAATTCGCTTGTCATTGCGACCTTCCTGCGCATCAGCTGCATTGAGGAGCAGATTCATCAATACCTGGGTCAGGTAGTCCTCGACCAGGGTCACCGCGGGCAGGGTCACATCCAGCTCGGTATCCAGTTGTACGCCGCGCAGGCGTCGGTCATAGGAAACAAAGCTCAGTGTGTTGCGCACCAGCCCGTTCAGATCCGTTAGCTGGGCGCCCTGCGACGGCGGGGCCGAAAATTCGGCCAGTTGACGCGTGATCGAACTGACCCGACGCGCCTGCTCCAGAATCAGACCCGGCCGGCACGACTGACCCAGGTTGGGGCAGTGCTCGCCCCGGCATTGATCCTGGATGGCTTCGGCCACCCCGGCAATGGCGGCGATCGGATTGTTGATTTCGTGTGCCACGGCTGCGGCCAGAGAACCCACGGCGGCCATTTTCTCGCGGTGGAAGCGCTGCTGCCTTTCCAGTTCGATCTGGGTTTCGCGTTGCCGCAGTTCATCCTGGATGGAATTGACCGAGGCCATCAGACTGCCGATTTCATCGCCCCGGTTGACCTCCAGTGGCGAACCCCGATAACCCTTCACGATAGCCAGCGCGCGCGCCTTCAGCTCGCCGATGTCCAACGCCAGCCGGCTCAGAAAAGCAGCGCTGACCAGACCAAAGACGATGATGCCGAAGAGCGAATACAACATGCCCTGGCTGATCAGTTCATCGCTCACCTTGCGGTAGGCCGCGAGCAGTTCGACGCGACGTTGTTGTTCGGCCAGCGTCACGCCATCCAGCTCGCCGATCAGCTCCTGCAACGTCCCCCTGACTGCCGCCAGCAAGCCCTGGCTGGGGGCGGAGGCCAATTGATCGGCCAGTGTTTCGAGGGCATTGCGCAAAACAATCACCCTGGGGAAACGTTCTTCCAGATGATCAACCGCCGTGCGCACCGACTCCAGTTCCATCACCAGCGTAGGCGTGATCATCTGGATGTGGGGCGACACGAAATTGTCGTTAACCAGCACCACCGCCCGGGCCAGGGTCAGATTGGCGTGTGTCAATTGAGATTCGCAACGATGCACCTGTTCCAGTTCGGTAATGATGTCGGTCAGGCGCGCGCGTTCGCCCATCAGGTGGAAGCCCATGACGAGCACATAGAGCACCATCAGGCCGAATACCAGCAAACCCTTGCCGCGCAGGGTCCAGCCCGAGCGCATCCAGTTGACGGCCTGCGTCAGGAGTGCCTTCACGAAACGCATTCCAGCGCAATGACCGTACGAGCGCCGGTCACACAGCCCGCGCGCACGACGGATGCAAACCACATGCCCGACATGCCGAACAGTAGTTTCGCGCGATGCTCAGGCATGCCGGAGAAAACCGGACGGTGCAGTTCAGATGGGCTTTTTGATCGTGATGGCGCCACGAATCTGCCCCACCCGGTAATCGACTGCCTGGTCATTCGGATACTCACTCCGGAGTTTTGCCTTGAGCGCGGTTGAAATGGATGCATTCGGACCATGGCAGGCGAGACAGAAATCCTTCACCGGGATGGCCTTCATGTAACGAAAGTACCGCTGCTCATCCTCGTTCACAACCTCCCAGTGTTCGATTTTTTCAGGCTTTTCGCCCTTGGCGGCACGCTGATCGAATTGCTTCAGAAGACGGGACTCGAAAGCGTCGGGCATGCCGGTAAGCGGATTGCGTACTTTCAGACTGACTCGGGTGACACGCATGCCGCTCTGGCGAGAAATGGCCGACGACAATTCGGGAACCACATACTTGCACACCACCACGGAGCGCAACGGACCGCTCAACTTGTACTCCCTGGCCAGGGCATCGGATACCTGGCCCAGCAACTGGCCGGCATACACACGGCTTTCCTTGACCATGGCATCGGTATTCAACTCTGCCGCCAGAACCGACGGAGCAGCGCTCAACAGCAGCGCATGCAACAGGATCGGACGGCCGATCCAGGACGAGATCGCCTTGCGATGGCAGCCGCGCCGTTCCCGAAGTCGGGAAAATATTCCCGAAATCAAGGCAGCACCCGATCAATCACCAGTTCAACCCGTCCACCCAGGGCCAACGGCGCAATCGCACTCTGCAAATCGCCGCTGCTGGGCATGGCGCCGCCCGACTTGCTGACGCGAGCGGATACCACCACACGCGGAAAACGCGACAAACGCATATCGGGCGACATCGCCATGCTGTCATCGAGCCTGAAATCGAGCGGCAAGTCCCGCACCTGCCGGCGCAGGATGGCCAACGGCATCGGCGGGCCCGACTCGGCGCGAGCGAAGATGAACACCGTATCGTTGGGCGACACCTGCCCGGCGAGCTGTGCAGACAGACTCACGCGGCCGCTGACAAAGGCATCGGCGACGGCCGGCGCGGCAGAGGGGACAGGCTCGGCGCCCGCGTCGGCAGTCAGCCCGCCCAGACGACGCGCTTCCGAGATGCTGTTCTGAATCTGGCGCGCCGGATCGGAGTCGGCTGGCACCAATGCCAGTATCGGCTGCCAGCGAGCCACCGCCTGGGCATAGTCCTGACGCTCGAATGCCGCGCTGCCGGACAACGCCATCGCCTTCAGGTGGCGCGGATTGGCAGCGAGGGCGCGCAGCGCGAGCGCTTCCGGCTGGCCGGCCAGACGCCGCCCCTGCGCCATGGCCAGGATATCGGCGTAGTCCGCCAGCAGATCGGGGTGATCCGGCAACAGACGCGTCGCATTGCGATACGCCTCGGCGGACTCGTTGTAGCGCTGCAGCATGGCCAGCGAGCGCGCCAGCATCACCCAGCCCTCGACATCGTCCGGCTTGTCCTTCAAACGCGCACTCAGTTGCTCGACGCGCTCGGCAATCTGTTGTGGCGTGACTGCATGCGACTGGCCCGGCTCCAGCGTCGATTGAGCTGCCGGATTGAGCGACTCCGGCGACCCCACCCAAAGATAGGTGGCAATCCCCATCACCGGCAGCGCCAGGCCCAGCAAGACGGCCAGTCCGGTCTGACGGGGCCGCGTCTGAACCAGCGCCGCGCCACCGACCACATCTTCCGCCACGCGCTGTTCGATTTCGCGCCGCGCCGCCTGCTGCTGCTCCGGGTCGATCAACCCGGCTTCGACATCGGCCTGAAGCTGTGACAACTCATCCTGGAACACGGCCAGGTTGATCCGTTCACGGGAAAGCGTCGCGCGCACCCCGGTGCGGCCAAGCAGAGGCGGCAATACAAACAGAAGGGCGCCGGCCAGCAGGCAACTCGCGGCAATCCAGAAAGGGATCATGGCCGCGCTCCGGAACAGGTTGATGCCGCGCGCTCAGCGCGGATATGCATGGCTGACACGCATTTCTCCAGACAAAAAACAGGATCAATCCACGCAAGGCGCGTGCCATGCACTGAAACCCGCAGGAGTACCGCCGATCAGCGCGACTTTTCAGGCTTCCTGCTGCGCTGTTCGTCCCACCTGGACAGAACGATATTGGCCTTGCTCACGAAGGGATCGTCCTTTTGCGCCAGATGCACAAAAGTGCGCATCGCGCCTATGGCGCCGGAACGATCGCCCATCGCATCCATCGCCTCGGCCATGCCGTAATACGCGTTGGCTTGCCAGGGGCGCAGCACTGTGGCCGATTCGAAGAACGCCAGCGCTTCCTTGTGGCGCTGCATGCCCAGCAAGGTAAAGCCAAGGTTGACATGCGCCTCGGGGATATCCGGCGCCAGTTCCAATACCCGGTGGAATGCAGTCAGGGCATAGTCGTAGCGCTTGGCGTGCAGCATGGCGGCGCCCTGATCGAAACGCGCCTTCACCTCGGCGCGACGCTTCTCCAGGGCATGCGCCTGGTTTGGCGATAACGCAGTTTCGCCGGCGGCTTGCTTGCTCGATGCAGGCGCTTCCAGCGGTATCGGAACCGGAGACGGCCAGTAGGCGATGAGGCCGCCCAGGGCGGCCACGCTGGAAAATGCAACAAGGCTGGCGCTTAGGCGGTTCATGGCAGGCGGTTCATGTCGATCGGTTCAGATGGCACCCTGATGCGGCGCGGTAGAGACAAAGGGAACACCGAAAAAGGTCAGGAACGCCAGCACGAACACGCCCAGCACCAGCATGGCGCTGATCCGCTCGGACAAATTCCAGGCCATGCGCGCGTGCAGACCGAAGGCCAGAGCCAGCCAGGTCAGGAATGCCCAGGTTTCAAGGGGATCCCAATCCCAGTAGCGGCCCCAGGCATCCTGCGCCCAGAGCGCGCCGACGGTCAGCATCAGGGTTTCGAAAATCAGGCCCAGAGCCATGAACCGCCAGGCCAGGTCTTCCAGTCGCGCGCTTGCCGGCAGGTTCGCAAAGCGCGTGGCCGCACGCGGCAGGTTGCGCAGCAGAATGACACCGGCCAGTCCGACAGCCACCAGCACGCTGCCGAGAAAAACCTTGCCGAAAGCAACATGGAACCAGAGCCAGATGGTGTGATAGGTCGGCGGCAGATGGCCGGCTTCCGGGCTGGTGGTGATCATCCAGCCCATCATCAGAAACAGGATCGGCATCACCACCGCCGCAGCCGGCCGCACCGCCGGCTGACGCCAGTAAGCCAGGGTATAGATCAACGTCAGGCTCCAGACATTGCTGGCCAGAATCTCGAACATGGTGACAAAAGGACCATGCTCCAGACGCACCCAGCGCAGCCCGAGCGACAGGCTCTGCAAAGCCAGGCCAAGACAGAGCAGGGTAAGCACCCAGCGTTCCGGGCGCCGCCCGAGCACGATTCCGACTATCGCCAGCGTCCCGGCCAGCACATAGCTGGCCAGCGCGGTCCAGAGCAGCGCGAGTTCCTGTTCCATGTTCAGGCCTCGCGATTCCAGGGCCGGGCAAAGTACTTGCTGTAAAGGTGCCAGGCCAGACAGGCCACCGCAAACAGGACGGCAGCCAGCATCCACGGCAGCGTCGGATCATGGAATACCGTATAGCCCATCCAGGCGCGCAATCCGAGATAACTCAGCTCACCCTCCGGCAGACGCAGCACTTCCCCGGGGCGCATTTCGCGCAGGATTTCGCTGGCTCCCTCGCCGACTCGAATCGACACACTGTGTTTTTCCGGCAAACGGAACGTGGATGCCTGATCGGGATCGAGTATGACCTCCCCGAACTTGAGTTGCGTCCAGAGCGCGGGCCCGCCCTCCGGCAAGCGCCAGGCCCGCGCCTGGCTGTATTCATGCATCGGGTAGGACGGCAGGTGGACGGAACCGATGACCGGGTCGCCCATTCTGCCGATCCGGCGCCAGGCAAAGGTCGGTGCAAAGCCCTTGTTGAAGCTGGTGTAGAAGCGATACCCCCCGAGCAGCAGCGGCTGATCATCGCCAATCACACCTCGACGCCAGATGCCGTCCGCATCCTGCCAGGCAATGACATTGCTGGTTGGGCCGCGCTTCACACCCGGCGCGTAGTCGATGCGAAAACCCTCATTGATGAATTTGACCCGATCCAGCCGCCAGGGATGCCATGGTCCGGCCTGCCACCCCGCCAGCTCGCCCGAGAACGCTTCGCCCTCGGTCAGTTCCAGGTGCCCCTTGAGATAGGTCAGGCGCCCGACCGCCAGCAGCAATACCAGCGCAATCAGCGCCAGATGAAAAAGCAGCAGCGGCGGCTGCCGGCGGAAGGCGGGATGCAGTACGACCGCCGTGCCCAGGTTGACCGCGAACAGGCCAAGCGGCAGTGCCAGCGCCCAGAGCGGATCGGCATCGCCGCGAAAAGCCGCCAGCACGCCGCCAGCGAGGGCGAACAGAATCACCAGGGTGAACTTCAGCGAGGCCAGAATGGACAGCAGCCCGCGCGGCATTCCACTGGAAGCGAGCGTATCGGGTGTAGTGCGAATCTCCATGACATCGCAGCAGCATATTTCGTGCCTGAACAGGGCAAGCCGAGCGGTTTTTGTTCGACAGCAGCAATTGGCAACACACGGCAAAACAGCGCGCCAACGTCGCGAGATGTGCCAAAGCTCACGCTGACCAAGGCAAGACGCGCCATAAAATGATCGAACTTGGCATAATCGCGCGTCGCCGAATTCATTGGCGGCAGTTTTTTACCAAAAGAGTTGCAGATCGAATCGCGGGGAGGCCCGCCAGGTTGTCGCCGCAACGCGTCGGTGAGGACCGGAATATCTTTTCATTGACTCTGAATAGAGCGAGGGCGGAAGTGCGCATTCAAACCAAATTCAATATCGTGCTGGTGGCGGTTTTCGGCCTCGGATTCGCCTTGAGCGCCTGGGTTGCGTATCGCGTATTGCTGGACAACTCCAAGGAGGAAGTGCTGCGCAATGCCGGCTTGATGATGGAAACCGCGCTTGCCGTCCGTGGCTATACCATCGACGAGATCAAGCCGCATCTCGATCCCCTGCTGGAAAAGGAGTTTCTGCCGCAAAGCGTGCCCGCCTATTCGGCGGTGCAGACCTTCGGTCGCCTGCGCGAGAAATATCCCGATTTCAGTTACCGCGAGGCAACCCTGAATCCGACCAACCCGCGCGATCGCAGCCAGGGCTGGGAGACCGACATCATCGACCAGTTCCGCGCCAGCGCTGACAGTACGGAGCAGATCGGCGAGCGCGAGGGCGAGAACGGCCCCGTGCTGTATATCGCGCGCCCGATCCAGATCAAGAAGCCTGCCTGCCTGGCCTGCCACAGCACGCCGGATGCCGCGCCGGCATCGTTGCGGGTGAAGTACGGCGACATCAACGGCTTTGGCTGGCAACTGAACGAGATCGTCGGCGCCCAGATCGTCACGGTGCCGACCGGCCTGGCGGTACAGAATGCACAACATGCCTTCTGGGCCTTCTCGGCGGTTCTTGGCGGCCTGTTCGCGACCCTTTTCGTATTGCTCAACCTGATGCTGTCGCGCATGGTGGTGCAGCCCATCCTGCGGGTATCCGAACTCAGCGACCAGATCAGCAAGGGCAACCTCGATCTGCCCGAGTTTGACGAGGATGGCTCGGATGAAATCAAACAACTGCACGCCTCGTTCAACCGCATGCGACGCAGCATCGAAAAGGCCATGAAAGTCGTGCAGTTGCAAAAGGAATTGATGAAGAAATAAGCAGCCTGACAACGCCGGCACACAACAAATACAGGACAGAACGGGATGGAACCCTCACAGCAACTTGGAAGGCAGCAGTCCTTCATCGTCATTGCCATCGAACTCACCGCGCGTGCCGGCGGCCCGGCAGCCGAGGACAGCCGCCAGGCCTTCGCCAGCCTGCTTGGCGCCGGCGTCGCGCATGCCTGCACCCTGCAACCCGCCGAGCGGCACAACGGCGCCTGGGCCTGCACCGCACTTATCCCGAACACCGGCCAGACCCTGGCTTTGCTGCGCCGCATGGAAGACATCCTGGCCGATTTCCGACCGCTGCATCCGGATGCATACGCCCGCTTCGTGATCCATTACGGCCTTGCCTTCGCCACCCAACCCGGCAACAAGAAGAACTACATCGGATCGGCGGTGCGCGCCGCGCACAGTCACCTGAAGCGGCTGCCGCAGGAGTACGAGCGGGCCGCCAGCGGCGAATTCGCCGTTTTGGCCAACACCTGGTCTTCCGACTCGATTCAGTTCAACGAACTGCCTGCGCCGCTTGCCGATCTGGGTCTGTTCAACTTCAGTCTGAATCGGGGCGAGCGGCAATACAAGCCGGAAGAAGAAGTCGAAGCTGCGTTGCACGCACATCTGGAGAAACTTCTGGCCAGCCATATCGGCCCGTTCGCGCAGGTGCTGGTGGAATCCGCCCGGCGTTCCTCGAAATCCCTTGACGACTTCATCGTCGAAGTCGCCCGGGAAATTGACGAAAAAAGCGTACGCACCCGGGTCAAGGATGAGGCGCGCGCCTATCTCCAGCAACTGCGCACTTCCGTGCGCACCTGAACACACGCATCAGCCCCGTTCGGGCGCTGTCAGGTTTCCGGGCTCAAGCGGTATTTTTCAATGCGATAGCGCAGCGTGTCGCGAGATACGCCCAGCAATCGTGCGGCCTGGGTCACATTCCATTCAGTCCTGGCAAGTGCGTCCTGAAGCATGCCGCGCTCGACATCCTCCAGACGCGCCCCGGCCGTGGCGCGTGTTGTCGACATTGCACCGGGCAGCGCCTCATCCGATTCCAGCGCAAGCGGACTCAGTTGCAGATGCTCCGGGCTCAGCACCGGACCGCGCGCCAGTAGCACCGCCTGTTCCATCAGGTTGCGCAGTTCCCGCACATTGCCCGGCCAGGCATGGCTCAACAGCATGCTCTGCGCGGCCGGATCGAGTTGCATGGGTTCGCGCCCGTAGCGGGCGGCATGCAGATTGATGAAATGGCGCGCCAGCAACAAAATGTCCTCGCCACGCTCGCGCAGCGCCGGCAGGGTGAATTCGACGATGCGCAAACGGAAGTACAGGTCGGCGCGAAAACGCCCGGCGCGCACCAGTTGCTCCATCGGCCGATGCGTGGCCGCAACGATGCGCACATCGACCTTCTGATCGCGCAGGCTGCCGACCCGTCGCAATATCTTTTCTTCCAGCAACTTCAACAGCTTGGCCTGCAGGCCCAGATCCAGATCGCCGATTTCATCGAGGAACAACGTACCGCCGGCCGCAGTTTCAACCAGGCCGATCTTGCGTTCCTTGGCATCGGTGAAGGCTCCCCGCTCATGGCCGAACAATTCGGATTCAAGCAACTGAGCGGGAATGGCGGCACAGTTGATTTCGACGAAAGGCCGCTCCCGACGCGGGCCGGAATAATGCAGTGCGCGCGCCACCAGTTCCTTGCCGGTACCGGTTTCGCCGGTGATCAACGCGGCCGGCGCATCGCCGTCGCGCAAACCGCGTTCCGCCTCGATCATCTGCACGACACGCTTCTTCAGCGCCAGCATCGGCGCGGACTCTCCCAGCAAGCCGTCGAGATCGCCGAGCGAGGCCTCGCGCCGGCGATAGTAGGAGAGCGCCTCCTTGCGGCGGGTTTCCTCCAGCGCCCGGTCCATCAGGATGCGCAGCTTGCCGAGCGAAACCGGCTTGGTGAGAAAGTCGTAAACCCCCGCCTTCATGCTCTCCACCACCAGTTCGACGGTGCCGTGTCCGGTGATCATGATCACCGGCACGCCGGGCGCGAGCGTCTTCAGTTTGCCCAGCGCGGTCATGCCATCCATGCCGGGCAGGTGAAAATCCAGCAACACAATGTCGGGCTTGTAGCGCTCCAGGGCTGCCAGGGCCGACTCGGCGGTATCCGCAGTCTCGATGTCATAGCCATAGCGCGACAGATACAACCCCATATTCTTGGCCAGCGTGGCCTCGTCCTCGATGATCAGCGCTGCCGCATTCATCAACTTCCCTCCGCAATGCGCAAACGGACTTCCACGGTGACACCGCGGCCGGGTTCGCTGAATAACTGAATATCACCGCCGAAACGCTCGATGATGCGCTTGGCCTGCGCCAGTCCGACGCCCAGGCCTTTCGGCTTGGTGGTGAAAAAAGGTTTGAACACACGCGGCATCTGATCCGAGCTGACTCCGGGACCGTTGTCCCGCACGCGCAACAACACCCGATCCTTGACGCGCTCCGCGCTCAGACTGATATGCCCGCCCACGACCATCGCCTCGATCGAGTTGGAGATCAGGCTGCTGATAACCTGACCCAGCAGCAGATGGTCGCCCTTCACCTGCGGCAGGTTATCGGCCAACTTGAATTCGGTCACGATGCCGCGACGCGCGGTGTCACGTTCAAAGTCGGCCAGGATGTGCGTCACCATTTCAGCCAGGTCAACCTGATAGGTCTGGATCGCTTCAGGGCGGGCATAACTGAGCAACTCGCGCACCCAGTTTTCCATCCGATCCACCTCGGCGATGATGTCCCGCGCCGGTTCGGCCGCATCCGCCGAGGCGAATTCCAGCGCCAGTTCGGCGGATGAACGAATCGAAGCCAGCGGGTTGCGTATCCCGTGCGCCACTGCGGAACTCATTTCCCCCATGGCAGACAGCGTCTCGCTTTGCACCAGCCGCTCCTGCTGCGCCTGGATAAGGTTGTCGGCGCGACGCGTCAGCCAGAACAGTGCGCCATACAGAAACAGGCCGCCCAGCACCGCGCCGGCCCAGATCGCCTGCCGGCCGGTGTGGATGGCCTCGTACAACGCACGCGGTTTTTTGTACAGCTCCACCGCGCCGATGATCCGCCCGTCAGCGTCGCGCACCGGGAAATAGATTTCCACGAAGTAGCCAAGCTCGCGATCCAGGCTGGCGTGCTCCGATTTATCCCCGGAGCTGTGTTCATCCGTCACATTGCCCAGCACTACCAGTTCGCCGGCCAATGCCTCCACCAGTTCCGGATTGTCGAAATACTGGCGGCCCACGATCGCCTTGTCGCTCGACCAGACCACCCTGCGTTCCAGGTTGTGCGCGCTGGCGCGAATGACGTCGGGCATTTTTGCGACATGGTTGAAAGTCGCGGCGACTTCGCTTGAAGCGCTGTGCCCCTTGCGAAAGTATTCGGTGGCGTTGTCCACCATCACCACGCTGTTGATGAACTCCATGGTCAGCACCGCTTCCTGGCGCAACATGCGGTCGGTGAGATAGCGCGACAGCAGCAATGCGCTGGCGACGCTCAAGGTGGCGATGGTGACCAGGCCGAGCAGCGCAAACCAGCGGGTCAGATTGAAGGGCGGGCGGGGCATGCGGCGATTATCACGGAAACGGCATGAACCTGACCATGCGGCCTGCCATGGCAGCCCATGCAGAACCTCCCGCCAGCCTCCCGGCGATCATGGCGGGTTGGAGCAGTTGTCCTTCATCCAGTCCTTGCCGCTGCAATTGCCATCCGTCCATGCGCCGCTGCGTGCAAAGCTGGTGACGGTCAGCATCGAATTCATGTAATAGGGCGCCTGCGAGAAACGGGGTGCTACCACCGTACCGGCGACCCGGCCGGCTTCCGGCCCGACATCCCGCAGGTTGACCAGAAACTGTTTGTTCTTCCAGCCGTGGGTTACCGCTACGTGGCACCAGTTGCAGCGCATGCGGCCGATCTTGTTGGCGTGGTAGCTGTGCAGATCACCCCTGTCCGAACTATAGAAACCGGTGCGGGTACCCGAATCGGTGGCATAGGCGTTGTAGGCATGGCACTTGAAGCACAGGCCGGTGGCTTGCTGACCGGTACCGGTCGCGGTGTTCCACAGCCCCTTCAACAGGAAGTTGTTGTTGGAGCCGTGCGGGCCCCAGGCATTGCCGTTCTCGCCGCCATCCGGAACCACCCCGGTAGCCGCCGTGACGTTGGAACCGTGGCAATCCGAGCAGTACATGGTCTGGTTGCCCTCCGCCCCGGCATTCGACCAGGGCAGCACCCAGCGTGCAGTGGCATTGGCGCCGCCGCGCACGGCGGCGGTACGTCCGGTGTTGTCCATGACCGGATGCCAGGAACGATGGTTGTTGGTCGAGAAGGTGGCGCTGGCGCCGCCGTCGCTGGTGGTGACCTCGCCCTTGTGGGTGGCGGGGGCCTGGAACTCCTTGGCCTGGTTGGTGTACTGGGTCAGGCCGTTGGTGCCGCTCGGGGTGCCGCCGACATAGCCCAGAGGCGGCCGGTTGCCGGCGGGATACAGGTTGTTGTCGGTGTAACCATAGTCCGAGTGGCACTTCAGACAGATCTGGTATTCACGCGTTACATGCGGTGCAGCGGCGGAGGCATCGACGCTGGCGCCCGGATCGCCGCGCTTGACGACATAACTGGTTGGCAGATTGTGGAACGAGTTGCCGCTGTAAACCGGTTCTACCCCGAATGTTCCGCGCAGCACGCCCGAAGCGATATTGCTTGGGACGTAACCGGCCGCAGCATCGCGGCGGTGGGTGCCGGCCGGGTCCGGCGCGCCGGCCAGACTGCCCAGCGGGTTGCCGCGAAAATCGCGGAATTTCACGACCCGATGCGGATTGTGGCAGTCGGTACACTCGGCATGCCGGTTGCCCAGGGCGGCAACACCCAGCTTCGACCTCGCTTCGAGCATGTCCTTGCCGCAACCGTTGGTCGTTGTCGAACAGTTCACCATGGCGGCGTCATTGAAATTGCCGCCGATGTCATGCACCTCCGGGTTGACCGCAATCGGCATGCGCCGCGCCAACTGGAAGTCCGCGCGAATATTGGGCACGGTGGTGTTGGGGGTGATGATGCTGGCGGTAGCGTCGGTATGGCATTGATAGCAGGTCTGTTCCATGGCCGCATTGCCGCCGGCTTTCGGAGTCGTCGCGCTGTCGGTGCCTTCGCGCAGCAATCGACGCGCGCCCTGCACGGTGTGCGTGTCATGGCAGTTCAGGCAACCCGCCTTCCAGACCGGCAGGTTGGCCGGGAACTCACGCTGATCGGCCGCCGCCGGCTTGTAGGTCTGGGTCGCCACCTGCGAGTTGGCGTGCGCCGAGGAACTCCATGCGCCAAGCCGATTCTTCTCGTGACAGGCCAGGCAGAAGATGTCGCGCGATTCGACAAAACCGGCCGCGCCCTGGGTTTCCTGGAAACGGTTCAGGCGAAGAAATTTCTGGTTGCCCTTGGTGGGATCGGTTTCGCGTATGTGGGGATCGTGGCAGGTTGCACACTGGATCTGGCCGGCACCGCCGGGACCGGTGGGTTCGAGCGGCAGACGCGGTTTGTAGCCGGGTTCGCGCACACCGAGAATGCTGCCGTCGGCAGGAAATCGCTGCGCCGCGTTGACCGCCTGGAGTTCGCCATCGCGAGCAGCCAGTGTGTCGGTAAAGGTCAGCGAGATGGGGTGGTCATTGGTCAGATCGACACCCAGTTTGCGCGTGAAACCCGAGGTATCGCCCGCGCCGGAAGGCATGACGCCCCCGACACCGACGCCGGTCATGGAAATGCTCACCGAGCCCTGAACGTCGGCCGACCCTACTCCACCCAGCACATTGACGTTACCGATGGCCAGGGTGCCGTCATGGCAGGACAGGCACAACTTTGAGCTGCCGCCCGGATTGTCCTGAATCGCGTCGGCGATGTTGTTGGCATCCAGCGACGCGGAGGTGTAGCGCGTGTAGGTCGCGGTGGAAAGCCTGCGATTCCAGAGCGGGTTGACCCCCGG
Organism: Tepidiphilus sp. J10; assembly: GCA_945897955.1. GTDB lineage: Bacteria > Pseudomonadota > Gammaproteobacteria > Burkholderiales > Thiobacillaceae > PFJX01. The sequence continues at coordinate 4,584 of CAMDGQ010000061.1, read as the reverse complement.
AGTAGAGGCGTGCGGTGTGTGGCAGAACACGCAGACCTGTGTCTCCGTGGTCGCTTTCGCGGTGCCCGGCCCGCTGGCGGACAGGTTGTGCCTGGTGTTGCGCACATCGGAAATCTTTTCCGCCGGCACGCTGGCCGGCAGCAACAGCGCAAGGCCCAACAAGATGCTGTGCAGACGCTTGAAAGTCATGTCAGTTTGCCCCTTCCTCATCGCCGCCCAGGAACTGGAACACCATGATCCGGCCGTTGAACATATCGGCCACATACACCTGGTCGTGCGGATCTATCCATACGCCGGCCGGCAGATAGAATTTTCCCTCTTCCTGCCCTGCGCCGCCGATGGGCATCAAAAATTCGCCCTGCCGGTTATAAACCAGCAGGTGGTCGTAATAGGACTCCACGACATACACATTGCCTTCCGAATCGACCGACACGCCTTTCGGCCGCACCAGATCGCCGACATTGAGCCCGCGCTGGCCGATGATGCGCGGCGCCCCGCCAGCCAGCGGCAATACCTGTACGCGGCCGTTCAGCGTATCGGCGACATGCAGTTCGCCGTTGCGCAAGGCCAGGTGCGTGGGGTAGTTGAACTGTCCCGGCGCTTCTCCCCGCTCGCCCAGGGTTTCCAGCAATTTCCCGGCAGCGCTGAACACCTGGATGTTGTGGGCGTGCGTATCGGCCACATACAGCCGTTGATTGGCTGCATCCCAGGCCACCCCGGTCGGCCGCTTGAGCAGTCCTTCGCCGACCCGCGCGACCGGGTTGCCCATCAAATCGAGTCGCGCGACGAAACCGAGGTCGGCGTCGGCCACCCAGACACCTTCTTCACAGGTCGCGATGCCGGTCGGCGTCTGGAAGCCGCGCAGCATGTCCGCCCGCTCCCAGATCTGGAGATCGCCCGCAGTCGGGTCGAAAACGAACACACCCTGGCGACTGGTGTCGGTGATCAGAATGCGGCCATTGGCATCCACCACGCCGGCAATGGGCCGCTGCAGGATGACCGGCGGGGTGTCGCCTGCAAGCAGCCCGGCCAGCCAGCGCAGGGCAGCGCCAAAACCAGGTCCGGGTTCCTTTTTACTGACCAGATTGGCCTCGCCGGTAATCTGGCCAGACCAGGCATAACGCGGTACATCGGGTGGTTCCGGCCATAGCCTGGGAATGCCGTGCGCACCTTCATTGAACGCAAAGCGGCGCGGTTCCTGGGCGGCGCAACCGGTCAACAGCACCACCAGAAGCCCGAGCGCCAGGCACTCACGCATCCGCATCACCATCGTCCCGGGCCTGACGTTTCGTGGCCGCCGTAGATACCGGTCGGCAAGCCGCGCTTGCCGGAATGGCAAAGATCGCAGCGATCCGGCCCCCAGGCCACATCGCCGTTATGACACATGCCGCAGAACTTGCCATTGATGATATCCGCCATCCGAACGTCATTCGAACCGACTCGCATCTTGAAGCCAAGTTCCTGGTGGCAGACCTTGCATTGGAAACGGATGCGGTGAAACCAGTGCGAAAAGATGACCGGCCGCATGCCTTCCTTCTCGGAGCGTCGGTTCAATACCACGTCGCCATACTCCGCCAGAGCCGGCTGGCCTGGCAAAGCCAGGGATGCAAGCAGAACCAGCCAGGCCAGCCATCCGCCCATGCTCATCTCGGCGTTGCGGAGGGTTTAGCGATGCCGGGACGCGGCACGCTATGGCAGCGATTGCACTCGGTCAGGGGAAAGGCCACGGCGCCATGGCAGACGCCGCACTGCTCGCCCTGCAGTATCTGCATCATGGAAAGCTTGTTGCCGCCGGTCTGCGCCTTGAACAGGTGGTCATGGCAGTTGGCGCAGTCCAGCCAAAGGGTATGCGCCCGATGCGGAAACCGCACGATCGGCGTGCCACCCTTGAGGTTCATCAGGATGTCCTTGTCGAGCAGGTTGATCTTGGTTTCGGGAAAGATATTGCTGCGCGGCTCGATATGCCCCTTTTCCAGCGCCTCGACCCAGCGTACCAGATTGCCGGTGGTATCCGGCGGCAGCTTGCTCAACGCTTCGGCGGGCTGCTGCAACAGGCCGATGGCCGGACTGGCCGGGTCGTGCAGATCATCATTCTGCAATGGCTGCCAGCTGCCGGCCGCCGCAACATTCCCGCTGAACAGAATCGCAGCCAGCACGGCCATGGGAGACCGCCGCTTCATGCCTGGGTCACCCGGGGATGAAAATGCCGGCGCTGCGGATGGCGCGAACCAGTTCTTGGGTGGACTCTTCCATTTGCTTGACGCCCTGTTCAAACTCGCCGCGACTCGCGGACGCCTCGGCAAGACCGCGCAACGAGCCGGCCTTTTCGAGATAGCCGCGCACCATGGGGTTAAGCCCGGCACCGGCGCGCTTTTCGACCAGCATCAGCTTGACCAGCATCTGGTGCGTGTCGTTACGGTCGAGTTCGTAATGGAATTCCTCTTCCTTGCTGGCGAAATTCAGACTGCGCACCAGCGTATCGCCCTGGCGCAGGCCGCTCACAGCCGCCTTGACGGTGAGGTAGGCCTGCTGCAGCAAGGTGTTGGCGCGCGGATAGTTTTCAGCGCCCGCCAGACGTGTGGCTTCCTGGATGATCTGCTCGATGCCACGGGTTGCTTCGGCGACTTCCTTGCTGCTTACAACCTTTGCGGCGACCTTCTCGGTGCCGATACGCTGATAAGCGGCCAGCAAGGCTTTGACGCTGAGACTGCGCGCGTTGTAGTCGGTTTTGGCCTTGTCGGCGCCGGCCTGCGATTGCGCCTGGGCCGGCGCGGCGGCACGCACCGCTTCGAGCATCAGGCGACCTGCATCCCGCACCTGAATGGCTGCTTCGTCGAGACGCCCAGCTTCGAATGCCTGGCGCGCCAGACGATAACTTTCGCGCGCCTGGTCGCGACGCTCCAGGGCGCGTATGGCCCCGCTCATTTCAACCTGGCGCGCGGCCGAGGAACGCTCCAGCAAGGTTGCAACGGATTCAAGCTGCCGCTCGACCTGGGTTCGATCCATCGGCGCCGAAACCGGCGCCGGAGGGGCGGCTGACCAGACCGGTTGCGTCAGTTGAGCAACTGCGAGGGCGGCAAGCAGCATTGAAACCCGCAGACATGACATGCGCGGATGCCCGCCGCCATCCTGTTTCATGGCTTGTCAGCAACCTTGGTTGGCGCCGCTTTCTTTTGAGAATGGCAGTTTCTGCATTCGGAAATCGGGAAGGCCACCTTGCCATGGCAGACGCCGCATTGCTGGCCCATCATGATTGCGGCCATGCTGAGTTTGTTGGCGCCTTTCTGGGGTTCGAACAGCGCCGGATGGCAATTGGAGCAATCCAGGATTTCCGTGTGCGCCTTGTGCGGATAGAGCACGTCGGGCATGGTGCCCTTCACTTCGCGCACGATATCGAGGTCCATGACCACCGCCTCGGCCGCAGGATCCACCCGATCCCACCGTGGCGTAATCTTTTTCTCGTTGAGAGAAGCCACCCAGTTCACCCGGTTGCCGGCATTGCTCTTGGGCAAGCCGGTATATGCCTGTTGCGGATGTTGCAACGCCAGTGTGCCGTCGTTTTCCGGGTCGTGGATGCCATCTTCGGCCGGGGGCGCATTTCGTGCGCCGGCCGGCTTCATCAGGCGGTTGAACGAATTGACCGTGGGCGCAGCGGGCTTGGCGGCAGCCTGCGGCGCGGGCGCAGCCTGGGTGGCCGCGACCGGCGCGGCCTGAGCCGGCTTGGCGCTTGGCGCGCTGGCTACCGAAACCACCTTGGCGGGCAGTTTGCCAACCATGTAATCCACGGCGGCTTTCACGTCTGCATCGGGCAGATCAAGGAATCCGCCTTTGCGCGGCATGCCCATCGGCGTTCCTTCAAGGGCGCTGTGATACAAGCCATCCATGCCGCCCTTGCGCAGGCGTGGCGCCCAGTCGGCGCTGTCGTTCAGCTTGGGCGCGTTGGCGATGCCGGTATTGTGGCAACTGGCGCAGGCTTTCTCATAGATTGCCTTGCCTTTGGTATCTGCCTGTGCAGTAGCGACCAGACCCATCAGGCTGGCCAGAATCATTGCTGTATAGAGGTTGCGCATGATGTCTCCCCTCACTTCTTGCGGGCGGGCTGAGGTGTTGCAAGCTTCTGCATGGCACTCTCGTGAACCTGCGTCGGCGTTCCCGGCTTGCCGCTATGGCAGAGATTGCAGTTCTCCACCCCCCAGGCGATATCGCCGTTGTGGCAGGCGCCGCAGTACTTGCCGTCGATGAGCTGAAGCATATCCATATTGTTGCCGCCTGCCTTGAACTGGAAGCCGAGATCGGCATGGCACACCTTGCAGGTGAACCGCACGCGGTGGAACCAGTGCGGGAATACGACCGGCCGCATGCCGGCGGCGTCGGAATAGTTGTTGATCACCACATCGCCATATTCGGCTTTTGCCGGGCCGCTTGCCATCAAGGCCAATCCCCAGCCCAGGGCCAGCAGTAACAGCCATACCATGCGTCTGCATGCCACCATGTTGTTCTCCACTCGATTTGTCGGAAAGTGTGTGCGATCACCCGCAAGAATTGGCAGCGATTCGAAGTCCTGACGCCTGAGGATCACATTGC
>CAMDGQ010000060.1 GCA_945897955.1 Tepidiphilus sp. J10 | reverse complement strand
GCCTCGTCGAAGAGCTTGCGCGCTTCGTTGCCATACTTGCCTGACTTGAAGATATTCGGGAAGCTGCCCTTCAGCGACCAGGTCACGAAGAACGGCGTCCAGTCGATGATCTCGGCGACCGCGGCGGGGTCGATGCGCTCGAAGAGCGTGACGCCAGGCTTGCGCGGCGCGGGCTGGACAGGGGCGGTGGTGACGAGCGGGCGCTGGCGGGCTTCGGCGAGCGGGATGACCACGGCAGGCTGCTGTTTCTCGTAGGCTTCGCGCATCTCCGTCTGCGTGGTCTTGAGCTCGCCGACGAACCCTTCGCGCTTGGCGGGGTTGAGCAGGTCGCTGCAGACGGTCGTGACGAGCGACGCGTCGCCGACGTGCACCATCGGGCCGTCGTAATGCTGGGCGAGTTTGATGGCGGTATGCTCCTTGGAGGTGGTGGCACCGCCGATGAGCAGAGGTGTGCTGATACCCGCGCGCTTCAGTTCTTGGGCGACGGTGATCATCTCGTCGAGGGACGGTGTGATCAGGCCGGACAGGCCGATGAAGTCGGGCTTCAGGCGCTGGGCCTCGGACACGATCCGCTCGGTGGGCGTCATCACGCCTAGGTCGGTGACGGCGTAGTTGTTACAGGCGAGCACGACGCCGACGATGTTCTTGCCGATGTCATGTACGTCGCCCTTCACGGTCGCCATCAGGATCTTGCCCTTGGCGCGCGAATCCACCGTCTTGGTCGCCTCGATGAACGGCAGCAGATGCGCCACCGCCTGTTTCATCACGCGCGCCGACTTCACCACTTGCGGCAGGAACATCTTGCCGGCACCGAAAAGGTCGCCGACCACGTTCATGCCGTCCATCAGCGGGCCTTCGATGACCTTCACCGGATGATCGAACATCAACCGAGCTTCCTCGGTGTCCTCGACGATGTGCGTGGTGATGCCCTTGACCAGCGCGTGCGTCAGCCGCGCCAGCACCGGCTCGCTGCGCCAGGCCTGTTCTTCGACGGCATCCTTGACCTTGCCCTTCACCGTTTCAGCAAAGCTGACCAGACGGTCGGCCGCATCCGGGTTGCGATTGAGCACGACGTCTTCCACCAGCGCGCGCAGATCGGCCGGGATTTCGTCGTAGACGCCCAACTGCCCGGCGTTGACGATGCCCATGTCCATGCCGGCCTGGATCGCGTGATAGAGGAACACGGTGTGGATCGCCTCGCGCACCGGCTCGTTGCCACGGAACGAGAACGACACGTTGGAGACGCCGCCGGAGACATGCGTATGCGGCAGGTTCTGGCGCAGCCAGCGCGTCGCTTCGATGAAATCGACGGCGTAGTTGGCGTGTTCCTCGATGCCGGTAGCGACCGCGAAAATGTTCGGGTCGAAGATGATGTCTTCCGCCGGGAAGCCGACCTGTTCGGTCAGCAACTTGTAGGCGCGCGCGCTGATTTCGACCTTGCGCGCATAGGTGTCGGCCTGGCCGGCTTCATCGAACGCCATGACGATGACCGCCGCGCCGTAACGCCGCGCCAGATTGGCGCGTTCAAGGAATTCGGCCTCGCCTTCCTTCATCGAGATCGAGTTGATCACCGCCTTGCCCTGCACGCATTTCAGGCCGGCTTCGATGATCGCCCACTTCGACGAGTCGATCATGATCGGCACGCGTGCGATGTCCGGCTCGCTGGCGATCAGATTCAGGAAGCGGACCATCGCCGCCTCGCCATCCAGCATGCCTTCATCCATGTTGATGTCGATGATCTGCGCGCCAGATTCGACCTGCTGACGCGCGATGGTCAGCGCCTCGTCGTAATTGCCGTCGATGATCAGGCGCTTGAACTTGGCCGAGCCGGTGACGTTGGTGCGTTCGCCGACGTTGACGAACAGGCTGTCGCGGCCGACGTTGAACGGCTCCAGGCCGGAGAGACGCAAAGACGGTTCGATGCGGGGAATCGCGCGCGGCGCGCAGTCGGCCACCGCGTCTGCGATCGCCTTGATGTGTTCCGGCGACGTGCCGCAGCAACCGCCGACGATGTTGAGCAGGCCGGAACGCGCCCATTCGCCGATCTGTGCGGCCATTTGTTCGCCGGTTTCGTCGTAGCCGCCAAAGGCATTCGGCAAGCCGGCGTTGGGATGCGCGGTGACCAGGCAATCGGCCTTCTGCGACAGCTCGTCGATGTGCTGGCGCAATTCCGCCGCGCCCAGCGCGCAGTTGAAGCCGAACGAGAAACAGTCGGCGTGGCGCAGCGAATTCCAGAATGCTTCCACGGTCTGGCCGGACAGCGTGCGGCCGGAGGCGTCGGTGATCGTGCCGGAAATCATGATCGGCCAGGTGCGACCGACATCGTCGAAATACTTCTTTACCGCGAACACCGCCGCCTTGGCGTTCAGCGTGTCGAACACGGTTTCGATCAGCAGCAGATCGGCGCCGCCCTTGACCAGGCCGTCGGTGGCTTCGTAGTAGGTGGTGACCAGTTGATCGAACGTGACGTTGCGGAAACCGGGGTCGTTGACGTCGGGCGACAGCGTCGCGGTGCGCGAGGTCGGCCCCAGCACGCCGGCGACGAAACGCGGTTTGTCCGGCGTGGAATATTCATCCGCCGCCGCGCGCGCCAGCTTCGCGCCCTCGTTGTTGATCTCCCAGACCAGATGCTCCATGCCGTAATCAGCCATCGAAATGCTGTTGGCGTTGAACGTGCAGGTTTCCAGAATGTCTGCGCCGGCGGCGAGGTACTGGCTGTGAATTTCGCGGATCACTTCCGGCCTGGTCAGCAACAGCAGATCGTTGTTGCCTTTCAGATCGCGGCCGAAATCGGCGAAGCGCGCGCCGCGATAATCGGCTTCGGTCAGGCCGTAACGTTGGATCATGGTGCCCATCGCACCATCCAGGATCAGGATGCGTTGACGAGCCAGGGCGAGGAGTTCAGCGGTACGATCTGACATGTTGGTAACAGCCGGCAAAAAGGGCGGCCATTATACGAAAACCGTTACGAAAGCCCGAGTGAAATACCCCAAGAAAAATCAGTTACTTACGCGAGGAGATCGCCATGAAACACCTGACCCCGAAAGAGGCTTACGACTTCGTTCAAAAACAATCCGATGCTGTCCTGATCGACTGCCGTTCGGAATTCGAATTTCTTTTCGTCGGCCATCCGGTCGGCGCCATCCTGATCGCCTGGTACGAGGGCATCAACTGGGATCTCAACCCGCATTTTCTCGGCCAGGTCCGCATGGCCGCCTCGCACCATCGGCCGGTGATCCTGATCTGCCGCTCCGGCAACCGTTCGAAGGAGGCCGGCGAATACCTGGAGCAGAACGGCTTCAGCGACGTTTACAACGTGCTGTACGGCTTCGAGGGCGAACTCGACGACAACCACCAGCGCTCCACCCACAACGGCTGGCGCTTCGATGGCCTGCCCTGGGAGCAGTGCTGATCAGGCGGTTGCCCGCTGTGCCGCGTATTCCAGTTCGGCCGCCACACAGCGCAACTGGTCATACGGGTAGCGCTCGGCGAAGTGCTCGAACACCGGCTTCAGGCGGAGTTCGCCGCTGCTCCATTGTTTCTGTATCGCGGTGCGGATGGTGTCGATTTCTTCCGGCGTCAGCGGTACGGCTTCATGCGCTTGCAGCAGACCGAGGCTGATTGCTTCGGAGCAATGGGCGTACAGCGTGGTTTCCTTGAGGCCGCGAGTCAGCGCGATTTCGCGCACCGACGCGCCTTCGCGCAGCAGTTGCAGCGTCAGGCTGGCGCTGTCGCCAAGGCCTTCGTCGGCGTCGGGCGCCTTGCGGACAACCGGCGCGGGCGGCTCCGGCGCCGGCGAAGGCAGGCCGTGCGCATCGGCGTGGTCCCGGCATAGCGCGATGATCGCCGCGCCGTAGCTTTCCAGCTTGCGCGCGCCGATGCCGGAAATCTGACGCAGTTGCTCGTTCGATTGCGGGCACAGGTGGGCGATATCGGCCAGCGTGGCATCGTGGAAGATGACGTAGGCGGGCAGGCCATGTTCTTTCGCGGTCGCGCCGCGCCAGGCGCGCAACTGCTCGAACAAGCCTTGCCCGGCGGCATCGAGTTGCGCGGCGGGCGATTTTCCGCGTGCCTCGCGCGCCGCCTTCTTCTCGATCTGCTTGCGCAGCATGACCTGCTGGCCGCCCTTCAGCACCGCGCGGCTGGCCGGGCTCAGTTTCAACGCGCCGTAACTGCCGTGGTCGATCTCCAGATAGCCCAGCGCGACCAGTTGGCGGAACACCGCGCGCCAGTCCTTCTCGCTCAATTCCTTGCCGATGCCGTAGGTACTCAGCGCGTTGTGATGCCACTGCCGGATGCGTTCGGTATCGCGGCCGAGCAGCACATCGACCACATGCACCGCGCCGAAGCGCTGGTCGGTGCGATAGACGCAGGACAGCGCCTTGCGCGCCGCCTCGGTGCCGTCCCAGGTTTGCGGCGGGTTCAGGCAGATGTCGCAGTTGCCGCATGGCCCGCTGTCTTCGCCGAAATACTTGAGCAGGCGCTGGCGCCGGCAGGTGGCGGATTCGCACAGCGCCAGCAGCGCATCCAGTTTGGCGTGCCCCAAGCGTTTGAATTGTTCATCCGCCTCGCCTTCCTCGATCATGCGCCGCTGCTGCACCGCGTCGGCAAGGCCGTAGGCCATCCAGGCGTCCGCATGCGCGCCATCGCGGCCGGCGCGACCGGTTTCCTGGTAATAACCCTCGACGCTCTTGGGCAGGTCGAGATGCGCGACGAAACGCACATCCGGCTTGTCGATGCCCATGCCGAACGCGATGGTCGCCACCATGACGATGCCATCCTCGCGCAGAAACGCATCCTGATTGCGCCGCCTGACGACCTGCTCCATACCGGCGTGATACGGCAGCGCCTTGATGCCGTGTTCAACCAGCCAGGCGGCGGTTTCCTCCACCTTCTTGCGCGACAGGCAATAGACGATGCCGGCGTCGGTGGCATGTTCGGCACGGATGAAATTGAGCAACTGCGCGCGCGCGTTGTCCTTTTCGACGATCTGATAACGGATGTTCGGGCGGTCGAAACTGGACAGGAAAACGCTCGCCTTCTCCAGTTGCAGGCGCTGCACGATTTCCGCCTGCGTCGCCGCATCCGCCGTTGCGGTCAGCGCGATGCGCGGCACGTTCGGAAAACGTTCGTGCAGCACCGAGAGCTGAATGTATTCCGGCCGGAAATCGTGTCCCCATTGCGACACGCAATGCGCCTCGTCGATCGCGAACAGCGCCAGGCCGGGGCCGTCCGCCACCGCTTCCAGCAACGACAGGAAACGCGGCAGCACCAGGCGTTCCGGCGCGACGTAGATCAGGTCGTATTCCTGATTGAACAGACCGCGCTCTATGGCGGCGGCTTCCATCCCGCTCAACGACGAATTCAGATACGCCGCCTTGACCCCGGCCTCGCGCAGCGCCGCAACCTGATCGTGCATCAGCGCAATCAACGGCGACACCACAATGCCGACACCGCGCCGCAGCAGAGCAGGAATCTGGTAGCACAACGACTTGCCGCCGCCGGTCGGCATCAACACCAGCGCATCGCCGCCCGCCGTGACGTGATCGACGATATCGCCCTGGCGACCGCGAAAGGCGGGATAACCGAAAACTTCCTGGAGCAGGGCGAGCGAGGCGGACATGAGCGGTGGGCGGTGAGTGAGCGGTGGATTCTAATCGAGAGGTTTTGCATAGCCACTTCGGTCAGCAGCCGGGTTGTTGAGGAATAATCCCGCCCCTATTTATCTGTCAGTGCATATTTGTCGGAGCCGCCATGCCCATCGTCGCCCACAACGATCTGCCTACCTTGCAACGCCTGCGCGCGGATGGCACCACCATCGTGCTGCCGGCCGAGCGCGCTGCCAATCAGGACATCCGCGAACTGCACATCGGTCTGTTGAACATGATGCCGGATGCGGCGCTGGAGGCGACCGAGCGCCAGTTCTTCCGGCTGGTTGGCGAGAGCAATCCGATTGCGCAGTTTTATGTGCATCCGTTCACCCTGGATGCGATTCCGCGCGGCGAGAAGGCTGCGGCGCATATCGCGAACTATTACGAGTCGTTCGACAAGATCCGCGCCGAAGGCCTGGATGCGCTGATCATCACCGGCGCCAATGTCACCGGCGAAGACCTGTCGAAAGAGCCGTTCTGGACGCCGCTGGGCGAGGTCATCGAATGGGCCTGGGAGAATGTCACCACGACGCTGCTGTCCTGCCTGGCGACGCACGCGGTCATGCATTTCCGTTACGGCCAGCCGCGCGTGAAGCAGCCGGCGAAGCGCTGGGGCGTGTTCTCGCATCGCGTGCTGGACAAGCGGCATCCGCTGGTGGTGGACGTGAATACCCGTTTCGATGTGCCGCATTCGCGCTGGAATGATGTCTCGCGCGCCCAGTTCGAGGCGGCCGGGCTGCGCGTGCTGGTCGAGAGCGAGGAAGTCGGCGTGCATCTGGCGACCAGCCACGATGGCTTGCGCATGGTGTTTTTCCAGGGTCATCCCGAGTACGACACCATTTCCCTGCTCAAGGAATACAAGCGCGATGCGCTGCTGCACGCGCAGGGCAGGCTGCCCCACGATCCGCCGTTTCCCGAGCATTACCTGGCGCGGCATGAACAGGCCATCCTGCTCGAATGGCGCGACCGGCTGCGCGATGCCGTTGCCGGCGGCACGGCGTTGCCGGAATTTCCGGAAGTCCTGGTGGCGCCGAATATCGACAACACCTGGCACGACACCGGCGAGGCCGTGATCGGCAACTGGATGGGCTGCATGTATCAAGTCACGCATCGCGAGCGCAGCAAGCCGTTCATGGATGAAATCAATCCGAACGATCCGCTCGGTCTGTACTCGATTTGAACTTGCGCCATGCCCGGCAGGTGTGTGGCACAATCCGCCGCTAATTTTTCCAGCGCAGTGTCACCGACGGAGGAATCGATCGTGGCAACAGCAGCCAAGAAGCCGGCCAGTAAATCTGAATCGAGCAGCGCCAAGAAACCAGCCGGCAAGGTTGCCGAGCAGGCCAAGCCTGTCACGCAAGCTGCGGCAAGCAAGGCCAAGGCAAAGGAAAATCCGGTTGTCGTAAAACCTGTCCCTGAAAAACCGAAGGCAGCCCCATCCTCCAGGGTGAGCGCCAAGCCAGCAGTCGCAAAACCCGCGCCAGTTGCCGAGCCGCAGCCGGTGCTGGAAAAACCCGCCAAGCAACCCATGAAAACCGCCGAATCCAAGACACCCACCGCCAAGACGGCTGCAACAAAGCCTGTCGCAACCAAGTCCACCGCCAAGGCCAGCAAGAAACCGGTAGCCATTCCGCAAAGCGATGCCGAGTTGTTGGCCATGTCGGAATCGGACTACATGAACGATGCCCAACTCGTCTATTTCAAGGCCAAGCTGACCGTGATGCGGGACGAGATACTGGAAAACGCCCGCGAGACCGGCGAACACCTGAAAGAAAACGAGGTATTCGCCGATCCCAACGATCGCGCCACCGTGGAAGAGGAAAACCTGCTCGAACAACGTGTGCGTGACCGTGAACGCAAGCTGCTGAAAAAGATCAACTCCGCGCTGGCGCGCATTGAAGCCGGCGAATATGGCTACTGCCAGGAAACCGGCGATCCCATCGGCCTGCCGCGCCTGCTGGCGCGTCCCACGGCGGACCTTTCGATCGAGGCGCAGGAAAAGCACGAACGTCTGGAAAAGCTTTACGCCGACTGATCCGGCTTTTAGTGCGGGGCGGATCGACCGGTTCCTGCCCCGAACCCAATCTTAAGAAACTCAATGCAAGGGATTGATTTCGTAGGGTGGATAAGCGCAGGGCATCCACCATCACGGCCACAACAGGTGGATGCCCTGCACTTATCCACCCACCGTGCTTCTTCGGCGCGTATTGATACCGGCGCATTGAATCCCGCCTCACGCTGAAATTTCGACATCGCCCGTCTATATTGGGAGTGGCAATTCCGCCATTCCCAAAATTAGAGGTAATGTCATGAAAATCAAAGCCTTATCTCTCGCTCTCGCGATGGCTTCCGTGGTTTCCGGCGGTGTGTTCGCCGTCGATGCACAGCCTGTTGAAGTGCCGCAAACACCCGAGGCGATGGCTGCGACGATGTGGGACTTCACGCGCAACCCCGAGTATCTGAAAGACCCGAAAAAATTTGTCCCTTGGCTAAGCGCTGCGCTGGAGCCAAGCTTCTATACCGGCCTGGGCATGCAGATGATGGACCCGAGCATGTGGGCGGTAATGGTCAACAGCATGATGCATCCGGGCGCCTATTCCGCCTGGATGCCGTTGATGACCGATCCCAACATCTACATGAAGTGGCTGGCCGCGTCGATGGACCCCAATTTCTACACGGCGGTGTTCAGTCAATTGAGCGATCCGGCCAAGATGATGCGCTGGGCGACGGCGCCGGTGGACCCGAAAGTCTTCAACCTGATGTTGCAGACCCTCAATCCGAACGTCTATCTGAAGTGGCTGATGTCGCCGCTTGACCCGCATTGGCTGCAAGCCATGGTGACGCCGATCAACCCGAATGCCTACATGGGCTGGTTGGGCGCGACGCTGAATCCGGGTTCGTATGGCGAGTTGTGGAAGGGCTTCCTGACGCCGCCCGGCACCGCGCCCGCCGGCACGCAAAATCCTCCGGGCGCCACCGGCTATGGCACACCCGGCTACAACCCGTTCGACCCCGCCGCGCTGGCGAAAATGTTCACGCTGCCCGGATTGCCCGCGCCTGGCGCGCCCGCCGGAGTCCAGCAGCCCTACTTCAATCCGCTCGACCCGAACGCCTGGAGCCAGATGTGGCAAATACCGTCCCAGCCGGCTCAGGCGGCGAAATGAGGTCTGACGCCGGCTAGAGGAGCCTGCGCAGTTCGTATAACGCTTCCAGCGCCTGCTTCGGAGTAAGTTCGTCCGGCTCGATGGCCGCCAAGCGCTCCATGGCGGCGCTGGAAGTCGAATCCGCCGGCAAGGCCGGGGCGGCTTGCGCGAACAGGTCGCCCTGGCCGGAAGGCGCGATCTGCTGGTTCTCCAGCAGCACCAGTTTGCGCCGCGCCGCGTTGATCACCTGGCCCGGCACGCCGGCCAGTTTGGCGACTTGCAGGCCATAGCTCTGCGACGCCGGGCCGTCCTCCACCGCATGCAGGAAAGTCAGTCCGGCGGCCGTTTCCACCGCGTCGAGATGCACATTGGCCAGTGTTCTGTATTCCTGGTTGAGCTGGGTCAGCTCGAAATAGTGTGTCGCAAACAACGTATAGGCGCGGGTCTTCTCGGCCATGTGGCGGGCCACCGCCCAGGCGATGCTGATGCCGTCGAAGGTCGAGGTGCCGCGCCCGATTTCGTCCATCAGGATCAGGCTGTATTCCGTCGCGCCATGCAGGATGCCGGCGGTTTCGGTCATTTCGACCATGAACGTCGAGCGCCCGCCGGCGAGGTCGTCGGAGGAGCCTACGCGAGTGAAGATCTGATCTACCGGGCCGATCGACGCCGATTTCGCCGGCACATAAAGGCCGCAGCAGGCGAGCAGCACAATGTGCGCGATCTGGCGCATATAGGTCGATTTGCCGCCCATGTTGGGGCCGGTGATCAGCAGCATGCGGCGCGTCGGATCAAGCTGAAGATCGTTCGGGATGAACGCATCGACGCGGGTTTCCACCACCGGATGGCGGCCGGCCTGAATCCGGATGCCCCATTGTTCGCTGAACTCGGGCGCGCAGTAACGACGATCGCCGGCAAGCTGGGCGTGGCTGCTCAGCACGTCGGCCTCGGCGACCGCGTCGGCGACAGCCTGCAACGGCGCCAGCTCACCGGCGAGATGGTCGAGCAGCGCGTCATAGAGCAGTTTCTCGCGCGCCAGCGAGCGTTCGGCGGCGGACAAAAACTTGTCCTCGAAGGCTTTCAGTTCCGGCGTCAGGTAGCGCTCGACGTTCTTCAGCGTCTGCCGGCGGTGATAGTCGGCCGGAATCTTGTCGGTCTGGGCGCGACCGACCTCGATGAAAAAACCGGACACGCGGTTGTATTCGACGCGCAGCGTGGCGATGCCGGTGCGCGCCCGCTCGCGCGTTTCCATGTCGAGCAAAAAGCTGCCGCAATCGGATTGCAGCGCGCGCAATTCGTCGAGTTCGGCATCGAAGCCATCGGCGATGACGCCGCCCTCGCGCAGCACGACGCCGGGTTCCGGCTTCAGCGCGCGCGCCAGCATGTCGAGCGATTCGGCAGGGAAGATCAGGCGTTCGATCAGATCGGCCAGAGCGGGGCCGGCGGCCAGCAGCGCATCCTGCAATGCCGGCAGGCGCAGCAGGCTGTCGCGCAGGCCGGAAAGGTCGCGCGGACGCGCGCTTTTCAGCGCGACACGAGCGGCGATGCGTTCCAGATCGGCCATCCCCTTCAACGCCTCGCGCGCGCCGCGCACCGCTTCCGGCGCCGCCAGCAGCGCGGCAATGGCGGCATGGCGTCGGCGCAGCACGGCGCGATCGCGCAACGGGTGGTGCAGCCAGTGTTTCAGGCGGCGGCTGCCGAGCGCGGTCAGGCAGCGATCGAGTTCGGAAAACAGTGTCGGCGCCGGTTCGCCGCGCAGGGTTTCGCTGATTTCCAGCGTGCGCCGCGCGGCGGCGTCGAGTAGCACATATTCGCTGTCCTGTTCCAGCGTCAGGCTGGCAACGTGGGGTAGCGCGGCTTGTTGCGTATGGCGCGCGTATTCCAGCAGAAGGCCGGCGGCGGCTTGCAGCGCGGGCTGGTCCTCGATGCCGAAGGCGGCCAGATCGCCGACGCCGAATTGATCCAGCAACAGACGGCGTCCACGCTCGGCGTCGAACTGCCAGTCGGCGCGGCGCGTCAACGCGCATTTCAGGTTGTTCAGGTCGGCATGAACATAGCCTTCCGGCAGCAGAATCTCGCTCGGATTCAGGCGCACCAATTCGGCGCCGAGGCGATCGGCGGCGATGGTTTTGGCGGCGAAGCGGCCGCTCGACAGGGTCAGCCAGGCCAGCGCCAGCGTCTTGCGTTCCGGTTTCAGTGCCAGCATCACCGCATCGCGCTTGTCATCCAGCAGCGCTTCATCGGTGACCGTGCCGGGCGTGACAATGCGCATCACCTTGCGTTCCACCGGCCCCTTGCTGGTTTTCGGGTCGCCGACCTGCTCGCAGATCGCCACCGATTCGCCCAGGCGCGACAGCTTGGCCAGATAGGCCTCAGCCGCGTGATAAGGCACCCCGGCCATGCGGATTGGCTGCCCGGCCGACGCGCCGCGCGTGGTCAGCGTGATATCGAGCAGACGCGCGGCTTTTTCTGCGTCGTCATGGAACAACTCGTAAAAGTCGCCCATGCGATAGAACAGCAGCATGCCGGGATGCTCGGCCTTGATGCGCAGGTACTGCTGCATCATCGGGGTGTGGGTTTCTGGGGGGCTCATTTAACCTTGATACAGCAGTTGAACCCGTCCGAGGGCGGGCGGGTAGCGGGCTCACCCGAATGGTGAGCGTAATCGAAGCGCAAGACATCAGTTGGCATGGGGCCTCGCGAGGGATAAGTAGCGGTCAACTGCTGTTTCAAGGTTTATGTAACTTTTTGATATATGAGGGTTGCATTTGTCCGATTCGCTGCCGAAACGCCCGCGCTGCTACTTCAGCAAGCGTCGTTTGGTCAGTGCAAGCGCCGCCGAGAAGCCGATCAGGCCATAGACGATCAACGCCAGTCCGTGCAGCGCCATATCAGACGGTATCCGCCCCAGCACCAGCGGCCGCGCCAGTTCGATGGCGTGGGTCAGCGGCAGCCAGGCGGCGATATCCGCCAGCCAGACCGGCAGCGCGCTGGGCGGGTAGAACACGCCGCCCAACAGGATCATCGGCGTGATCGCCAGCGTGAAGTAGTAAAGAAAGAAATCGTAGTTCGGCGACACCGCGTTGATCGCCAGGCCCATGCCGGCGAAGCAGAAACCGGTCAACAGCGCCACCGGCAACAGGGCCAGGGTCATGCCGAAGTTGTCGTACAGCCCCAGCGTCCAGATCACCAGCATGATCGCCACCGCCGACAGCAGGCTTTTCGAGGTCGCCCAGAACAGTTCGCCCAGCAGCACATCCCTCAGCGTCAACGGCGTGTTCAGGATCGCCTCCCAGGTTTTCTGCACATGCATGCGCGAGAAGGCGGAATACAGCGTTTCAAACGTCGCGCTGTTCATCACGCTGTAAGCCAGGGTGCCGGCGGCCAGGAAGTTCAGATACGGCACCCCATCGACCGACTGCAACAAACCGCCGAGGCCGTAGCCCAGACCGAGCATGTACAGCATCGGATCGGCCAGATTGCCAAGCAGCGACGGCCCGGCCAGTTTTTTCCAGACCAGAAAGTTCCTGCGCCAGACCGGATACCAGTTCAGATCAATCACGCAAATCCCTTCCGGTCAGCTTGAGGAACACATCTTCCAGATTGGCCGGCCGGTGCAGATAGCGCAGGCCGGGATGGTTTTCGAGTTCTTCAACCACCTTTTCGGGCGCGTCGGTGTAGCAGAACAGCGTTTCACCGGCTGTTTCGCAGCGCCGGCAGAAGGTCGAGGCGCAGGTTTGCCATTCGCTCAAACCATCGCCGAAGATTTCCACGACATGCGGTTCGATATGCTGCCTGATCAGTTCGCGGGGGCTGCCGCGTACGATGACGCGGCCCTGGTCGAGCACGCTGATCACATCGCACAGACGTTCGGCCTCGTCCATGAAATGCGTCGTCAGCAGCAGCGTCCTGCCTTGTCCGATCAGTCGGCGCAAACCTTGCCAGATCAGGTGGCGGGCTTGCGGGTCGAGGCCGGTGGTGGGTTCGTCGAGGAAGATCAGGTCGGGATCGTTGACCAGCGCGCGCGCCAGGGTCAGCCGCCGTTTCATGCCGCCGGACAGGTTGTTGATCGGCGCATCGGCCTTGCCGGCCAGGCCGGAAAACTCCAGCAGGTAGGGAATGCGCGCTTCGATCTCGCGGCCTTTCATACCGAAATAGCGGCCGTAGGTGAGCAGGTTTTCGCGCACCGTGAAATCCGGGTCCAGGCTGTCGATCTGCGGCACCACGCCAACCTTGCGGCGGGCCAGCGCGGCCTGCGCCGGCATCGGGTAGCCGAGCAGATCGACCGAGCCGGCGTCGGCGCCGATCAGCCCGAGTGCCAGTCGCAAGGTCGTGGTCTTGCCGGCGCCGTTGGGGCCGAGCAGGCCGTGGCAGCGGCCCGGTTCGAGTTCCAGATCGAGACCATCGACGACGCGCGCGCCGCCATAGGATTTGGTCAGGCCGCGCAGGATCAGGGGCAGCACAACGCCTCCACCAGAGTTTGCAACTCACGCAATTTGCCGTGGAAGAAATGCCCCGCGCCCTCGATGGCGATCAGCGGGATGGCATGCGTGTCGGCATATTCGCGCGCGGCATGGAACGGAATCACTTCGTCTTCGGTGCCGTGAATGATGGTGGCCGGGATGCGGGTCGCCTCGAAGGAATACATCGAAACCGCCGGCCCGACCATGATCAGGCGTTCGGCGTGGAGTTCCTGCGCAACACGGTGCTGCACATAGGCGCCGAAGGAGAAACCCATCAGTGTCCACGCAAGCTCACCATAGTGGGCGGTGATGGCCCGGCTCAGCGCGAGCAGGTCTTCGGTTTCACCGATGCCGTGGTCGTATTCGCCGGCACTGTCGCCGACACCGCGAAAATTCGGCCGCACCGCAACCAGACCACAGGCTACGGCAGCGCGCGCCAAGGTCCAGGCGACCTTGTTGTCCAGGCTGCCGCCTTTCAGCGGATGCGGATGCGCGATCAAGGCCAGCCCCAACGGCGTACCGACGGGTTCTTCGATCACCGTCTCGATGGCGCCGGCCGGGCCCTTGATGCGCAGTCTGTGTTTTGTCACTGCGATCGGGTCAAATCTTCAGCCGCTCGACAACCTTGCCGTCGCGCAGATGCGATTCGACGATTTCGTCGATGTCGTCCTGGTCGACATAGGTGTACCAGACCGCGTCCGGGTACACGACGCAGACCGGGCCTTCATCGCAGCGGTCGAAACAGCCGGCGCGGTTAACGCGGCAGTTGCCTTCCTTGCCGTGCAGGCCGAGTTTCTTCGCCTTCTTCTTGGCGTGTTCGAACATCGCCTCGGCGTCGTGATCGCTGCAGCAGGCGGCACCGTCCTCGCGCTGGTTGAGACAGAAAAACAGGTGGTGTTTGAAGTGGCTCATAGATATTCAAAGTTCGTTGGATTTTGCGCAGGAACCCCTGGCCTTTTCGACCGGGTACTTGGCGGCATTGATGGCCAGTTTGTCTTCCGCCGCCTTGAGCAGATCGACCTCCAGGCAGTTGGCCAGGCTGACCAGATAGATCAGCACATCGGCCATTTCCTGGCGCACTGCCTCCTTCTTCGGCGCGGGCAGATTCAGACTCTGCTCCGGCGTCAGCCACTGGAAAGGCTCCAGCAGTTCGGCTGCTTCGACGATCAGCGCAGCGGTCAGGTTCTTTGGCGTGTGATACAGGTGCCAATCACGCTCACGGCCGAATTCGCGCACGGCGGCAGCTAGTTGTTCAAGGGTGGCAAGTGACATGGCGGGAAGAGATGTTATGCGGTGGCGGCGGTCAGTTTATCGCATGGCCTGACGGCGCAGCGCCCTCCTCGTCAGGATCACGGCTGCATCAGACACGGTACAAGTCCATGCATTCAACGCGCGTTTTCGGTATAAGGCAGTTAAATCAGGCACAAGAAGAAGTGTTCATGCGGAGACCAAATCAAATACGGGTGAAAGTGGCCGCACGGCTGTTGAAATGGTCGTGGGTTGGCCTGGTGGCATGTGTTCTGTCGCCGCTTTGCGGTGCGGCAAATGCAGCCAATACGGCGGATGCCCCGGACGCAGATCGGATCAGCCTGCAGTTGCATGGATTCGGCACGCTCGGTGTAACCCGCGCCGATACGGGCGGCGCGGAATATGTGCGCGATTTGTCGCAGCCAGCCGGCGCCGGCAAGCGTTGGACCGCCAAGGTGGACTCCTTGCTCGGGGTGCAGGCGAACATGCTGTTCTCACCGCAAACCGAAGCGGTTCTGCAAGCGGTCAGCCGTTACCATTTCGATGGCAGTCATGACCCCGAGCTGACCTGGGCATTTCTGCACCATGATTTCTCGCCGGATTTTTCCTTGCGCGCAGGCCGTCTCGGTACGGAGTTCTACATGCTGGGCGATTCCCGCCTGGTGGGATATTCGAATCTCAGCCTGCGACCGCCACCGGATTTCTACGGCTCGCTGGTTTTTTCCTATATCGACGGGCTGGATGTCAGCACGACTTTTCCGATGGCCAACGGCTTGTTGAGTGGCAAGCTGTTTGCCGGCAGGTCGCCTGAAAAGGCGCCCTTCGGATTCGGTATTGACTGGGATCTGAGCGGTTCAAACATGGCGGGCGGGTATCTGGATTATCTGAACGGACCATGGCAGATACGTTTCAGCCATGCCCAGGTGCGTTTCAAGCGCGAGATACCGATTGATGACTGGTTGGTGTTGGGCGGATTTACCCTGCCCCCCTACCTGTCCATGGTCCCGGACATGGCGATGGCCAGGCAGGCCGCGCACTTCAGTTCGATCGGCCTGGTGTTCGACCAGGGGCCGCTCAACATTCAGTTGATGTTCAACCAGATCCGGCATGACAGCCCGGCCTATGAGGACTCGAAGGCAGGTTATGCGCTTGCGGCATACCGCTTCGGGGAATTGACGCCGTATCTGGGCATCTCGCGCAGTTTTTCGATGGAGGAAACGCTGCCCTCGAGCCCGCTGCCCGGCATTGATGCACTGACCGCGATGATGGTGTCGCAAAGCCATATCGACCAGTACACGGTGACTTTGGGCGGACGCTGGGACATCCGGAAAAATCTGGCCATGAAGGCGCAGGTTGACTGGATCAATGGCAAGCCATCCTCGTTGTTCCTGTTCAAGAATCCCGATCCGATCAACTGGGACGGAAACATGACCGTCTACAGTCTGGCGCTGGATTTCGTGTTCTGACGATCATGCGAACGCTTCCGCTTCTTCTGATCTGCGTGCTGCTTGGCGTCGCGTCTGGGCCGCATGCTGAGCCCGTCGTGGTGGTCAATGCCCGCAGCGGAATCGAACGGCTCAGTCAGGACGAAGTGATCAATATTTTTCTTGGCCGCTACCGCAAGCTGCCGAATGGCGCCCAGGCGATACCCATCGACCAGCCCGAGACCAGCGCCCTGCGGGCCGAGTTCTACCGCCGACTGGTCAACAAGGAGCTGAACGAGATCAATGCCTACTGGTCGCGGCTGATCTTTTCCGGGAAGACATCGCCCCCCAGATCGGCGTCCTCCGTCTCCGAGGTCATCACGCTTTTGGGCAGTCATGCCGGGAGCATCGCCTATATCGAACGCAGCCAGGTCGATCCGCGCTTCCGTATCGTTCTGGAATTTCAGCGATGACCCAACTGAATCCGGCGGCGGCAAAGTTGCTCGGCATGCCCGGACTGCTGATGCGCTCCACCCTCATGGTCATCCTGGCCTCCGTCCTGGCCGGGGTGGTGGCGGTCGCCTATACCGCGTACACCACCAGCCAGCGCGCCCAGGAAACCTCGCAAATTCGCCTGAACGAGTTGCTGGACACCATCGAGAGCACGCTGGAGGTTGCCTGTTTTGCCAAGGACGCCACCCTGGCCGGCGATCTGGCGGACGGCCTGCTGAGCAACTCCGATGTGCTCGCGGTCAACATTACCGGCGATCAGCATGTGCTGGCGGACAAGCGTCGCGGCTGGCTGGATGCCGCCAGCGACGCGCAAGGGGTCAAGCTGCTCAAGCGCCCGATCTACTCGCCATTCGACAGCGGAAAAATAGTCGGCCATATCCTGCTGACGCCCGACCCGCGCGTCATCTCGGCCAGAATCAAGGAAGAAGTCAGATTGGCGGCGATTCAACTGAGCTGGCAACTGGCCATGGTCGCCTTTGCCGTGGCGGCGATCATGCTGCTGTTCATCGTGCGCCCGATCAAGGCCATGTCCGACCGACTGCACAGCATGGACCCGACCACCGGCGAACGACTGCCTGTCCCGCGCAGACATGCCGATACCGAACTTGGCCAACTGGTCAGCGACGTCAATGCCTTGTCGGAACGCCTGGTCAACACCCTGGCGGCGGAACGCAACCTGCGCGTACAACGCGAGATCGACGAAAAGAAATATCACACCATTTTCGACAATGCCGAATCCGGCATCTTCATCATTGACGGCGCCGGCTCGCTGGCATCGTGGAACCCCGCTTTCGAGCGCATGTTCGAATTTGCTCAACCCCACGCCGATGACGAATACGCCTGGGTAAACATGGGGCTGCTGTCCTGGGATGATCCCCGCAAGATCAGCGAACTGATCTCCAGCGCGTTACGACGCAGCAGCGCCATGGCCGAGGATATGTTGATTCACCTGCGCGATGGCAAGCGCCGCTGGGTGAATATCGTATTGAGCCCGGTGGGCGACAATCTTCTGCAAGGCGTGGTGCATGACGTCACCCACCTGAAGGAAGCGGAAGCGTCCGCCAGGCGGCTGGTCATCACCGACCCGCTGACCGGCCTGGCAAACCGTCTCGGGCTGGAAGAGCGGCTGCGCGCCCATATCCAGGAATACGCCTTCACCCAAACCGGCGGTTTTGCGTTGTTGCTGATCAACCTGGATGCATTCAGGCAAGTCAATGAAGGCATGGGTTTGCCGGCGGGCGACAGCATTCTCCAGACCACCACCAGCCGCCTGTCGAGTTGCGTCAAGAGCGGCGATACAGTCGCCCGCCTCTCGGCGGACAGCTTTGGCGTCATCCTCAACCGCATCACCCAGGGCGAAGTGGCCGACAAGATTTCCGGGCGCATCCGGCAGGCGATACGGCAGACCTACTTTGTCGATGGTTCACCCATCAACCTGCATGCCAGCATCGGCATCACGCTGTTCCCGAACGACGCGTTCGATGTGCCCACCCTGCTGCGCCAGTCGGAACTGGCCATGGACAGCGCCAAGTCGGCGGGTGGCGATGTGCATGTCTTCTATGACCCCGTCCTGGCCGAAGCTGCCGAACATCGCCGGCATCTGGAAAACGACTTGCGCGGCGCCATCCGCAATAACGAATTCGTGCTGTTCTACCAGCCGATCATCGACCTGCGGACCCGGCGCGTATCCGGCGCAGAAGCCTTGATTCGCTGGCGGCATCCCTCGCGCGGACTGGTGCCGCCCGACAGCTTCATCCCGCTGGCCGAGAAAACCGGCCTCATCATTGATATCGGCCTGTTTGCGCTCGACGCGGCATGCCGGCAACTGCTCGCCTGGCAGGGTCAGGCGCTTGACTACACCCTGTCGCTGAATGTTTCCGGCCGGCAGATTCCGGATGGACTATCGCCCGCCCGGTTGCGGGAGGTGACCGATCACTACGGCATCGGAACACGCCGCCTGGCGCTTGAAATCACCGAGGGCGTGATGCTGCATGACATCGAAAAATCCCTGCACTGGCTCAAAGCCGTGCATGAAATGGGGTTCCGCGTTTATCTGGATGACTTCGGCACCGGCTATTCCTCGCTGTCCTATCTCAAAATGTTCCCGGTTGACACACTGAAGGTCGATCAATCCTTTGTGCGCGACATGCGGGACGATAACAACGAGCACACGCTGGTAGGCGCGATCATCGCCATGGGAAAGAGTCTTGGGCTCGACATTGTGGCGGAGGGCGTCGAATTGTCCGACCACATCAAAGCGCTGAACCGGATGGGCTGCCATTACGCGCAGGGCTACTATTTTTCCCGCCCGATCCCGGCGGAAGAGTTCGGCGCGGCAGTCCACCATATCGACACCCTGCTCAAAGGCGGACTGCCGGCTGAACAAGCGCCCCGCTTGTAACAGGCGCCACGCTAGAATCAGGGCGCCTTCAGATCATTCGCCCGCCATGAGCAAACCCAAACTTCCGCATCTGTTCGACCCTGGTGGCGGCCAGGAAGCCCGCTTGTCCGCCCGCGAATCGTGGCGCATGTTCGAGATCATGTCCGAGTTCGTCGAAGCGACCGAGCGGCTGGCGCCGATCCGGCCGGCGGTCAGCGTGTTCGGCAGCGCCCGCATCGCGCCCGACTCGGCCTATTACATGCTCACCGAAGCCATCTCGCGCAAGTTGTCGGACGCCGGTTTCGCAGTCATCTCCGGCGGCGGGCCGGGTGTCATGGAGGCCGCCAACAAGGGCGCCTTCTTCGGCAAATCGCCCAGCGTCGGCCTGAATATCCAGTTGCCGCACGAACAGCACGTCAACCCGTATCAGGATGTCAGCCAGACCTTCCGCCATTTCTTCGCGCGCAAGGTGATGTTCGTCAAATTCGCCAGCGCCTATGTCGTCATGCCGGGCGGCTTCGGCACGCTGGACGAGTTGATGGAGGCGCTGACACTGGTGCAGACCGGCAAGACCCCGCGCATCCCGATCATTCTGGTGCAATCGAGTTTCTGGGGCGGTCTGGTGGACTGGTTTCGCGACCGACTGGTCGACGAGGGCATGATCAACCCGGAAGACATGGACCTGATCCGGGTCATCGACGAACCGCAGCAGGTTGTCGACGCCATCTTCCAGCACTACGAAAAACGCGGATTCGAACCTTCGCCCCAGGAACGCGAGATTCTGCTGAATCTGTGACCGGCTGCCTGCAAGATCCGTAGGATGGGTCAAGCGCAGCGGACCCATCGGAACGTGACAATGATGGGTCCGCTGCGCTTGACCCATCCTACAGCCTGTTGGGTGCGCGCGACCGGTTCACGTAAACGGTGCGCGCGGCGGCACCCTACGCTAGTGCCAATCTTTTGCCGCGCACTGGCGGCAACGTGTCGCGTCGCCAGGACTGCGGCGCGAGTTGCCGGAACTCCGCCAGAGAACCGACCTCGCCCATCCCTTCCAAGCCCAGAAACGCCGCCGCGCGCAACAGTGCCGGCAGCGGATCATCGTCGCGCAGCGGCGCAGCCAGGGTTTGTTTGCTGAGCTTGCCGCCGTCCTCGTTTAGCGCGACGGGGAGATGCAGATAGCTCGGCGTCGGGTGGCCGAGTGCCTGTTGCAACACGATCTGGCGCGGCGTCGAGGCGAGCAGGTCGGCGCCGCGCACGACGTGGCTGATACCGAGTTCGGCGTCGTCCACCGTCACGGCAAGTTGGTAACTGAACACGCCATCGGCGCGCAGAACAACGAAATCGCCGCACTCGCGCGCCACATCGCAGCCGACGCGACCGGCCAGCAGATCGTCGAACACAATGCGACTGGCCGGCACGCGCACGCGCAGCGCAGCACTCAACGGCAAGCCGCGACCGCGACAGGTGCCCGGATAGACCGGACCATCGACGCCGATGCGTGCGTTCTCCTTCAACAGCTTGCGCGTGCAATCGCAGCCGTACAGCCGCCCCGCGTCGATCAGGCTTGCGACCGCCGCGCGATACGCCTCGCCGCGCCGGCTCTGATACACCACCGGCCCATCCCACTCAAAGCCGAACCGCTCCAGCGTGCGTAGGATGGCATCCGCCGAGCCGGGCACGACGCGCGGCGGATCGACATCCTCGATACGCAGATGCCATTCGCCGCCATGCGACCGCGCATCCAGAAAACTGCCCAGCGCCGCGATCAGCGAGCCGAAATGCAGCGCGCCGGACGGCGTGGGGGCGAAGCGGCCGCGATAGATGCTCATGTTGCTGCGGCGGACAGTTGGTTCATCCGTTCCGACAAATCGCCGGGCACCAGAAACACGAAACGTTTGCCCTGGCTTTGTTGTTGCAACAGGCCAAGCTCCGCCAGTTGCAGCAGGTCGGCGCGTGCGGTGGCGTAGGCCACCGCATGCGAAGCGCGATGGCTTTCCACGGTGTAGCGCGCATCGGCGTATTTCAGTGCATGAGTGAGTAGCGCGATCTGACGGTGATTGAACAGGCCGTGCGATGGCGCGCCTTCCAGCAGGCGTTCGGTGGCGCGCGTTTCCCGCGTCTTTTCCTTCAGATAGCCATGCAGGGCATCAATGGCCTGATTGATCACATCCAGTTGATGCAACAGGAAATAAGTGGTGTCGTTGCCGTCGGTTTCAGTGTGTAGATAGGCGCGCGCGTACTGGCCGGGCGCGCGCCGCAACACGTTGGAGATGGACAGATACGCCATCAGCCAATAGCCCTGGCGCGCCATTGCCCAGTAGAACAGGGCGCGCGCGGTGCGGCCGTTGCCGTCGACGAAGGGGTGGTCGTAGCCGAGCATGAAATGCAGCAGGATGGCGCGCACCACCGGGTGGACGTATGGGGAGTCCGACTCCTTGCCATTTGCGAAATCGCACAGGCGTTGCATGCGTTCCGGCAAGGACGCAGCGGCGGGCGGAATGTGCAGCAGTTTTCCATCGAGCGGGTCCACCACATGTACGTCGTCGGTCTGGCGCAGACGCCCTGCATCGGCCGGATCGTCCAGCGTGCCGGCAGTCAAGCGCTGGTGCAGTTGCAGGATCAGCGGCGGCGATAGCGGTTCCTGGCCAATGACGCGGATGTGCTGCATCGCCTGGTAGTTGTTGAAGATCATCCGCTCGCTCGGAGTCTGCGGCCGGCGACCGGCGCGCAGCATGTCCTCCGCCACGCGGCGCGTGGTGGAAGCGCCTTCAAGCTGGCTGGAGGTGATCGATTCCTCGATCAGCGAGCTGACCAGATAACGGTCGCGGTCTTGCGGCGAGGCCACTGGCGCATCCATCAGAATCTGCCCGGCGGCATCGCGGTCGATGAAGTGCAGTGCCCGCAGCGCGGGTTCCGGCATGGCGAACTGGAATGCTTCGCCGTCCCGATCCACAAGCGGCAGCACCTGGGCCAGCGCGGTGCGCGCCAGCTTGATGCCCAGCCACCAGAGTTCATGCGATAAACCGGCAGGTGGCGTGCGGTGCCTCAGTACGTCCCAATGCAGGTAGCGCCCTTCGCACAGGGGCGAACGCGGTGCGGCAAGCAGCGTGAGCAGCATGCCGGGGTCAACCTGGGCCAGGATGTTTTCAGGTGCTGGCGGGGGAGTGGGAAGACGCATTTATCTATCAATTAAGCTGTTGTTGATAAGTGATTGATAGTTTGATTGATACGCATGCATCAATCAAATTGTTATTCATTGATAGGTTTTGATAGTTGGGCTGATATGAAACATCGGGCCGGCATCGCTTGCGGCTAAAATCGCGCCCGATTTCAAAGGGTTTCCAAATGCTTACCGTCAACAATCTCACCATCCAGTTCGGCGCCAAGCCGCTTTTCGAAAACGTCAGCGTCAAGTTCGGCGACGGCAACCGCTACGGTCTGATCGGCGCCAACGGTTGCGGCAAGTCCACGCTGATGAAGATCATGGCCGGCGTGCTGGAGCCCAGTGCCGGCAATGTCTCTATCGACCCGCACGAGCGCATGGCCTTCCTGCGCCAGGATCAGTTCGGTTTTGAAGAACTGCGTGTGCTCGACGTGGTGATGATGGGTCATGCCGACATGTGGCGCGTGATGCAGGAAAAAGACGCGATCTACATGAACCCGGACGCAACCGAGGCGGATTACCTGCACGCCGCCGATCTGGAAAGCCAGTTCGGCGAAATGGGCGGTTATGACGCCGAAGCCCGCGCCGGCGAACTGCTGCTCGGCCTCGATATCCCGAGCGAAAAACACAACGGCCCGATGAGCGAAGTCGCCCCCGGCTGGAAATTGCGCGTGCTGCTGGCGCAGGTGTTGTTCGCCAATCCGGACATCATGTTGCTCGACGAGCCGACCAACAACCTCGACATCAACACCATCCGCTGGCTGGAGTCAGTGCTCAACGGGCGCAACTGCACGATGATCATCATTTCGCACGACCGCCACTTCCTGAACTCGGTCTGCACCCACATCGCCGACCTCGACTACCAGACCCTCAAGGTCTATCCCGGCACCTACGACGACTACATGGAAGCCTCCACCATGGCGCGCGAACGCCAGATGGCGGTGAGCAGCAAGTCGAAGGAAAAAATCGCCGAACTGGAAGAGTTCGTGCGTCGCTTCCGTGCCAACAAATCCAAGGCGCGCCAAGCCACCAGCCGGATGAAGATGATCGACAAGATCAAGGTGGAAGACGTCAAACCGTCGTCGCGCCAATACCCGTGGATTCGTTTCGATTACGACGACAAGGAAAAGCTGCATCGCCAGGCGCTGGAGGTGGAAAACCTCCACTTCGGCTACGAGCCGGGCGTGCCGGTGCTGGACAAGTTCAAGGCCACCATCAATGCCGGCGACCGCGTTGCGATCATCGGCGAGAACGGTGTCGGTAAAACCACCCTGCTGCGTCTGTTGATGGGCGAACTCAAGCCGGATGTAGGCACTGTCAAATGGGCGGAAAAGGCCAAGCCCGGCTACTTCGCGCAGGACCACACCGCCGACTTCGCCGAAGACAAGGCGCTCACCGACTGGATCAGTGCCTGGGTGCGCGCCGGCGGTTACGAAGGCGGCGACCTGGAAACGCTGGTGCGTGGCACGCTCGGCCGCCTGCTGTTCTCCGGCGACGAGGTGAAGAAATCGGTGCGCGTGATTTCCGGCGGCGAACAGGGCCGCATGCTGTTCGGCAAACTGATGCTGCTGCACCCCAATGTGCTGGTGATGGACGAACCGACCAACCACCTCGACATGGAATCCATCGAAGCCCTCAACACCGGCCTCGACCAGTTCCCCGGCACGCTGATCTTTGTCTCGCACGACCGCCAGTTCGTCGGCTCACTGGCGAACAAGATCATCGAACTGAAGCTGGACGGCAGCTATGTGGTTTACGAAGGCGACTACGACGAATACCTGCACAGCCAGGGCGTCGAATAAAACGCTGCAACTGTTGAACGACAAGGCCGGGGAAACCCGGCCTTGTCGCATGTGCGATAAAAACAACAAATAGCGGGTAAGGCGGGCGTAGAGCCGCAAGAAAAAAGATTCGGCCAGTCTCGCCTGGTGAGACACGCGAGTGGCACGATGGCCGGCAATTTGAAGATTGAATCCTTGGTTATTTCAAACCCGTCACAGTCGCCGGAGAAGCGATGCGGGGAACTCGGAGAGGGGCAATATGGGAATGTTCGATACGTTTCACTTCAAGAATCAAGGCCGGCAATTTGCCGTTCAGAGCAAGGAATTTGCCTGCATCCTGAACGACTACCGGCTGGGTGATTTCGTTGAATACGAAACCGACGCCGCGCCGCGCTGTGTGCTGACTTATATCGAAGATTACAAGCAAGACTGGAGCGATAGCGCCTGCCCGACAGAATGGATCGTTCTGCTACTGGTGAACGGCTGCTTTCTCGATGCCTTCGTGGCAGGCAATGAGGCCGAAGCACGCAACGCCGCCGAAGTCATGGTCAAGCTGTGGCAATCCCCCGAACGCCAGGCCGAAGCCTTCGAGCGCCATGCTCGCGCACACTATCAAGCGTTGACCACCCGGCAACGTGCCTTGGATCGTGTCAGCAAGCTGTTGCGAGACTATGCCGAACGGCAGGAACGCGAAGCCAAGGGTGAAGTGGATACGAGCCTGTTCAGGCTCATGCGCCACGACTTCAACAAGGAAACCTGGGACTGGGCCATCGCCAGGTTGTTGATGGAGTTGCCGGA